>JAJUJV010000024.1 GCA_029265155.1 Altererythrobacter sp. | reverse complement strand
TAGTCGGGCTCGACCGGGATCGAGGGCAACAGCACCTGCATTTCGCCGTAGGTCGTGCGGGCCTGCTCGCAAGCGCGGCGGTCACCGTCGTTGCAGCGGCTGAGCTGTCTTTCGTAGTCGCGTTGCAGGCGGCCGAGCCGTTCCTCGCGCTGGCGGATTTCGCGACCGCGTTTCTCGTCCGCTTCGGATTGGCTCGTCGTGGCCAGATCGACGCCTTTGCTCGCGGCCCTGACCGGAAAGGTTGCGACGTTATAGGCGGTCTTGGCGAGACAACCCTGCAACGCGAGCGCGGCGACGGTAACGGCAATCATTCGCATTGCATGGGCCATGGCCGTTCTCCCTCGGTCGCGGTCTAGATACGGCACGCTTGCAGGCGTGTGAACCGGCCGGGACTGGAGACGTTCCAGCTTTCGCCCGGAAGCCCGAAACGAAAGGGCCGCGCGGATTGCTCCGGGCGGCCCCTCGTTCCACGCTCAGGCGCCGATCAGGCGTCTTCGGTGGTGTTCTCGTAGTATTGCGGCGCGTGTGTCTTCAGCACGTCGAGGATCTTGGCGAGCGCGGTCGGCTCGTCGGTCTTTTCCATCGCCGCCAGTTCGCGCGCGAGGCGGCTGGAGGCGGCTTCGAAGATCTGCCGTTCCGAATAGCTCTGCTCCGGCTGGTCTTCCGGGCGGAACAGGTCGCGAGTCACTTCGGCGATCGACACGAGGTCACCCGAGTTGATCTTCGCTTCGTACTCCTGGGCGCGGCGCGACCACATCGTGCGCTTGACCTTGGGCTTGCCCTTCAGGGTTTCCATCGCTTCCTTGAGCGTCTTGTCGCTCGACAGCTTGCGCATGCCGATGGCTTCGACCTTGTTGACCGGAACGCGAAGCGTCATCCGTTCTTTTTCGAAGCGCAGCACGTACAGCTCGAGCTTCATTCCGGCGATTTCTTCGCTCTGCAGCTCGACCACCCGGCCGACCCCATGCTTGGGATAGACCACGTAGTCGCCGACATCGAATGCGGGGGCATTCACAGCCATCTTGCTTACTTGTCCTTTCTTGCGGCAGGGATGAGAGCGCAAGACAGTGCTATGGCCGCACGACCCGGCGCAGCCTGGCTTGCCTGCAATTGTATCTGGTTGGCGGGGGCCTGCCTTCCTAATCCCGACCATCGCCCGAGCAGACGGGCGGAGCCGCGTATTATATAGCAGATTCGCAACAAAATTGCCACCCCTGCCCATTACAGGGCAAGGGCGGCGAATTTTCTGCGGAAGCGGTGGTGAGCCAGGTGGCGAAAAAGCTTAGTCGCCTTCGCCGGCCTCCGGCGAGAAGAACTGGTCGAATTTGCCGTCGACGCCCTTGAAGTCGTCGGCGTCGGCGGGTGGATCCTTCTTCTGGGTGATGTTCGGCCACTCGGCCGAATAGCGCGCGTTCAGCTCGAGCCATTGCTCCAGCCCACCTTCGGTATCGGGCAGAATCGCTTCGGCCGGGCATTCGGGTTCGCACACGCCGCAGTCGATGCATTCCGACGGATTGATGACGAGCATGTTCTCGCCCTCATAGAAGCAATCGACCGGGCAGACCTCGACGCAGTCGGTGTACTTGCACTTGATGCAGGCCTCGGTGACGACGTAGGTCATTTCTGCGCTTTCCCTTCTGCGTTTTCCGGATCGGCTCCCGGCGGCGCGTCGTGGCCCGCTATGCCGTTTGCCCCGCCAGCGTCAAGCGGGCGGTAGCACGTCCGCGCTTCGCTAGGCGGCCCGCGCCGCTCCGGCAAAGCAACGATTTCTATCACCAGGACACGGTTGCGTAGCGGCAAAGTCAGCACGTCGCCCACCGTGATCGGCAGGTCCTGGCGCAAGACCCGCTCGCTGTTGCGACGAATATGGCCTTCGGCGATCCAGCGCTGGGCCAGGGTCCGGCTTTTGGCGAAGCGCAGCGCGTGGAGCAGCCGGTCGATCCGCACGTGGGCGAAAGCTAACGTACCAGGTCGGCGAGGGCAGCAAAGGCCCCGCCCTCGCGCACCGGCGCCGGTCGCCTCTCGGGTACGCGATCCTTGCGCGGCGGGCGCCATGTCCACAGCGTGGGCGTCGGAGGGCCGTACGCCCCTTCCGGGAGCGTCCGCGTCTCGCCCGGCCGGAACCCGGCATCGCGCATCAACAGCCGGAAGTTGTCCGAAGCGAGGCCCATCGAGGTGGCCAGTGCCGGGTCGACGCGAAACGCGCGTCCGCCCGAGGCGACGCGCTGTTCATGCGCCGCGCGAAAGAGCTTTTCGGCCATGTCGACACGGATGGCCTGGCTCCCGGCCCGGCGATAGCCAGCCGGCAGGGCGCCTCCTTTGCGGCCCGAGGCGCGGGCGATCACCGGCTCCATTGCCTCCTGCACCGGCCGCGGGTCGGCGCCGATCGCCTGGAGCAGGCGCCGCGCTGCTGGTTTGAGCAGTGTCGGCACGAACACGTCCAGCGCGCCGATCGTTACCCCCAGCCGCCGCAGCAGGGGGCGTTTGTCCTTCGGCACGTGCGCCAGCCCCGCGTCCTCCCGGACGATCGTGCCGTGGCCGTCGGCCAGAGTCAGCAGCAAGGCGCGCACTTCGCTTCCCGCTTCCGGCGACAGCGCTGCCGCTTCGATTTCGCGCAGCGGTGTCAGCGGCGCCAAATGGCCTTCGAGCCACAGCTCCAGCGCTTCGGTGAGCCGCGCCCTGTGCACAGGTTCGAGCACTCCGAGTTCCTTGCCGAGCACCAGCCGCGGCCGGCTCGCGGTCTTGCCGCGTTCGAGGCGCGCAATCACCCGCCCACCGCGGCGCACTTCGCCCCGTTCGATGCTGAGATCGCCCAGTTCATCCTGGACCAGCGCTTCGGCTTTCGCCGCCAGCAGCTTCGGCAGGTGCTTTTCAGCGGCAGCGAGCATCAGCTTGCGATCATCGTGGCTGGCGTCGGCATCAACGACGAAGCGGAAACCTTCGAGATGTCCGATCGGCTCGTCTTCGACCAGAACCCGGCCGGCATCGTCCAGAGTCACGCGCAGCAATCCGGCATCCTTGCCCAAAGTCTTCATCAGGATCGTCGTCCTCCGGTTGACGAAACGTTCGGTCAGCCGCTGGTGCAACGCGTCGGAAAGGCGTCGCTCAGCGTCGCGTGCCCTGGCGCCCATTTCGTCGCGCGCCAAGACCCAATCCGGCCGCTGACAGATGTAGGCCCAACTGCGGATCGCCGCGATCCGACCCTGCAGCGTGTCGATATCGCCTTCGGTTCTGCCCAGTTCGGCTACTCGCGCAGCCACATAGTCTGCTCCGAGGTGGCCGTCGCGCAAATCCTGCCAGAGCCGAGCTACAAAGCGCGCGTGAGTATCCGGGCCTTGCTGGCGGAAGTCGGGTAGCTGGCACACCTCCCAGAAACGGCGCACCTGGTCTGGCGTCTTGACGCCGTCCGCTATCGCCGGCTCCTCGCTAAGTCGCCGCAGTACAGCAAGGTCGATGGCTTCCGGCGCGGGCGCGAGCTCGGGAGCGTCGGGCTTCGCTTCAAGATCGCTCAGCAGCGCGCGCAAGCTGCTGAACCGCGGCTCTGCCTCGCGCCAGAACAGCTTCGTCAGCGGCGCAAAGCGATGCTGCTCGATTGCGTATATTTCGTCATCGGTGAAGTTCAGCGCATCGTTGTCGCGTGCCGCCAGAGTGCCGAACGTCCCATCCTGCTGGTGCCGGCCGGCGCGTCCGGCGATTTGCGCCATTTCCGCAGGCGTCAGCCTGCGTTGCCGCACGCCGTCGAACTTTGAGAGCGAAGCAAAGGCGACATGCGTGACGTCGAGGTTCACACCCATCCCGATCGCATCGGTGGCGACGATGTAGTCGACTTCGCCCGACTGGAACAGCTGGACCTGCCGGTTGCGGGTTTCAGGGCTCAGGCCGCCCATCACGACCGCGGCGCCGCCGCGGAAGCGGCGCAGCATCTCGGCGACCGCGTAGACCTGCTCGACCGAAAAGGCGACTACGGCGGAGCGTGGCGGCAGGCGCGACAGCTTCTTGGCGCCGGCATAGCTCAAGGTGGAGAAGCGCGGTCGGTCCTCCATCTCGGTCCGGGGCAACAGCGCCTTGATGATTGGCTCGACCGTTGCCGAGCCCAGCAGCATGGTCTCTTCGCGCCCGCGTGCATGAAGCAGGCGGTCGGTAAAGATGTGGCCCCGTTCACGATCGGCGGCAAGTTGCACTTCGTCGAGCGCTACGAAGGCCAACCCGCCGCCGTCACGAGGCATCGCTTCGGCAGTGCAGAGATAATAGCGGGCCCCTTCCGGCTCGATCCGCTCTTCACCGGTGATCAGCGCAACCTGATTGTCGCCTTTGATGGCGCGAACTCGGTCGTAAACCTCGCGCGCGAGCAGACGCAGCGGAAAGCCGATGGCGCCGCTCGAGTGGCCGCATAGCCGCTCGATGGCGAGGTGAGTTTTGCCGGTATTGGTCGGGCCGAGCACGGCCCGCAACCGGCTGTCAGAGCGGGTGGCGATCACGATGACGCCAGTGTGGGGTCATGCCGCCGGCAGCGCAAGCGCGACTAACGTTCCCTTTCGTCTCACATTTCGCCGCAATGGGGACTCTCTTCATCCCACTTAGGCAGAAATTAACTTTATGGTGCGAAACGTTTTTGCCACTAGGGCGGCCGGGATCGGGCTGCGCCTTTCCTGCAAGGATCGGCAGGAAAGTGCGCCCGGCGCTGGAGGGTGCGTTTGTTCAAATACATCGAGACCGATGCAGTCGCTGACACCGGCGGAACCGTCGGTCCGTCGGCAACGCGCGCCCGGATCGTGCGTGAAGCCGCTCCAAATATGAAACTCGGCAAGCGTTCACCCGCCCTTACAGCGCGTTATCGCGAATGGCGGGAGCGAGCGTCGGCGCGTTGGGCGTCACTCGATCTGGTCCCGGACCTGGCGCAGGAAATCGGCTCGCGCCGCTGGATGCGTGGGGCCGGAACGCTGGTCGGGCTTTCCGCCCTCGCTCTGGCAGGTTGGCCCAGCCTCACGGCTGTGGAAGCCGCGCCGCTGATGGTGATCGATGACCCGGTCCGCGACGAATTCCGCAGTCAGATGATCATGCCGCTGGCGCTGGGTGGCGACAGCGGCCGCCGGATGGGCGCCACGGCAGCTGTGGTTCCCTTGGCCACAGCGCCGGAGCGCCCGCGTCTCGACCTCGAAGCGACGCTTGCGCCGGGCGACGGGTTCGACCGCATGCTCGAGCGCGCCGGGATAGGCGCGGCGGAAGCCGATCTCATCGCCTCGCTGGTGGCTAACGAAGTGCCGCTGGCGGAGATCGCGCCTGGTACGAAGTTCGACATCACCCTCGGGCGCCGCCCTGCACCCGAAGCTAACCGCCCGCTCGAGGCGCTGTCGTTCCGCGCTCGTTTCGATCTGCAGCTTGCGGTCGAACGCGACGAGGCCGGGCGGCTGGTGCTCGATCCGCGGCCCATCAAGGTGGACACCACGCCGCTCCGCGTCCGCGGCGTCGTCGGGCCCAGTCTTTACCGCTCGGCCCGCGCTGCCGGAGCTCCCGCCAGCGCCGTGCAACAATACCTGCGCGCGCTCAGCGGCGAAATCGACCTCGACCGGGGAATTTCCAGCGCCGACGAGTTCGACCTGGTGGTTGAATACAAGCGCGCGGCGACAGGTGAGGTCGAGGCCGGCAAGCTCATCTATGCCGCAATCCTGCGCGACGGGAAGCCGCGCAAGCAGATGCTCCGCTGGGGCAAGGATGGCCAGTTCTACGAAGCCTCCGGCGTCGCCGAGCAGCGCGAGGGCCTGGTGGCTCCGGTTCCGGGCCGTGTCTCCTCCGGCTACGGGATGCGCCGGCACCCGATTCTCGGCTATCGGCGCATGCACTCGGGCCTCGATTTCAAGGCAAGCTACGGCACCCCGATCTATGCTGTCAGCGACGGCACGGTGCAATTTGCCGGACGCAACGGCGGGCATGGCAATTACGTGCGGCTCTCGCATGGAGGGGGGCTTGCCACCGGCTACTCGCACATGAGCCGGATCGCAGTATCGAACGGCTCGCGGGTGCGGCGCGGGCAGGTAATCGGCTATGTCGGCTCGACCGGCCTGTCGACCGGCCCGCACCTGCACTACGAGATGTACCGCAACGGCAAGCCGGTGAACCCGTCGAGCGTCAGCTTCGTCACTCGCGCGCAGCTCAGCGGCCGCGAACTGGCCAGCTTCCGCGCCCGTCTTGGCGAGCTGCAGCGGGTGGAGCCCGGTGCGGCCCTGGCCAGTCTGGCGCCCGACCCCGCCGCGCACCGCGAGCCGGTACGAGAGATTGATCGCCTCGACGCCAAGCGCGTCGGCTGACCTCTCCGGCACGGGCGGCCCGCCCCGTTAGATTGCCGACGCTGGCGTTTTGCGGCAGGACGGCTCGATGATGGGCTCTTATCCTGCAGTTCGCTTGCGCCGCACGCGCGCTCATGCTTGGAGCCGCGCGCTCCACCGTCAAACCGTGCTTACTCCGGCCGATTTGATATGGCCGCTGTTTGTGACCGAGGGCCGCGGCGTGGAGGAGCCGATCGGCACGCTGCCCGGTGTCTCACGCTGGTCGGTCGACCGGATAGGCGAGCGAGCGCTTGAAGCGGTGTCGCTCGGCATTCCATGCCTGGCGCTGTTCCCGAACACGCCGGCGGACAAGCGAAGCGAAGATGGTCAGGAAGCGCTCAATCCCGACAACCTGATGTGCCGCGCGGCCAAAGCGATCCGTGACGCCTGCGGGTCGGACATCGGTATCCTCACCGACGTGGCGCTCGATCCCTATACCAGCCACGGGCAGGATGGGCTCGTCGACGATGCCGGAAACGTCCTCAACGACGATACCGTGGCGGTGCTCGTCGACCAGGCGGTGAACCAGGCCGAAGCGGGTGCCGACATCATCGCCCCGTCCGACATGATGGACGGGCGCGTGAAAGCGATCCGGATGGCGCTCGAGATGGGCGGCCACCACAACGTCCAGATCATGAGCTACGCGGCGAAATACGCGAGCGCGTTCTATGGTCCGTTCCGCGACGCGGTCGGCTCGCGCGGTTTGCTCAAGGGCGACAAGAAGACTTACCAGATGGATCCGGCCAACGGCGAAGAGGCGCTGCGCGAAGTCGCGCTCGACCTGGCGGAGGGCGCCGACAGCGTGATGGTCAAGCCCGGCCTGCCATACCTCGACATCGCCTGCCGCGTAAAGGAGCGGTTCGAGGTGCCGGTGTTCGCCTACCAGGTCAGCGGCGAGTACGCGATGATCGAAGCTGCGGCGGCGGCCGGGGCCGGCGAGCGCGAGGCGCTCGTTTTGGAAACCTTGATGGCGTTCAAGCGCGCCGGCTGCAGCGGCGTGCTCACCTATCATGCCCCGCTCGCTGCGCGGTTGCTCGGTGGGTGAGACAGTCCTTACGACCGAGCGGCTGATCCTGCGCCGTTTCCGGGACGAAGATCTGCCGCATTGGCTCAAGCATATGAACACGCCCGAAATCCGCGCGCACCTGGGCGGGGTCAGGTCGGCCGAGGAAGTTGCCGCGCAGATCCAGCGTGCCAACACGAACTGGAGCAATTCGACGGGGGGTTACCTCACGGTCATTCGCCGCGCCGACGGCGAGTTCCTCGGCGAATGCGGCTGCGGCGCCCTGACGAGCGAGGCCGCGCCGGACGAGATGCGCGGTGAGCTCGAGACCGGCTGGCAGCTGCGGGCCGATCGCTGGGGTCACGGCTACGCGACCGAAGCGGCGCGCGCGCTGCTGGGGCTCGTTTTCAGCCAGCTCGGGCCCTCGCTCATCTACTCGCAGACCTCCGAGGCCAATTGGCGATCGTGGCGAGTGATGGAGCGGCTCGGCATGGAGCGGATGGCGCACCTCGACTACGACGACCCGCTCTACCCGCCCGAAGAGAACCCCACGAAGGTTTATCGCCTGACCCGTGACGAGTGGGAGCGGCGAGCGGGGTGAGCGGCGCGGTGGGTGCTCCTCGCCGGTGGCTGTTTGCCGCCACGATCCTCACCGGCAGTTTCCTGCTGTTTCTGGTCCAGCCGATGGTGGCGCGCATGGCGTTGCCTCGACTGGGCGGCGCTTCCAACGTCTGGAACAGCGCGATGCTGGTGTACCAGGCCCTGCTGCTCGGCGGCTACGCGTACGCGCACGCCATATCCCGCTGGCCGATCAGGCGGCAGGCCGCGGTGCACCTCGCCTTGCTGTTTGCTGCTGCGCTGACCCTGCCGATCGCGATGCCGGAACTCGCGCCTTTCCCGCCGGGACAGGAGGCGTTCCGGGTGCCGTGGCTGTTCGTGCTGACCGTCGGCCCGCTGTTCTTCGTGGTCTCGGCGCAGGCTCCGCTGATGCAGCGCTGGTTTGCCGCCCATCCGCAAGCGGGCGATCCCTATCCGCTTTATGCGGCGTCCAACCTCGGCAGCTTCGCCGGGCTGCTCGCGTACCCTCTGGTCGCAGAGCCGCTGCTCCCGCTGACAGCGCAAAGCGGCGCCTGGGCGGCGGGATACGGCTTGCTGATTGGGCTGGTGGCGCTGACCGCGCTGGCGCGCCGCGGCGCCGGGCGCAGCGCGGTCGCGCCGGCCGCCGTGTCGCCGGCACCCCCACCCGGGTGGGGGCGCATCGGGCTGTGGCTGGCGCTGTCGGCCGTTCCGTCCGGCCTTATGTTGTCCACGACGACGCATCTTACCACCGACATCTTCGCTGCGCCGATGCTTTGGGTGATCCCGCTGGGGCTCTACCTGCTGTCGTTCTCCATCGCCTTTGCAGCGCGCAGCGGGTTCGCAGCGGTTGTCGCGATGCTCGCGCCGATCGTCCTCTGCATCGACGGAGCGGTGGCGATGATGGCCGCGGAACGGCCCGGCCTGCTGACCGCCGCCGCGAGCCTGGTCCTTTTGTTCGTCGTGGCCGTCGCGCTGCACTTCCGCCTCTACGAAACCCGGCCGGAGCCGGCGCGGCTGACCCAGTTCTATCTCGTGATCGCAGCAGGGGGTGTGCTGGGAGGACTATTCACCGCGCTGGTCGCCCCGCTGGTGTTCGACTGGACCTGGGAGCATCCGTTGCTGATCCTGGCGGCCGCGGGTCTGGTTCCGCTTCGGCATGGGTCTCAGTGGCTGGCCCGCATCTTACCGAACACCGCCCGCCGGCAGGCCCTCCTCGCGTTCCTCCTGCTTGTCGTGGCGGTGGGCGCGAGCCTGTTGCGGAGCGGGCCTCGCTTCGAGGCATGGGGCGGGGTGGACTTGCTGATCTTCGTGGTTCTCTTCGTCGCGGTCGTGTTCGTCACCACCGCGCGTTGGGTCTATGTCCCGGCCTGCGCCCTGTTGCTCGCGGCCGCTGGAGGCGTGGATCAGGCGCGGCTGACACTCGAAGACGTGCGCAGCCGAAGCTACTTCGGGATCTACACCGTGAACGACTTACCCGAAGGCCCCCGGCAACTGCTACATGGCACCACGCTCCACGGCATTCAGCACCGCGTCAACGGCGTGCCGAGCCTGGCGCCGACGACCTATTACGGCCCCGATTCGGGTGCGGGTCTGGCGCTGCAATCGGCCGACCGTCTGTTCGGTCCGCAAGCGCGTGTCGGGATCGTCGGTTTGGGAGTGGGGACGCTGGCTTGTTACAGACGGCCCGGGCAGAGCTGGACGTTTTACGAGATCGATCCGGAAATCCTCGAGTACTCGCAGCAGGGCGTCTTCACGTTCGTTCGAGAATGCGCGCCTGACGCTTCCATCGTCATTGGCGATGCGCGGCTCAAGCTGGCCGAGGCGGCGCCGGGTAGCTTCGACCTGCTGCTGATCGATGCGTTCTCATCGGATGCGATCCCGCTGCATCTGCTGACCGAAGAGGCTCTCGACGTCTATTTCCGGGCTCTTGGCCCCGAAGGCATTCTGGTCATGCATATCTCCAACCGCTTCATCGACCTGGAGCCGGTGATCGCCGCCATCGCCGAGCACCAAGGCTACGCCGCGGCCGTGAGGCGGGATCG
This sequence comes from Altererythrobacter sp., assembly GCA_029265155.1. GTDB lineage: Bacteria > Pseudomonadota > Alphaproteobacteria > Sphingomonadales > Sphingomonadaceae > Croceibacterium_A. The sequence continues at coordinate 14,180 of JAJUJV010000024.1, read as the reverse complement.
CACCCGGCAGGGGTCGCTCAGCACTTCGGACTGGGTCGCGCTCGCGCGATCGCCGGACCGGCTGGCGCAACTCACCGGCGAGTCCGGCTGGAACGATCTGCGGCCCGCCACTCGATCTCCGTGGCGGGACGACTATGCCTCCATCCTGCCGCATATTCGCTGGAGCAGCCTGTTTTGAGGATGACGACATGAACTATCCTGGCGCGACGATCCTGCCGTTCGAAGGCAAGCATCCGCAAATCCACGAGACCGCCTTCGTCGCGCCGGGCGCGCGGATCATCGGGGACGTGACGATCGGGCCCGAAGCGAGCGTCTGGTACAACTGCGTCCTGCGCGGGGACATTCACCGGATCGAGATCGGTGCCCGTTCCAACGTCCAGGACGGCAGCGTCTTTCATGTCGAAGGCCCGCGTCCCGACACCGACGGCTCCCCGACCATCGTCGGCGAGGATTGCGTGATCGGGCACATGGCCGTGGTGCATGGCGCCACGCTGGAAGACCGCGCTTTCGTGGGCATGGGAGCGGTAGCGATGGACGATTGCCGGATCGGGGAAGGGGCGATGCTCGCGGCGGGCGCCTTGCTCAGCCCCGGCAAGAGCATTCCGCCGCGGGAGATCTGGGTCGGACGCCCGGCCAAGTTCTTCCGCACGCAGGACGAGGCTCAGGTCGAGAAGATCCGCTTCCAGACCGCGCGCTATTGCGACCTGGCGCGGCGGCATCTGGCGGCGCTGCGTGGCGAAGCCCAGGCCTGAGCTGCCACCGGCGGAGGCGATCCGCGCGCTGGCCGATCCGGAAGGCCGGCTTGCGGTGCGCGTGACGCCCGGCGCCCGCACCGAAGGTGTCGAAATCGAGGATGGCCGTGTCATCATCAAGGTGCGCGCCAAGCCGCAGGACGGCGCCGCCAACGCTGCGGTCCTGGTCCTGCTTGCCAAGGCGCTGGGCTCCGCCCCCTCGCGGCTGGCCTTGTTGCGCGGCGCGACTTCGCGCGAGAAGCTGATCCGGATCGATCAGGACTGACCCGCCCTACAGCAGCTTGACACACTTATGCTGCATACTCACATCGGTATGATGATGTTTGATATATCACTCGTGCTATGATCACCGCGCAGCAGATGCGCGCGGCGCGCGCCTTGATAGGCATCGATCAGCGGCAACTGGCCGAACTGGCGGGAGTCTCGGTGCCGACCATCCAGCGGATGGAGGCGTCGGACGGACAAGTCCGCGGCGTGGTCGACACTTTGGTCAAAGTGATCGCCGCGCTCGAAGCTCAAGGCGTCGAGCTTATCGGCGAGAATGCGCCGAGTACCGGCACGGGGCGCGGCGTCCGGCTGCGCGAGGCGCGGGAGGGATAGCCGTGGCGGAGAGCTTCACGCCCAAGCTCGTGACCGTCCTGCGCGAAGGCTACGGCTTCAAGGACTTGCGCGCCGACGCCGTCGCCGGGTTGACTGTCGCGATCGTCGCGCTGCCTCTGGCCATGGCCCTAGGGATTGCCAGCGGTGCCTCGCCCGACCGCGGACTCGTCACCGCAGTCGTGGCCGGGTTCCTGATCTCGGCCCTGGGCGGTTCGCGGGTGCAGATCGGCGGTCCGACCGGCGCGTTCGTCATCGTCATCTTCAACGTGATCGCCCAGCATGGCTACGACGGGCTGATCCTGGCGACGATGCTCGCCGGCGCGATGCTGGTCGTCGCCGGCTACGCCAAGCTCGGCAAGCTGATCAAGTTCGTGCCGCACCCGGTGGTGACCGGCTTCACCGCCGGGATCGCTGTGATCATCGCCTCGACGCAGGTCAGGGACTTTTTCGGTCTGGCTATCGACTACGTTCCGGCCGAGTTCGTGCCGCAATGGGCGGCCTACCTAGGGGCTCTCGATCTCGTCAGCCTTCCCGCGCTGGCCATCGGCGCGGGTTCGCTCGCGTTGATAGTCGGCTTGCGCAAAGTCTCGCCGAGTCTGCCGGGCTACCTGATCGCGATCGTCGCCGCTTCGCTGGCGGTGGCGGTGCTCGGCCTACCGGTCGACACGATCGGCTCGCGCTTTCCCGACATGCCGTCGGGCTTGCCGATGCCCAGCCTTCCGGACCTCTCTCTGGCCAAGATCCAGGCCGTGCTGCCGTCGGCCTTCACGATCGCCTTCCTGGCCGGGATCGAGGCGCTGCTTTCGGCCGTGGTCGCCGACGGAATGGCCGGCACGCGTCACCGTTCGAACCAGGAGCTCGTCGGCCAGGGCGTCGCCAACATCGCCTCAAGCTTGTTTGCGGGCCTGCCAGCGACCGGGGCGATCGCGCGCACGGCGACCAACATCAAGGCCGGCGGGCGTTCACCGATGGCGGGCATTTTCCACGCGGCCTTCCTGCTGATCTTCGTGCTCTTCGCGATGGACCTGATGGCTTACGTGCCGATGGCGGCGCTGGCAGCGATCCTGTTCATGGTCGCCTTGGGCATGAGCGAATACGAACGCTTCATCAGCCTGCTGCGCATGCCGAACGGCGACCGGGTCGTGCTGCTGCTGACCTTCCTGCTGACGGTCTTCGTCGATCTCACCGTGGCGATCGGTGTCGGCGTCACCATCGCTTCGCTCCTGTTCATGATGCGGATGAGCGAGTCGGTGCAGATCGAGGCCGGCGCACCGGCCATCGATCCCGAGGAAGAGGACGAAGACCGCGACCAGCGCGACGTCCTGCCCGAAGGCGTCGAAGTGTTCCGCATCAACGGGCCGTTCTTCTTCGGCGTGGCGGGCGAGCTGCTCGACACGCTGCGGCGGGTCGGCCGACGGCCGCGGGCGGTGATCCTGCGCATGCGGCTGGTGCCGTTCCTCGACGCGAGCGGCCTCGCCGCGGTCGAGGAGCTGGTCAAGCAAGCGGAGATGTCGGGCGCGCGGGTGATCCTCTCCGGCGTCCGGCCGCAGCCGCTCGACATGCTCGAACGCGCGGGCCTGGGGCCGCGCGCGGGCAAGATCGAGTACGCGGCCGACTATCCCGCGGCGATCAGCCTGGCCGAAGCCTGAGGATCAGTCGCGCACCAGCGCGCGCAGCGCGTCGATTCGATCGGCTTCGTGCGCCGGCTTGTCCCAGCGGATGCGGTGGATGCGGGGAAAGCGCATGGCGAGGCCGGACTTGTGGCGCTTGCTTTCGTGCACGCTGTCGAACGCCACTTCGAACACGAGGCTGCGATCGGTCTCGCGCACCGGCCCGAAGCGATTGACCGTGTGGTTGCGGACGTAGCGGTCGATCTGCTTCAGCTCCTCGTCGGTGAAGCCGAAGTAGGCCTTCCCCACCGGCAGCAGGTCGGCGCCTTCATCGGGATCGCCGTCCCAGCAGCCGAAGGTGTAGTCGGAATAGAAGCTCGATCGCTTGCCGTTGCCGCGCTGCGCATACATCAACACGCAATCGACCAGCAGCGGATCGCGCTTCCACTTGTACCAGAGGCCGGTACGGCGGCCCGCGACATAGGGCGAATCGCGACGCTTGAGCATCAGGCCTTCGATGGATTCATCGCGGGCGCCGGAGCGGATCTCCGCTAACTCCGCGAAGCTCCCGACCTCGACAGTGGCGCTGAGGTCGAATCGCTCCAGCGGAAGCCGCGGCATCAGCGCCTCGAGCCGGGCGCGGCGCTGCGTCCAGGGAAGCTCGCGCAAGTCTTCGCCCTCGAGGATCAGCACGTCGTAGAGCCGCACGAACGCCGGGTATTCGTCCAGCATCTTCTTCGACACGGTCTTGCGCCCGAGCCGCTGTTGCAGCGCGTTGAAGCTCGCCGCGCCGCCGGCTTCTCCGCCCTGATGCGCTCCGCGCACCAGTAGCTCGCCGTCGAGCACCGCGGGGATGCTTAGCGCCTCGGCTATTTCCGGGAAGCTGTGGCTGATGTCGTCGCCGGTGCGCGAATAGAGCCGGGTCTCGCCGCCGGCATGGACGAGCTGGACGCGGATTCCGTCCCACTTCCACTCCGCCACGAAGTCGGCGAGGTCGAGCTCGGCGTCCTCGAGCGGATGGGCCAGCATGAATGGCCGGAACAGCGGCATCTCGCCGGTGTTGGGCGGCTCGGCGCCGTCGGCGGCCCAGGCGAACAGCTCGGCATAAGGGGGCCCGAGCGCGTGCCAGTATTCCTCCACGTCCTCGACCGCGACGCCGAACGCCTGGGCGAACGCGGTCTTGGCGAGCCGCGCCGAGACGCCGACGCGCATCGCGCCGGTCGCGAGCTTGAGCAGTGCATGGCGCCCGGACGGGTCGAGCCGGTCGAGCAGCCGCGGCAGCTCGCTCATCACCGAGACCCGCGTCATCCGGCTCAGCGCTTCGACCGCTTCGCTCACCGTAGGCGGCGGCATGACGGCGCCCGCGGGCTTCGGCCACAGCAGGCTCGCGGTCTCCGCGGTGTCGCCGACGAAATCGCGGCTCAGCGCGAAGAGCACCGGATCGACCCGCTCCATCAGCAGGTTGCGGATCGTGCTGCCTTTGACTGCCGGAAAGCTCAGGCCTTCGGTCAGCGCCGACAGAGCCCAGCCGCGGTCCGGATCGGGTGTGGTGCGCAAGTAATCGGCGATCAGCTCCAGCTTGCCGTTGCGGCTGCGGGTATAGACCAAGCCATCGACGAGGGCGGCGAACCGTTCCATCAATCGTCCTCGTCCTCGTACCCCACCAGTGCCAGCGCGCGGGCGCGGCGTTGGTGGAGCTGGCACCAGCGCAGCAGCGCTTCCTCGCGGCCGTGGGTGATCCAGCTCTCCTGCGGGTTCACTTCCTCGATCGTCGCGGTGAGCTCGCCCCAGTCGGCATGGTCGGAGATGACCAGCGGCAGCTCCACGTTGCGCTGCCGGGCGCGCTGGCGCACCCGCATCCAGCCGCTCGCCATAGCGGTGATCGGATCGGGCAGGCGGCGGCTCCAGCGGTCGTTGAGCGCGGAGGGCGGGCAGATCACGATCGCCCCGCGCAGCTCCTCCTTCTTCGCGTCGGTGACCAGGCGGAGGTCGCCGAGCGGTACGCCGAGCTCCTCGTAGAGCCGGCACATCCGCTCCATGGCGCCGTGCAGCCAGATGACGTCATGATGTCCCGCTCGGCGCAACTCGACGATCACCCGTTGCGCCTTCCCCAAGGCGTAAGCGCCGACCAGCACGCAGCGCTCCGGATACCGCTCGCGCGCCGCGAGCAGCTTGGCGATCTCCTGCTCGATGGGCGGATGGCAGAACACCGGCAGGCCGAAGGTCGCTTCGGTCACGAACACGTCGCAGGCGACCGGCTCGAACGGCGGGCAGGTCGGATCTGGCATGCGCTTGTAGTCGCCGGTCACCACGACCCGCTCCCCGGCATGCTCGAGCACGATCTGCGCCGAGCCGAGCACGTGCCCCGCGGGCACGAACGTCGCGCTAACATCGCCGGGCAGCCGCAGCGTCTCGCCATAGTGCGCGGGCAGGCCGCCCTCGCGCGTCTGGTAGCGCAGTTCCATGATCGCCAGCGTCTCGGGCGTGGCGATCGTGCGCCCGTGCCCGCCGCGCGCGTGGTCGGCGTGGCCATGCGTCACCAGCGCGTTGGCGACGGGCTGCGACGGATCGATCCAGCAATTGGCGGGGGCCACATGGATGCCGTGCGGCTCGGGCCGGATCCATGCGAACGGGGCGGTCATGGGGATGAAATCGGCAACCTTGCCGACCGGTTCCGTGACGCAGGAGCCCTCATCCAGGCCCGTCGGGGATTGGATGAGGGACTAGGTTCAGTCCTGCGCGGGCTTGGTCGCCTTTGCCGGCGCCTTGGTGCCTTTCTTGCCGGTCTTGGTCACCTTCGGTGCGGCCGGAGTCAGCTCGAACGACAAGGCGTCGTCCTTCAGGCTGACGTGGACTTCGCCGCCGTGCGCCAGCTTGCCGAACAGCAGCTCTTCGGCGAGCGGCTGCTTGACCTTCTCCTGGATCAGCCGGGCCATCGGCCGTGCGCCCATCAGCTTGTCGTAGCCCCGCTCGGCCAGCCAGCCGCGCGCATCCGTGTCGAACTGGATGTGCACGTTCTGCTCGGCGAGCTGCAGCTCGAGCTGCAGGATGAACTTGTCGACCACGCGGCTGACCGTCTCCGTGCCGAGGTAGTCGAACGGAACGATCGCGTCGAGGCGGTTGCGGAACTCGGGGGTGAACATCTTCTTCACCGCCTCTTCGCTCGCTTCCACCTTGGTGCCGGCGCCGAAGCCGATCGACTGCCGCGCCATGTCCGCCGCTCCCGCGTTCGTGGTCATGATCAGCACCACGTTGCGGAAATCGACGGTCTTGCCGTGGTGGTCGGTCAGCTTCCCGTGGTCCATCACCTGCAGCAGGATGTTGAACAGGTCGGGGTGCGCCTTCTCGATCTCGTCGAGCAGCAGCACGCAGTGCGGGTGCTGGTCGATCGCATCGGTCAAGAGGCCGCCCTGGTCGTAGCCGACATAGCCCGGAGGCGCACCGATCAGCCGGCTGACGGAGTGGCGCTCCATGTACTCGGACATGTCGAAGCGCTTGAGCTCGATGCCCATGATGCTGGCGAGCTGGCGCGCGACTTCGGTCTTGCCGACGCCGGTCGGGCCCGAGAACAGGAAGCTGCCGATCGGCTTGTCCGGATCGCGCAGGCCTGCGCGGCTCAGCTTCATCGACGTCGAAAGGACGTCGATGGCCTTGTCCTGGCCATAGACCACGCGCTTCAGGTCCTTCTCGAGGCTGGCGAGCGCGGCCTTGTCGTCCTTGCTCACCGACTTCGGCGGGATGCGCGCCATCGTGGCGATCACGGCCTCAATTTCCTTCGAGGTGATCTTCTTCTTCCGCTTGGACGGCGGCACCAGCATCTGCATCGCACCGACCTCGTCGATCACGTCGATCGCCTTGTCGGGCAGCTTGCGGTCGTTGATGTAGCGCGCGCTCATCTCGACGGCCGTCTTGATCGCGTCCGGCGTGTACTTGACCTTGTGGTGCTCCTCGAACGCGCTGCGCAGACCCTTGAGGATCTTCACGGTGTCCTCGACGGTCGGCTCGTTGACGTCGATCTTCTGGAAGCGCCGCAGCAACGCGCGGTCCTTCTCGAAGTGGTTGCGGAACTCCTTGTAGGTGGTCGAGCCGATGCAGCGGATCGCGCCGCTGGAGAGCGCCGGCTTGAGCAGGTTCGAAGCGTCCATCGCTCCGCCGCTCGTCGCGCCGGCGCCGATCACCGTGTGGATCTCGTCGATGAACAGCACCGCGTCCGGCAGCTTCTCGAGCTCGGAGACGACCTGCTTCAGCCGCTCCTCGAAATCGCCGCGATAGCGCGTGCCGGCAAGCAGCGCGCCCATGTCGAGCGAATAGATCACCGCGTCCTGCAGGACTTCGGGCACCTCGCCTTCGACGATCTTGCGCGCGAGGCCTTCGGCGATCGCCGTCTTGCCGACGCCGGGATCGCCGACATAGAGCGGGTTGTTCTTCGAGCGGCGGCACAGGATCTGGATCGTGCGGTCGACTTCGGGTCCACGGCCGATCAGAGGATCGACCTTACCGTCCAGCGCCTTCTTGTTGAGATTGACGGTGAACTGGTCGAGCGCGGAATCCTTCTTGCCCTTCTCGGGCTTCTCCTCGCTCTTCGTCTCGGGCTCTTCGCTGCCCTGCGGGGAGCGGCTTTCGAGCTGGCGACCGCCCTTGCCGATGCCGTGGCTGATGTAGCTCACCGCGTCGAGCCGGCTCATGTCCTGCTGCTGCAGGAAATAGACCGCGTAGCTGTCACGCTCGGAGAATAGGGCCACCAGCACGTTCGCGCCGGTCACGGTATCCTTGCCGCTCGACTGGACGTGCAGGATCGCGCGCTGGATCACGCGCTGGAACCCGGCGGTTGGTTGCGGGTCCGCCCCTTCGTCGGTCTTCAGCGACTGGTATTCCTGGTCGAGGTACTGCCGGACCACTCCGGACAGTTCGGAAAGATCGACCCCGCAGGCGTTCATGACTTCGGCCGCTTCCGGATCGTCGACCAGCGCCAGCAGCAAGTGCTCGAGCGTCGCATATTCGTGCGTCCGGTCGGTAGCGTGCTGAAGCGCCGCGTGAAGGGTCTTTTCGAGGCTCTGAGCGAAACTGGGCATGTGCGTTAAATCCAGGCGGTGAGGATACGATCCGATAGTTGCGAATGTGCAAAGGGCCGTCTGAACGCCTGAAGAACGAGGCGCGGCCTTCTGGTTGAACAGGATATGGTGCGCCTGAGCGCGATTGCGAGTGGGATCGGGGCGAGCCGCCGCCCCATCAGCTCGGTTCTCTGGGTTTGAACAGCGAGGCGGCCAGCTTCATGTGGTCGGCGGCTTTGGCGCGGTGGGCCTTTACCCGCTCGATCTCCGCTTCGAGCAGCGCGATTCTCTCCGATAGCTCGTCCTGCGAATAGCTATCGAGCGGTTCGCCGGCCAGCCGGCTCGCGGCATCTCCGCGTACCCGGGGGAGATCGTCCTCCATGACTGATAGGATGAGTCGGGCTCCGCTTGCTGTCAATGGGCGCGGTGGTTAGGCTGGCGATTGTGGCGATAGAGCGACAGCAGGGCGCGGATGCGTCGGGGGAGGGCTGCCGGCGATGATGCGCGCAGTGGAAATCGTGCAGCCGGGTGGGCCCGAGGTCTTGCAATTGACCGAGCGGCCGAGGCCCGAACCTGGTCCTGGCGAGGTCCTGGTCGAGGTTGCTTTTGCCGGGGTGAACCGACCGGACGTCCTGCAGCGGCTCGGCCGATACCCGCCGCCACCCGGCGCTTCCGACATCCCTGGGCTGGAGATTTCCGGCACCGTCATCGGCACCGGGCCGGGGGCGCAGGACCTGCTCGGGCAACCGGTTTGCGCGCTACTCACCGGCGGCGGATATGCGCAATACTGCCTGGCCGATGCCCGGCATTGTCTGCCTGTGCCCGAAGCGCTCGGCATGGCAGAAGCTGCCGCACTGCCGGAAACCCTGTTCACAGTCTGGCACAACGTATTCGAGCGCGGCTGGGCCACCGACGGGGAGACGCTGCTGGCCCACGGCGGCACCAGCGGTATCGGCAGCATGGCGATCAAGCTCGGCAAGCTGTTTGGCCTGACGGTGATCGTCACTTGCGGCAGCGACGCGAAATGCGACGCGGCTCTTCGGATTGGGGCCGATCATGCGATCAACTACAAGACCGACGACTTCGTCGAGCGGGTGCGTGTGATCACCGGGGGCAAAGGGGCGCAGGTCTGCCTCGACATGGTGGCTGGCAGCTACACGCAGCGGAATCTCGACTGTCTCGCCGACGACGGGCGGTTGGTAACGATTGCGGTGCTCGGCGGCGCCAGGGCGGAAATCAACATGGCGGGGTTGATGGTGCGGCGGCAGACAATCACCGGCTCGACGCTGCGCGGCCGCAGCAATGCGTTCAAGGAACTGCTCGCCGACGAGATTTCCCGGACCGTCTGGCCTCTGGTCGAGGAGGGGCGGCTGAAGCCGGAGATGGACCGGATATTCCCATTGGCGGAAGCCTCTGCCGCTCATGCGCGGATGGAAGCGGGCGAGCACATCGGCAAGATCGTGCTGCAGGTCGCACCTTGACGCGGGCGGAGCTGTACGGGCGCGCCGAGGCGTACCTCGACGCGCTGGAGGCGGGCGATCCGATGCGGTTGGATTGGGCCGACGGTGCCCGCTTCACCGAGAACAACGTCTTGCTCGAAATCGGTGACGGCCTCTGGAACACGATCAGCGCTCGGCGCCGCACCTACGACCTGAAGGCTGCTGATCCCGCTGCCGGGCAGGTAAGCTGGTTCGGCATTGTCGAAGAGCACGGCATTCCGGCCATCATGGCTCTGCGGTTGCGGATAGAGGACGGCCGCGTTGCCGAAGCTGAGACGATCGTCTGCCGTAAAGTCGATCTCAGCCCGTTCCCCGGCATCGACAGCTACATTGCACCGCGTCCGCTGATGCTCGCCGACGTGCCGCTCGATCAGCGCGTACCGCGCGAGCAGATGATCGCGGCCGCGAATGGCTACTTCGACACGCTCCAGCTCAATGACGGCAGGCTCCATGCGGAGTTCACCGAGGAATGCGAGCGGATCGAGAACGGCGTTCAGACCACCAACAATCCCGATGCCTTCCCGGACTATCCGATCGCCGGCCTGGGTTGCGCCGAACAGTTCCGCAAGGGGCACTTCATCTTCGACGACCGGCTGCGCGATCGACGCTTCCCGCTGGTGGACGAGGAAAAAGGCCTGGTCCTCGCCGGCGGTTTCATCGATCACACCGGCCGGCGGGTGGACCTGACCTGGACCGACGGCACCAAGGCTCGCTCGGTGTTCCACTACCCCCACAGCTTCGTGCTGCTCGAATTGTTCAAGATCGTCGAAGGCCAGATCGCCGGGGTCGAAGCGGTCTTCGTCACCGTCCCTTACAACATGGCTTCAGCCTGGTAGCTCTTGAGGCGTTTGTCTCCGATCTGACGCCGAACTGAGAAACCCCTGTCACATTAGCCGGCCATATGCCCTGAGCCATGGCAGGCGATCTCAAGCTTCAGCCCTTGCTGGCGGGCTACTTCGAAGGCCACGTTGGGAACGGTGGGGCCCTGGGGCACTCCCTTTGTCCTGGCCCCTCCAATTTCTCGATCCCGGAGCCGTCGGACGATCAGCGTCGCCGCTACCGCACGATCTGGATCAGCGACATCCATCTCGGGACGCGGGGCTGCAACGCTGATCTGCTGATCGATTTCCTCGACTCGACCGATAGCGAGACGATGTACCTCGTTGGCGATATCATCGACGGCTGGCGGCTCAAGAAGAAGCTGTACTGGCCCGCGTCGCACAACGACATTGTCTGGCGCATCCTCAAGCGGGCCAAGCGCGGCACGCGGATCGTATACATCCCGGGCAACCACGATGAGGTGGTGCGTCAGTTCGACGGCCTCAACTTCGGCGGCGTCGAGATTCAGCGCGCGGCGATCCACGAGACCGCCGACGGGCGGCGCCTGCTGGTGCTCCACGGCGACGAGTTCGATGCGATCATGTTGGCTCACCGCTGGCTCGCGGTGGTCGGTGACGCGCTCTACGAGCTGCTGCTGGTGCTGAGCGGCTGGATCAATGCCGTGCGGCGCCGCTTCGGCCTACCCTACTGGTCGCTCAGCAAGATGGCCAAGCACAAGGTCAAGAACGCGGTGGAGTTCATCTCCCGCTACGAAGAAGTCGTCACGCGCGCCGCCGCCGCGCGCCGGGTCGATGGGGTGGTCTGTGGCCACATTCACACGGCGGAGATCAAGGAGTTCGACGGCGTGACCTACTACAACGACGGTGATTGGGTCGAAGGCTGCACGGCTTTGGTCGAGCACTTCGACGGACGGATGGAAGTGCTCAACTGGCCGGAAGAGATCGCGCGCCGCGATGCTCTGGCAGCGCTGGCCGTTGCGGGTGAGGCCATGGCGCGCGCCGCATGAGGATCGCCCTCGTCACCGACGCATGGACGCCGCAGGTCAATGGGGTCGTGCGCACCCTCGCGGCGGTGACGGGTGAGCTGCGGGCACGCGGCCATGAAGTCCTGATCGTCTCGCCCGACCAGTTCCGCTCGCTGCCGTGCCCCACTTATGGCGAGATCCGGCTGGCGCTGACGCATCCGCGCTCCGTCGGCGATCGCTTGGCAACGTTCGACGCAGAAGCGATCCACCTTGCCACCGAAGGCCCGCTCGGCTGGGCAGCGCGGAGCTGGTGTCGGAGGAGTGGACGCAGTTTCACCTCCGCTTACCACACTCAGTTCCCCGAGTACCTGGCGCGCCGGACCGGCCTGCCGCCCGCGTTGTTCTGGCCTTATATCCGGCGCTTTCATGCCGCATCGTCAGGAGTGATGGTCGCCACCGCTACCGTTCGCGAGCAACTGCGGGGCAAGGGTTTCGTGCGTCTGCGCGACTGGGGCCGAGGCGTGGATCTGGCACAGTTCCGTCCCGATCTTGCACCGCCCGACGTGTTCGCGGGCTTGCCTCGGCCGATCCAGCTCTACGTTGGGCGAGTCGCGGTCGAGAAGAACATCGAAGGCTTTCTCGACAACCGTCATCCGGGTTCGAAAGTCGTCGTCGGCGACGGACCCGCGTTGGCGCGGCTTCAGGCAGCTTACCCAAATGCGCTGTTTGTCGGGCGGCAATCCGGAGCGAGCCTGGCAGCCTGCTATGCGGGCGCGGACGTCTTTGTCTTTCCGAGCCGGACCGACACCTTCGGTCTGGTGATGATCGAAGCACTGGCGTGTGGCACCCCGGTTGCCGCGTATCCCGTGACCGGTCCGCTCGACGTGCTGTCCGCTGAAAGCGGTTGCATGGCGCCTTCACTGGAAGAGGCGATCGCCGGCGCACTGAGCCTGGACCGCGCCCGCTGCGTCGAGCACGCAAGCCGCTTCAGCTGGTCGGCCAGTACCGACCAGTTCCTCGCGGCGCTCTCTCCCGTTGCTGTATCGAACGGACTTCCACTGGCGGCTTAGGCTGACTGACGACGACTCTTCTTGCCGTAGGGAGCCAATGCCCCTACATCGAACAGGTTACGGCCGTCCCGCGAGGGGCGGCCCTTCTATTTCTGCCGGAGAGAAATCGTGGCGCAGCCCACTCCCCTGATGCCCCATGCGACCGCTTCCTGGCTGGTCGACAACACGTCGCTAAGCTTCGAGCAGATCGCGGATTTCTGCGGCCTCCATATCCTCGAGGTTCAGGCGATGGCCGACGATCTCGCCAGCTCCAAGTACACCGGGCGCGATCCGGTCCACTCGGGCGAGCTGACGCACGAGGAGATCGAGCGGGGCCAGGCCGATCCCGAATACCGGTTGAAGATGCAGCGCGCCCCGGTCGATGTCAGCCGCACCAAGGGCCCGCGCTATACGCCGGTGTCGAAGCGTCAGGACAAGCCGGACGGCATTGCCTGGATCATCCGCAACCATCCGGAAATCTCGGACGCGCAAATCGGCAAGCTGATCGGCACCACCCGCAACACGATCAACGCGATTCGCGATCGCACGCACTGGAACATCGCCAACATCCAGCCCAAGGATCCGGTGACGCTCGGTCTGTGCTCGCAGCGGGAGCTCGATGCGGCGGTCGCCAAGGCTGCCAAGCGTGCTCCGGCGGCCGAGGACGATAGCGAGGAAGTCGTCAGCGAAAACCGCGACGACCGCGCCGTGCTGATCGAAGAGCTGCGGGCGGAGCGTGAAGCGGCCGCGAAAGCTGCGGTGGAGGCGGCTCAGGAAGCCGAGGCCGAAGCTTGGCTTGAGGCGCGCAGGGCGGCAGAGGCTGGCGAATCCGGCGCCTGATCCCTCGCTCACTGGAATAGAAAAGGCCGGCTACCTCGCGGGTGGCCGGCCTTTTCTTGTGCGGTAAAGCGTGTTCAACCGGCGAGCGAAACCCGCCGCTGCGTGTCTTCGTCGGTGTTGAGTTCGAGCACCGGTGCCGGGGAGCGCGCGGGCTCGCTTGCCGTTCCGGTTGCATCGGGAGCAAAGCGCCCGTTGACTTTGGCCCCCTGCTCGATGGTCAACGTTTCATGATGCACGTCGCCGTCGATGCGCGCGCTCTTCAGGATGACGAGCTCGCGCACGGTGATGGTGCCCTTCACGGCACCCGAAAGCCGTGCGCTGTCCGCGACCACCGCACCTTCGATCAGGCTCGATTCGCCCTGCACCAGCGACGTGCACGACAAGTCGCCCTGAACGGTGCCGTCGACGTGAAGATCGGCGCTCGCTTCCACGTTCCCCGTGATGGTGACGTCGGCCCCTAACACCGAGAACGTCGAGCCGCCGCTAGCCACGGACTTTAGCGGACTGCGCTGAGCCGGGCTGGGTTGGCTCGGCTCGGGCTTCTTCGAGAACATGAGGAGCGGTCTCCAGGAACGGCCGGGGATTGACCGCGCGGCCATGAATGCGGACTTCGAAATGAAGGTGCGGGCCGGTCGAGCGACCGGTGTTGCCGATCAGGCCGATGACCTCGCCTGCCGCAACTTGCTGGCCTGCTTTGGCCCGCCAGGCGGACATGTGAGCATAGCGAGTCATCATGCCGTTGCCGTGGCTGATCTCGACGACTTTTCCGTAACCGGACTTGGTGCCAACGAATGTAACCTTGCCGTCGGCAGCGGCGTGGATCGGCGCGCCGATGCGGCCTTTGAAGTCGAGGCCTGAATGCATCGCGGCGCCACCATGAAATGGATCGCTGCGATAGCCGAAGCCCGACGAGATCATGCGCATGTCGGCGGGCATGACCTGGGGAACGCTGCTCAGGCCGCGTTCCAGCGCATC
>JAJUJV010000174.1 GCA_029265155.1 Altererythrobacter sp. | reverse complement strand
TTTCGCGAAGACCTATTCTATCGCCTGGCCGAGGTGGTGGTGAAGATTCCCGCTCTGGCCGAGCGGACAGGGGATGCGCCTTTGCTGGCCAAGGCCTTCCTCAAGCGGTTCGCGCGGGAGATGAACCCGCAAGTTACCGGCCTTGCGCCAGACGCTCTCGCAGCGATTGACGCCTGGCATTGGCCGGGCAACGTTCGCGAGCTGGAGAACCGGGTCAAGCGTGCGGTCATTATGGCGGATGGCAAGTTGGTGACCGCCGGTGACCTTGACCTGCAGCAAGCGTCGGAGCGCGAACCCGATGTGCTCAACCTGAAGAACGCGCGCGAGCAGACGGATCGAAATGTCATCCGCCGCGCGCTTGCTCGTAGCGACGGCAACATTTCGAACACGGCACGGCTCCTCGGTATTAGTCGCCCCACGCTCTACGACCTGCTGAAGCAGTATGGCTTGCATGCCTAAGCTGGGCGCCGTCTGGCTGCTTGTTGCGGCTCTGGCGCTTGGTACCGGAGCGGGCGCGGAGCCGATCGGCGACAACCTCGCGCAAGCTGCCGAAGCGCTGGCGCGCGGCGATGGCATTGCGGCCGAAGTGGCGGCCCGGCGGTCGCTCGACGCCGGGGCATCGCGCGGCGAAGTTGCCGCGCTGCTCGGGGAAGCCGAACTCCTGCAAGGCAACTTTGCGGAGGCGCGCCAATGGCTGGAAGCCGGCGTCTTTTCAGCGAACACGCGCGTCCGCGGCTTCCATGCGCTGGGTCTCCTGGAGACGCGCGAGGGCGATCTCGCTGCAGCTGCCGCAGCGTTCGATCGGGCGCTTGAGGCCGGTCCTTCCCCCGCGCGCTTGTGGGTGGACATCGGCCGCTTGCGCTATCTGGCGGGACAGCATCATCTCGTCGCCGATGCCGTGCGGCGAGCGTTGACGATCGATCCCGCGGACCCCAGGGCGCTCGAATTCGAAGCACAGCTCGTCCGCGATGCGCGAGGGGCCCGGGCCGCTCTGCCGTTACTGGAAGCTGCACTGCAGCGCGTGCCAGACGATCTCGGGCTGCTCGGCGAATATGCGGCCACCTTGGCAGAGGCAGGCCGTCATCGCGAGATGCTGCAAATCGCGCGCCGCATGGTCGAGGTCGATCCTCGTCATCCGCGCGCCTATTACCTTCAGGCTGTCCTCGCCGCCCGGGCCGGGCTCGACGGGCTGGCCCGCCGGCTGCTGGCTCGCACCGAGGGTGTCTACGACGACACGGCTGCCGGCCGGCTTCTCGCCGGCGTCCTCGATTTGCGCACGGGCAATCCGCGCCTGGCGGTCGAGCGGTTCGACGCGCTGACGAGGCATCAGCCCGACAACGCCGCCGCGCCGTTACTGCTGAGCCGGGCCTTGCTCGCTAATGGCGAAGCCAACGAAGTGCTGGCGCGCCTCGAGCCGGCAACGGCGCAGCCCGATGCCGATCCTTACACTCTCGGTCTGTTGGGGCGCGCGTACGAGCAGCTCGGCCGGCGCCAGGAAGCCGCGGTCTATCTCGACCGGGCGTCCGATCCCAGCCGCGAGCATCTGAACGTGGGGAGTCTCGAGCAAGTCAATCCAGGAACGGGCGACGTTGCGATGATCCGCCAAATGCTGCGCCAGGGGATGGAAGCCGAAGCCGCGCGGCTTGCAGCAGCGCTTCGCGTCCGCTTTCCCGACTCGGTCGATGTCGAGGTCCTCTCCGGCGATGTGGCGCTGCTGCGGTCGAATGCCGCCGCCGCGCTCGCCTATTATACCCGCGCGGCATCCGTTCGGCGCGACGCAGCGCTGATCCAGCGCTTGGCCGCGGCGCACCGGATGCTCGGCCGGGACGAGGCCGCGATCGCCGTCGTTGCGGACTACCTGAGGGAGAACCCGCGCTCAATCTCCGCAGCCAGCTTGCTGGGCCACATGCTGGCCGATCGCGGGGACCATCAGCACGCCCAGCGGCTACTGGCTTATGCCGCGCAACTCGGCGGCGGCGACCCGCCCGAAGGACACGACCCGCGCCCGGCCGCCCAGGCTCTTCGCCGAGTGGCCTTGGCCGCTCGTACAGCCGAGCCCGCCGCAGCGCCCTAAACCGCCCCCGCTGGACAAGCCGCTTGCCGCGGGGCAACTCGCGGCCATGAGATCGTCCAATGCGCTGCAGCGGTTCGCGTCCGGGATCGACCCGCTGGTCCGGCTACTGATAGCGGCGATCGTCCTCGCCACGCTTGTCCCCGTGACTGCCAGATACCGGCCGATTGCCGAGACCGTCTCGAATGGCGCCATCTTCGTGCTGTTCCTGCTCAACGGTCTGCGCTTGCCGCGCGCCGAAGTTTTGCGCGGCGTTGCCCACATGCGCCTGCTCGTGCCGCTGGCGCTATGGTCCTTTGCCGCGATGAGCCTCACAGGCTTAGCCCTTGCCGAAGCCGGCTCGGCGCTGTTGCTGCCGCCGACCTTGGCGTTGGGGCTGCTGTTCCTCGGCGCGCTGCCGTCCACCGTGCAGTCGGCCACAGCCTACAGTTCACTCGCCGGCGGCAACGTCGCCGTCTCGGTAGTGGCAGCCGCGTTCCTTAACATTCTCGGCGTGTTCCTCAGCGCCCCGCTGTTTTCGCTGCTCGCCGGGAGCGAGGGGGCCGCGCTCGATCTCGCCGCTCTCGAGCGCATTGCGCTGATCCTGCTGCTGCCGTTCCTGATTGGTCAGCTTGCCCAAGGCCGCGCCGGCCATCTGGTGCGCGAGCACCGCCGCCTGACCACTTGGATGGACCGACTGGCGATCGCCATCGCGGTCTACGTCGCCTTCTCGGGGGCGGTCGAACAGGGGCTTTGGCAACTGGTGAGCCTGACCGACTGGGCCGCCATGCTGCTGCTCGTCTGCGTGTTCCTGGCGGTCGGCTTTGGCGGAGCGTGGCTTCTCGGTGGATGGCTACGGTTGAACCGGGGCGACCGCATCGCGTTCCTCTTTGCCGGAGCGCAGAAGAGCATCGCGCTCGGCGCGCCGCTGGCGGCGGTGCTGTTTCCGCCCGCGGTTGCCGGGCTGCTGCTGCTACCGGTGCTCGCCTATCACCTGCTGCAACTGGTGATCTCGGCGCCGATCGCTAGCCGCCTGGCCGCTCTTCCCAGGCGGCCGGCTGCTTGACTTGTTCGCGGCGGTTCTGCCGCACCGACCACCAGAACGACAGCGCGATCAAGGTGGCGCCGATCAGCCCCGTGAAGACTTCGGGGACGTGCGCGACTGCGCCGAACAGCATGATCACGCCAAGCGCGATGATGGCCCAGAATGCACCATGCTCGAGATACGCGTATTCGGCGAGCGTGCCGCGGTGGACCAGGTGGATGGTCATCGAGCGGACGAAGATAGCGCCGATCGACAGGCCAAGGGCAATCACCACCATGTTGTTCGACAGGGCAAAGGCGCCGATCACGCCGTCGAAGCTGAAGCTGGCGTCGAGCACGTTGAGGTAGAGGAAGCCGCCGAGCCCGCTGCGCACCGCCGCGCCGGCGAGGTGGCGGCGCTGGTCGTGGATTTCCAGCGCGGTGTTGATCGCCTCGACCGAAATGAAAGTGACGATGCCAAGGATGCCCGAAACCAGGAAAGTGAGCGCATCGGCAGCGTCGAGCAGGCTCGAAATGCCCCAAAGCACTAGCAGCAGAATCCCGATCTCGACCGCTTTGACCGCCGATACCGCCGCGAGCTTGCGTTCGACCACACCGATCCAGTGCACCTCTTTGTCGGCATTGAAGAAGAACTTGAGCCCGACCATCGCCAGGAACGCCCCGCCGAATCCGGCGATTCCGACGTTCGCCGAAGAGACGATCCGCTCGTACTCCTCCGGGTTCGTCAGCGAGAGCGTCACGGCGTCGATCGGGCCCAATCCGGCGGCGATCGCCACGATAGCGACCGGGAAGACGATACGCATCCCGAACACGGCGAAGGCGATGCCCCAGAGCAGGAAGCGCTTCTGCCAGACTTCATCCATTTCCTTGAGGACGGAGGCGTTGACCACCGCGTTGTCGAAGCTG
>JAJUJV010000203.1 GCA_029265155.1 Altererythrobacter sp. | reverse complement strand
GTATTCACGAATGCGTCATAGTAGACTTTGACCCGCGCCGCGTTGGTGCCAGGTGCCGGCTCCGACTGCTGCAGTTCGGAAATGATGGCAGCTAGGTTCCGCTCGGTTTGCTCGCTGGCAACCCAGAACCCGCCGATAGTCGAACGGTCCGCAGGTATCTCGGTGGCTTCCATCCACCCGCCGTTGGCGTAGGCGTAGAAGTCGTCACCGGGATCAACCGATGTATCCATCGCCTCCAGCAGAATGCCTGACTCCGCGCCAGCGTCCTGCTCGGCCGCCTGTTCGTCGCCATTGGAGCAAGCTATCGGCCCGAACGAGACGGTCGCGATGCCGAGCAGAAGGGCGGGAAGCAGGCGTGATTTCATCGGGACTCCGCTAAGACTCCACGCCCGGGGGCGTGACCAGTGAGATGGGGGCCGCCTAGGTCGAGCCGACGTGCTCCCCGCGGCATGATGGCTGGATTGCCGCGCGGATCAACCGCCGATGCGGCCGAAACAGCCCGCTCCTGCGTATACAGCCGCGTCGCCGAGCTCTTCTTCGATCCGGATCAACTGGTTGTACTTGGCGAGCCGGTCGGAGCGAGCGAGCGAGCCGGTCTTGATCTGACCGCAATTGGTGGCGACGGCGAGGTCGGCGATCGTCGCGTCCTCGGTTTCGCCCGAACGGTGGCTCATCACCGCCGTATAGCCTGCGCGATGCGCGATATCGACGGCCTGCAACGTTTCGGTCAGCGTGCCGATCTGGTTGACCTTCACCAGCAGCGAGTTGGCGAGGCCCTTGCCGATGCCCATGTGCAGGCGCTCGGGATTGGTCACGAACAGGTCGTCTCCGACGAGCTGGACTCGATCGCCGAGCTTGTCGGTCAGCGCCTTCCAGCCCTCGAAATCGTCCTCGCTCATTCCGTCTTCGATCGAACGGATCGGGTAGGCATCGCAAAGGTCCGCGAGGTAACCGGCAAACTGCTCCGGCGAGAGACTGAGACCTTCGCCGGAAATCTCATACTTGCCGTCCTTGAAGAACTCGGTTGATGCGCAATCCAGCGCAAGCACCACGTCCTGACCGGCTTTGAAGCCGGCTTGCGCGATCGAGTCCATGATGAAGTCCAGCGCGTCGCGCGTGCTGGCAAGGTTCGGCGCAAAACCGCCTTCGTCACCCACCGCGGTTGAAAGGCCCTTGTCATGGAGGCCCTTCTTGAGCGTGTGGAAAATCTCTGCGCCCCACCGCACCGCCTCTGCCAGCGTCGAAGCGCCGACCGGCATCACCATGAACTCCTGGAAGTCGATAGGATTGTCGGCATGCTCCCCGCCGTTGACGATGTTCATCATCGGCACCGGCAGGACATGCGCCGAGACACCCCCGGCATAGGCCCACAGCGGCATTCCGCGAGCGTTGGCAGCCGCCTTGGCTATGGCCAGGCTGACGCCTAGGATCGCGTTGGCGCCGAGGCGGCTCTTGTTCGATGTACCGTCGAGGTCGAGCATGGCGAGATCGAGCTCGCGTTGCTCTTCTGCATCGTAGCCGACCAGTCGCTCGGCAATTTCACCGTTTACCGCCGCAACCGCCTTGGAAACGCCCTTGCCGAGGTAACGCGCCTTGTCGCCATCCCGCAGCTCCACGGCTTCGTGTGCTCCGGTCGATGCGCCCGAGGGCACGGCCGCGCGGCCGAAGCTGCCATCTTCCAGCATCACATCGACTTCGACCGTGGGGTTGCCCCGCGAGTCCAGAATTTCGCGCCCGTGAATATCGATTATGGCGGTCATGCGTCGCTCCGAACGAATGGTGAGTTTTCGGGAAGTGTGGTAATCCGGCAAGACACCCTTGCAAAGGGCGTTGAGCGCCTCCTATGCGGCGGAACCGACCGCTGCAACCCGCGTTGGTTTGGGCAACTGAGAAGGGGGTTGGCCCCTTCCGATCAAGCCACAGGCGGATCTATGGAAAGGGATATCATGGCTGAGACTGCCGCTAAGACCCCGAAGCCGCGCAAGACCACTTCCAAAGCGACAAGCGTGGACAGCAACGGCGCTGGAGCAGGGACCGAGGAAAGCATCCGCTCGCATCGCAATGAAGCCAAGTCCCGCTTCAACGCGGCCCTAGAGGAGGCCCGCGCTGGCGTGGCTGAACTTGGCGCGGGTGCCCGGGAGCGCGCCGACAACTACCGTGCGGAAGCGATTACTCGCGGCGAAGACTGGACCGGAGAAGCCAAGAGCAAAGCGCTCGAACTAGCGCGCGAGGGTAAATCCAAAGCAAGCGAGGCCCTTACAGGCCTGAGCCGTGTCGTGGACGAGAACGCTCCTACCATCGAGCAGAACCTCGGGCCGAAATACGCGGACTACGCGCGGAGTGCGTCGCGCAAGCTGCAAGACACGGCGAGCCGCCTCGATGAAAGGAGCATCGAGCAACTCGGCGACGACGCGCGGGAATTCGTGCGCAAG
>JAJUJV010000108.1 GCA_029265155.1 Altererythrobacter sp. | reverse complement strand
GCACAAGCATCCCGGTGAGGCTGGCGCGCCCCTAGCAAAGGGGGCAAGGCTATGCAACCCGCCCTCCGCCGACCGCGTGCGGGCGCTTCAATCCCCAGCGGGAGAGCAGCTGTAAACCAACCGCTCGTTGGGCCTTTCGGGGAGCAGCGAGAGCACCGTGGCTTGTACCGCGCCGAACTCGCTCGCTTCGGGCTCGGTGATGCCGCAAGACGGGGCCTTGAATTCGGAGCGGGCTGCGCGGGCCCGCGACATGGCCATAGTCCCCAGCAGGTAACGTTCGACACGATACTCGAGCGTCTGCGGGTCGAAGCGGTTAACCGACACCGCCGCTTCGGACGCGGGCACCAGGATCCGGGTCCACACACCGTTGGCGAAGCCGTACTGCGTGCGGCCGTTGACGCAGCCGTCCGGGCTCCAATCGAACGGCACGTCCTGTGCGGCGGAGCCGGTGATGCGGCTTCGGTCCGGCTGCAGCACGCAGACCATCCGCCCGGGGGCGGCGGTTCGGATCGGTCCGCTGGCTTCGGCTGCCATCTCGGCTCGCAATCGGTCCTCCAAGCGCATCTCGATGTCGTCGAGGCCGGGCCGATTGACCCACGCCACCCCTGCACAAAGGACTGCCAGCGCGGCCAGAGCGAAACCGATCTCCGCATTGTGCCGCAGGTCAATGTGGTAGGCATGCACAGCAAGGCCGCTTGCCGCGAGTGCGGCCATCAGCAGGACCATCGATAGCGCCAGTCCGCTTTCCCGTTCCGCAAAGACGGCGAATTCGACCTCACGGCGCGTCTCGTCGCGGCGGCGGGCGAGGGTCTGCTCTTCGGCCGCGGCCTGTGCCTGCGCTGCCTGTTGCGCTCGCTCTGCCCGCTCGCGCTCCGCTGCCTCGAGTTCGGCCAGGCTGCGGCACGGGCTGGCGTTGACTTGCGGCGTCACGTCGTTCGCTCGCAGGAACGGCAGCAACTCGCGGGTGGAGACAGCGAAGTAGAACTCAGCATCGGCGCTACCGCTTTGAGTGCCGAAGCTGTTGACCCCGACTACGCGGCCGCAATCGTCGAGCAGGGGGCCGCCGCTGCTGCCGCGAGCGATCGGCGCGGTGTGGAGCAGCGAATCGAACTCGCGGGTCGAACGCCGCCCGCTGAGGAAGCCGGTGCTCTTAACTGGTGGATGGGCCCGGAAGATGTCTCCCGACGAGAGTCCTTGGGCCCGGTCGACGTTCATCGGATAGCCGACGGCTGTCACCGCCCCGCTGTCGCGCAGCGGATTGCCGGAGATGGTCAGCGGCGGCAGGTTCATCGGTGCCGTCGTCGCCAGCAGTGCCAGGTCGTTGCGCGTGCTGACGGCCACGATCCGGCCATAAACCGCCTCAGCCCCCTCGGACGGTACGATCCCGATCGCCAGGCTGTCGTCAGCGCGCGCCTCTGCGACGACATGGGCATTGGTGACGATTTGCTCCGGACCTACGGCAAAGCCGGTGCCATGCGACAGCGGGATAAGCCGCTCGCCATCGATCTCGACGATGACGATACGCACGACGCCCCGCGCGGCCGCGTCGATATCCGCCGGCTCCGCCTGAGCGATCGCGGGTGCCACCAGCGCGAGCAGCAACAGCGCCAGCCTGCGCATCAAAGTTCCGATCCCACCCGTCATTTGGCCCGCTTTTCGCCGTCATCGGCTTTGAGCGCAAGCGGTGGGACGTCGCGGCGGTACGGAAAGGCTATCACTTCGCCCGACGATCATTACTCTTCTATGTGTGCGAGATCGATCCATGGACACCCTTGGCATCACCGATGAAGAAGCGTGGGCCGCGGTGGTGCGGCGCGACCGGGCGTACGACGGGCGTTTCGTCACGGGCGTGCTTTCGACCGGCATCTATTGCCGCCCTTCGTGCGCCGCGCGTCACCCTGCTCGTGCAAACGTGCGCTTCTTTGCCGGCGGAGCGGAAGCGCGTGAAGCCGGATTGCGGCCATGCCTGCGCTGCCTCCCAGACGATGTAGCGCGGGACGAGCAGGCGGTGCTGCGCGCCATCAAGGCGATTAAGGCGGCCGAGATGCCGCTGCCGCTGGCGCAACTGGCGAACTCCGCGGGCTATTCGCCGAGCCACTTTCAGCGCGTGTTCTCGCGGCTGACGGGGCTTTCGCCGGCAGCGTATGCCCGCGCCTTGCGGGAAGAGCGGGCTCGGGAAGCGCTGACGGACGGCGAGAGTGTGACCGGCGCGATTTACGATGCTGGCTTCGAAAGCGCCTCGCGGTTCTACGATTCGATGGAAGGGAGGCTGGGCATGTCGCCGTCGGCGTGGGTGAGAGGCGGGGCGGGAGTCACGATCCGCTGGGCGGTGGTCGAAAGTTCGCTTGGCCCGATGCTCGTTGCGGCCACCGAAAAAGGCGTGTGCCGTCTCTCCTTTAGCCGCGGGCGCGACGAACTCGAACGGCTGTTTCCCAATGCCGAGTTGGTGGAAGGAGGCGAGGACTTCGCCGCGCTGCTGCAGCGCGTGATTGCCGCGGTGGAAGATCCTGCGACGGGCCGCGACATTCCGGTCGACGTGCGCGGCACCGCGTTCCAGGAGCGGGTGTGGCAGGAATTGCGCAAGATTCCTCCGGGCGAGACCCGCTCCTACACCGAGATCGCCGCTGCTGCGGGCAATCCGTCGGCGGTGCGCGCGGCCGGGTCGGCCAACGGGGCGAACCATGTGCCCGTGCTGATCCCATGTCACTGCGTGGTGCGTTCCGACGGCTCGCTAGGCGGCTATGCCTACGGCCTCGACATCAAGCGGGCGCTGCTCGAACGGGAAGGAAAGAGATGAACCAGGACTACCGCGATCGTTTCGCTGCGCTCCACCAGCCGGGTAACCCGATCCTGCTCTACAACATCTGGGACGTGAGCAGCGCCAAGGCGGTCGCGGCGGCGGGCGCGAAGGCTATCGCCACCGGTAGCCATGGCCTGGCCGAAGCCAACGGCTTTCCCGATGGAGAGGGCATTCCGCTCGCGCTGCTTCTCGATTGCGTGCGACGTATCGTCGGCGGAGTGGACGTGCCGGTATCGGTCGACTTCGAAGGCGGCTTCGCTGCGGATCCAGCGCATCTCGCCGAACATGCGCGCTCGCTGGCCAAGACCGGTGCCGTCGGCTGCAACTTCGAGGACCAGGTGATCGGCGGGGAAGGGCTCCATCCGATCGAGGAACAGGCGAAGCGGGTCGCCGCCGTCGTCGAGAGCGGTTTGTGGGTCAACGCGCGCACCGACCTGTTCCTCAAGCGTCTCGTGGCGAGCGAGAACCCGAACGATCGGGCGCTCCTGCCCGAAGCTCTCGAACGCGCGCATGCCTTTGCCGAGGCGGGGGCGCACAGCTTCTTCGTGCCGGGTCTCAGTGATCTCGACCTCATTGCGGAGGTCTGTTCGGCATCGCCGCTGCCGGTGAACGTGATCAAAGGCGACGCGATGGACCTGGCGGCCATTGCCGAGGCCGGTGTGGCACGGATTAGCTGGGGGCCGCGCCCGTGGAAATGGGCGATGGACAAGCTGACCGAGGACGCGAAGGCCGTTTACACGAAGCTGTAGGGATCGACGTCGACGGCTACCCGCACCCCTTGCGGAAAACTGAGGGCGCCAAGCCAGTCGCGGATGACGTTCTGCACTTCGGCGCTGCGGCGGGCGTTGAGCAGCAGGCGATATCGATAGCGGCCGCGCAGCAGCGCCATCGGAGCCGGGGCAGGGCCGAGGATCATCACGTCGTCGAGGTGCGGGCGCGTGGCGCCGATGCGGTTGGCCGCTTCGCGCGCTTCGGCTTCGTCCTCGCTGGAGACGATGATCGCTGCCCAGCGCCCGAACGGCGGGGCGCCGGCGTGGCGTCGCGCTTCCGTCTCAGCGTCATAGAAGGCATCGCGATCGCCGGCGGCCAGCGCTGCAATGACCGAAGCTTCGGGATGCCGTGTCTGGATCAGCACTTCGCCCGGCTTGGCGCCGCGTCCGGCGCGCCCGGCGACCTGAGCGACTTGCTGGTAGGTCCGCTCCGCCGCGCGCAAGTCGCCGCCTTCGAGGCCGAGGTCTGCATCGACGACGCCAACGAGGGTCAGCTCCGGGAAGTGGAAGCCCTTGGTGACGAGCTGAGTGCCGACGATCACGTCGATCTCGCCCGCCTCGGCACGGGCAATGAACTCGGCGGCCTTTTCGGGCGAATTGAGGGTGTCGGAGGTCGCCACGGCCAGCCGCGCCTCGCGCAGGCGCTCGGCGACTTCGTCGGCGATACGCTCGACGCCCGGGCCGCAGGCGACCAGGCATTCCGGTTCGCCGCATTCGGGGCAGTTGTTCGGCGGCGGAGTCTCGTGGCCGCAGTGGTGGCAAGCGAGCCGGCGGCTCAGTCGGTGCTCGACCAGCCAGGCGCTGCAGTTCGGGCACTGGAAGCGGAAGCCGCAGTGTCGGCACAGCGTCAGCGGAGCGTAGCCGCGGCGGTTGAGGAACAGCAGCGACTGCTCACCGCGCGCGAGGCGCTCTTCCATCGCCGCCACCAGCCGCGGCGCCAACCAGCGGCCGCGCTCGGGCTTCTCTTCGGTGAGGTTGATCGTGTCGATCGCCGGCAGCTCGGCCCCGCCGAAGCGGGCCGGAAGCACGAGCTTCTCGTAAATTCCGCTCTCGGCCATCTGCAGGCTCTCGAGCGCCGGGGTGGCGCTGGCGAGGACGACCGGGATGCGCTCGAACCGCGCGCGCATCACCGCCACGTCGCGGGCGTTGTAGCGCACGCCGTCGTCCTGCTTGAAGCTGACTTCGTGGGCTTCGTCGACGACGATGAGACCGAGCCGGGCGTAGGGCAGAAACAGCGCTGAGCGCGCGCCGACGACCACTTGCGCCTCGCCTGAAGCGATAGCCCTCCAGGCGCGCCGTCGCTCGGTCGACTTGAGCGAGGAATGCCAGACGATCGGAGGCGCGCCGAAGCGCTCTTCGAAGCGCCGCAGGAAGGCTTCCGTAAGCGCAATTTCCGGCAGCAGGACCAGCGTTTGCCGCTCGTTCCTGAGGCACTCTGCGATGGCCTCGAAATAGACCTCGGTCTTGCCCGAGCCGGTGACGCCGTCGAGGAGGAAAGGGGCGAAGCCGGTTGCCCGAACGGCCGCGGTGAAGCGTCCGGCGACCTCCTGTTGATCTTCGGTCAGTTCAGGCTGCGCATAGTCTGCCGCGGCCGGAGGATAGGGCCTGTCGCAGTCGACCACGACCGGCTCCAGCACGCCCTGGTTGACGAGCCCGCGCAGCACGCCTTCGCTGACGCCGGCGATCCCCGCCAGTTCGCGGATCGTCGCCTGCTCGCCTTCGAGAGCTTCGATCGCGGCTTGGCGCTGCGCGGTCATCCGTTCCGGCATCCCGCCGCTGAGGCGGTACTCGGTTATCGTCGAAGGACCGCGCAGCGCGCCGCCGCTCGACAGCACCATGCGCGCGACTGAAGCGGGCGACGCGCAGTAGTAGTCGGCGGTCCACTCGATCAGCCGCCGCAGTTCGGGCTGGAGCGGAGGCACGGGGAAGACCGCCATCAGCGGGCGCAGCTTGGCATCCGGAACCGGCTCGGTGGGCAGCCGTTCGGGCTCCCAGACGATTCCGACGATCTGCCGCGGCCCCAGCGGCGCGACGACGACCGATCCCGGCGCCACCTCCATCCCCTCCGGAACGCGGTAGTCGAGCGGGCCGAGCGCGGCGTTGAAGTGGAGAAGTCGGACGCGGTTCATCGGAGCCGCTCCATATGGGAGGTCAGACGCCGGCGCGGCAAGCGCCGCACGTGGAAAGGTTCAATACGATGGATGTCGCCTCGGTTCTGCCCCGCCGCCGTTTCATTGCCGGATCGCTGGCCGCCGTGGCGGTGCTGGCGCTGCCGGGATGCGCCACCACCGGCCAGATCAGCTTCACCGAAGCGATCCGGCGGCTACTGGTGCTCTCGACCGAGAACGCGTTCCTGCGCCTGACCGCGCCGGGCGGGTTCTGGGACCAACAAGTCCAGCAGGTGGGGCTGGAACGGTTCTTCGGTACGCGGGGCAACGTGCTGACCAACATCCTCACCTCGGCCTTGTTCAAGGACCGCCTCGAAGGCGTGGTGGCGGGCATCGCGGTCGATGCCTCGTACCGCGCGGCGCCGATCGTGGCCGACACCGTGCGCACGATCGGCTTTGCGAATACGGTCGCCCTGATCCGCGGCGGCCCGACCGCAGCCACGAGCTTCCTGCGCGAGGAGATGGGCGAGCAGCTGATCCTGGCCATGCTGCCGGAAATCGGCGAAGCGATCCGCATCGCCGAGGATCCGCTGATGGGTCAGCTCCTCTCTGGCCTCACCGGCGTCGATGTCTCCAGCCTTGCGCGCAACTTCGCCGCGCAGGTGGACGATGTGATCTGGGGCGAGATCGCCCGCGAAGAGGCCGCCATCCGAGCCGATCCAGCTGCCACGCGCGATCCGGTGCTGATCGGCGTCTTCGGCGCCAACGCGGCGCTATAGGGCGCGCTTCGCCCGGCGGGGGTTTCCTGCTAGCAGGCCGCAGTAATGGCCGACGAATCCCCTCTAGACCGTTTCAAGCAGGCGCTCACCGGCACGGCCCGGGCCATCGGCCATGACGCCGAAGCCGAAGTGAGCTGGACCTCCGACGCACCGGCAATCCAGGGCAAGGCGCTGCGCGTGCCGATGCCCAGCCGCACACTGCCCGAGCAGCAGGCGCGGGAGGCGAGGGGCTTTGCCGACAGCTTCGCGCTGAAGCTGCGGCATCACGACGAAAGCCTGCACCGCCGCAACATGCCCGCCGAGCCTGGCGCCCGCGCGGCTTACGACGCGGTGGAGCGCGTGCGCTATGAAGCGCTGGGCGAGAACAACTACGCCGGGATGCGCGATAATCTCGCTGCGATGACCGAACTGCGCACCAGCAGCGATCCGATCGTGCGGGCGCAAAGCGCCGACGAAGTGCCGATGCAAACGGCGCTGGCGTTGATGTTGCGCGAGCAACTCACCGGCCAGCCGATCCCCGAGGCGGCGCGAGCGGGCGTGGAGATGATGCGCGAGCACATCGAGAGCCGCACCGGCGACGATTTCGAGCGCCTGGCGCTCACGCTCGACGACCAGAAGGCGTTCCAGTCGCTCGCCATCGACATGCTGCGGCACCTCCAGCTCGTCGAAGCCGAGCCGCTCGACGAGTCCGGCGAGGACGAAGAGGGCGAGGAGGATTCCGGCCAGGACGAGCAGGACTCCGAAGACCAGTCCGAAGAGGAAAGCCAGGAGCTTCGTCAGGAACAGGTCGCCGGCGACAGCGGCGAAGGCGAGGGCGACCAGGAGAGCGAGCAGGAGGTCGAGTCCGAGACCAAGATGTCCGAAGGCGACGTCGGCGACGAGGGCGAGGAAGGCACGATGCCCGTGCGTCCCAACCGCCCGTGGACCGACCTTCCGGAAACCTTCGATTACAAGGTCTTTACCGAGGAATTCGACGAAGTCGTCGAAGCGACCGAGCTGTGCGACTTCGAGGAACTCGACCGGCTGCGCGCCTATCTCGACAGCCAGCTGACGGGCCTGCAGGGCGTCGT
>JAJUJV010000064.1 GCA_029265155.1 Altererythrobacter sp. | reverse complement strand
GTTCCGCGTGGACCCGGCGCCATGATCGGGCTGCGCTTCCTTTTGGGGGAGGACGGTCTCACTATGGACCTGACACTGATAGCCATTGGGCTAGGACTGCTTGCGGTCGTTTACGGTTTCGTCACCAGCCGGCAAGTTCTCGGCGCTTCGCCGGGAACGGCGCGGATGCAGGAAATCGCCGGCGCCATTCAGGAAGGCGCGCAAGCCTATCTGAAGCGCCAGTACACCACCATCGCGGTAGTCGGCATCGTTGTGGCGGTGATCGTCGCCGTGTTCCTCGGCCTGATCTCGGCGGTGGGCTTCGTGCTCGGCGCGATCCTTTCCGGTGTCGCCGGCTTTATCGGTATGAACATCTCGGTGCGCTCGAACCTGCGCACGGCAGCCGCGGCGCAAACCGGGCTGCAGCAGGGCCTGACGCTGGCCTTCCGCGCAGGCGCCATCACGGGAATGCTGGTGGCCGGTCTGGCGCTGCTGGCGATCGCCGTCTTCTTCTATGTGCTGATCGGGCCGATGGATTTGGAGGCGAACAGCCGCGAAGTCGTGGATGCACTCGTCGCTCTCGCGTTCGGCGCTTCGCTGATCTCGATCTTCGCCCGTCTCGGCGGCGGCATCTTCACCAAGGCGGCCGACGTTGGCGCGGACCTCGTCGGCAAGGTCGAAGCCGGCATTCCCGAGGACGATCCCCGGAATCCCGCCGTGATCGCCGACAACGTGGGCGATAACGTCGGCGACTGCGCCGGCATGGCTGCCGACCTGTTCGAGACCTACGTGGTCACCGTCGGTGCCACGATGGTTCTGACCGCGCTGCTGTTGACCGACATCGGCGGCCTGCTGCTGCCGATGATGGCGCTGCCTCTGCTGATCGGCGGCGTCTGCATCGTCACCTCGATCATCGGCACTTACGCCGTGCGCCTCGGCTCCAGCCAGAACATCATGGGTGCGATGTACAAGGGCTTCGGCCTCACCGCTGTATTGTCGATCCCGGCCATCTGGTTGGTTATGAACTACGCGCTCGGCGACATGAACGCGGTGATCGGCGGCGGCATGGTCGAGACAAACCTCGAGAACATCGCACCGGATGAGCCGCTGTCGGTCGAGGGGACGGCGGCGCAAGTGGAGAGCTTCACCGGTTGGGCGCTGTTCTGGTGCGCTATGATCGGCCTGGCGATTACCGGTCTGATCATCTGGATCACCGAGTATTATACCGGCACGAACTATCGGCCGGTCCGCTCGATCGCCAAGGCATCGGAAACGGGCCACGGTACGAACGTGATCCAGGGCCTGGCTATCAGCCTGGAGGCAACGGCACTCCCGACGCTGGTCATCGTCGCTGGAATCGTGGTGACGTTCCAGATCGCCGGCCTGATGGGCATCGCCTATGCAGCCACTGCGATGCTGGCGCTGGCCGGCATGGTCGTGGCGCTCGACGCCTATGGCCCGGTCACCGACAATGCCGGCGGCATCGCCGAAATGGCGGGTCTCGACGAGACCGTGCGAGCCCGGACCGACGCGCTCGATGCAGTCGGCAATACCACCAAGGCGGTCACCAAAGGCTACGCGATCGGCTCGGCGGGCCTTGCGGCGCTGGTGCTGTTCGCGGCCTATACGACCGATTTGGCCGAGTTCTTCCCGGACACCGACGTCGATTTCAGTCTGGAGAACCCTTACGTGATCGTCGGCTTGCTGCTCGGCGCGCTGTTGCCCTTCTTGTTCGGTTCGATGGGGATGACGGCGGTCGGCCGCGCGGCCGGCGACGTCGTCAAGGACGTGCGCGACCAGTTCGCCAGCGATCCCGGGATCATGGCGGGCACCAGCCGTCCTAACTATGCCCGGACCGTTGACCTGGTGACCAAGGCGGCGATCAAGGAAATGATCGTGCCGAGCCTGCTGCCGGTCCTGGCGCCGATCGTGGTCTACTTCGTGATCACGCTCGTTGCCGGCCAGCACAACGGTTTCGCCGCACTGGGCGCCTTGCTGCTTGGCGTGATCGTCGGCGGGCTGTTCGTTGCCTTGTCGATGACTTCAGGCGGCGGCGCCTGGGACAATGCCAAAAAGTACATCGAGGACGGCAACCACGGCGGCAAGGGATCCGAGGCTCACAAGGCCGCGGTGACCGGCGACACGGTGGGCGATCCCTACAAGGACACCGCCGGCCCGGCCGTGAACCCGATGATCAAGATCACCAACATCGTGGCATTGCTCCTGCTCGCGGCGCTCGCCGCCGGCTAATTCTTGGCCAAAACGAAGAGAGACCCGTCCGGCCGAGCCGGGCGGGTTTTCCTTTGAGCGCCCGGGTGAGCACCGCCTGACGCTCTGTTGGCCCGGTGCAACAGCACCGGGGCAATTGCCAGAAGGGCGGTGGCAAATACTTGGCATACGTTGACGCTACGCAGTTTGCCGCGCAAGGCGCTGGAGCCATGGCGAATCCGCCCGTGACTACAGCTAACCCCGAGCGTCTCGTTGCCGAG
This sequence comes from Altererythrobacter sp., assembly GCA_029265155.1. Taxonomy (GTDB): domain Bacteria; phylum Pseudomonadota; class Alphaproteobacteria; order Sphingomonadales; family Sphingomonadaceae; genus Croceibacterium_A. Next base: position 9,684 of record JAJUJV010000064.1, on the reverse strand, counting down.
CTCATCCTGCTGCTCGACCTCGATCCGCGTGGCGGAGACCGGTTCATCGGCCGACGGCTTGAGGAAGGAACCGGCCGCGTGTTTGGCGGCCAGGCCATTGCCCAGGCTCTCGTCGCAGCTCGCCGAACGGTGCCGGATGACCGGCACACGCACTCGCTTCATGCTTACTTTCTACGCAGCGGCAGCGACGCGCATCCGATCGAGTTTCGCGTCAAGCGCGACTTCGACGGCCGCAGCTTCTCCAACCGTCGTGTCGTGGCCAGTCAGCAGGGCGAGCCGATCCTGAACCTGATCGCGTCGTTTCAGACGCCGCAGGAAGGTCCGCATCACCAGTATCCGAAGATGCCCGACGTGCCTCCGCCGGAGGAATTGGAGCCAGACGCCGCCATCAGGAACCGCTTCGCGGAGACGATGCCCGATGGACTCCTGCGCAACCTGATGGTCCGGGCGCGTCCGATCGATGTGCGCTCGGTCGGACCGCGCAACTGGCAATCGCCTGGAAAGCGCGAGCCTGTCGCGCATGTCTGGTTCCGGACGATGGCGCCGCTGCCCGACAGCCAGCCCATCCATCGCGCGATTCTTGCCTATGCCAGCGACTTCCAGCTCCTCGCCACGGCCATCCAACCGCACGGGCTGAGTTTCCACAAGGGCGAGGTTAAGGCAGCGAGCCTCGATCACGCCATCTGGTTCCATGACGAATTCCGCGCCGACGACTGGCTGCTCTACGTGACGGAGAGCCCATGGTCGGGCCTCGCGCGTGGTTTCGGTCGCGGGCAGATCTTCAGCCGCGACGGTCGCTTGGTCGCCAGCGTCGCCCAGGAAGGCATGATCCGCGAAGCGACGCCGCCAGCCTGATCGGCGATCCAGCCATCAGACCGGCATCACCGTCTCGCGTTCCGTGCACACCGCCAGCATCGGCACGTCGTACGCCTGCGGGTGGATTGTAGCGATCTCCTGATCCGCATAGCCGACTCCATAAAGGCGCGGCTTGCCTCCGAGTGACGCCATCGTGCGGTCGAAGAAGCCGCCGCCGTAGCCGAGCCGGTAGCACTGGCGATCGAAGCCCACGACGGGCGCGATCGCCACGTCGGGGATCACCACCCGCCCCTCGGCCGGTATCGGGATGTTCCACACGCCGCGATCGAGCTTGTCGCCGCTTTGCCATGCACGAAACTCCAGCGGATGCGCCTTCTGCACCACTACCGGAAGTGCCGTGACCGCGCCGCGTTCACGCAGCCGGGCGAGCAACGGCTTGAGATCGGGCTCGCCGCGGAATGGCCAGTAAGCGCTGATGACCAACCCGGCTGGATCACCGATCAGTTCCTCGAGACGGTCGGCGATCCGCTCCGTCAAGGCCGCGCGCTCCTCCGCCCGCAAGGTCATACGCTGTTCGATCAGCCGCTTGCGCTCGGCCTTACGCCAGTCGCGCAGTTGGGCTTCGGGGCCCAGGGTCTCACTTTTGTCCATTCGCCTCATCCGCTTGGGTGATAGAAGTCGTAAACCGCCTGGGCCACTGCAGCACTGACCCCCGGTGCTCGTTGCAGATCCTCGAGCGCGGCGGCGCGTACCTTGCTGGCGGTGCCGAAGTGCAGCAGCAGCGCCCGTTTGCGAGCGGGTCCAATGCCGGGAATCTCGTCCAGCGGCGAGGCGCTGATAGCGCGGCTGCGCTTCTGCCGGTGAGCGCCGATCGCGAACCGATGCGCTTCGTCACGCAGCCGTTGTAGGTAGAACAGCACCGGCGAATTGACCGGCAGCGTCTTCTCGCGCCCGTCGGGGAAATGAAAGACCTCGCGCCCGGCATTGCGGTCGGGACCCTTCGACACCGCGATCAGCGGTACGTCCTCAATGCCGAGGTCCTCCAGCGCTTCGCGAACCGCGCTCATCTGCCCCTTGCCGCCGTCGATCAGCACCAGGCCCGGCCATTGATCCGAATCCCGGTCCGGATCCTCCTCCTGCACGCGGGCGAAGCGGCGGGTGAAGACCTCGCGCATCATCCCGAAATCGTCGTTCGTCTGGGCGGTGCGGATGTTGAACTTGCGATACTGGTTCTTGAGGAACCCCTCGCGCCCGGCGACGATCATCGCTCCGACCGCCTTCGCACCCTGGATGTGGCTGTTGTCGTAGACTTCGATGCGCGACGGCTCGTCGGGCAACTCGAGGAATTCGGTGAGTTCGCGCAGTATCTTCGCTTGGGTGCCGCTTTCCGCCAGCCGCCGGTCGAGTGCCTCGGCGGCGTTGCGGCTTGCCTGCTCCATCAGCCGGCGACGATCGCCGCGCTGCGGCACACTGATTTCAACGCGGTGGCCTGCCGCTTCGCACAGCGCCTGCTGCAGCAGGTCCCGCTCGGGCAGATCGCGGTCGACCAGGATCGTGCGCGGCGGCGGCACTTCCTCGTAAAATTGCGCCAGGACCCGGGCAAGCACCTCATCCTCTTCGACGCCTTGAGTGTGGCTGGGGAAGAAAGCACGGTGGCCCCAGTTCTGGCCGCCGCGGACGAAGAACGCCTGGATCCCGACCTGGCCAGCCTTGGTCGCGAGCGCGAAGATGTCGGCGTTGCCAACACCCTCGGCGTTGATCGCCTGGCTGCCCTGGATGAAAGTCGCCGCGCGGAGCCGGTCGCGCAACATCGCCGCCCGCTCAAAATCGAGCGCTTCGGCAGCCTCGCGCATCTGTGCTTCGATCTTGCGTTGCACGGCGCCGGACTTGCCTCCCAGGAAGTCCTTCGCTTCCCGGACTAGCTCGGCATAGCCCTCCTGGCCGATCCGTCCGACGCACGGCGCCGAGCAGCGCTTGATTTGGTACAGCAGGCAAGGCCGGTCACGCCGGCTGAAAAAGCTGTCGGTGCAGGACCTTAGCAGGAATAGCTTCTGCAGCGCGTTGATCGTCGTGTTGACCGAGCCTGCACTGGCGAATGGGCCGTAGTAGTCGCCTTTCGCTTTGCGCGCGCCGCGATGCTTCATGATCCGCGGATAGTCGTGGCCAGCCCGCAGCAGGATGAAAGGAAAGCTCTTATCATCGCGCAGCAAGACGTTGTAAGGCGGGCGAAATCGCTTGATCAGCTGCGCTTCCAACAGCAGCGCTTCCGCTTCGCTGTTGGTCGTGACGATCTCCATCGTCCGCGTCTGCGCAACCATGCGCTGCAGCCGTGCCGGCAGATTGGTGACTTGGCAGTAGTTAGCGACACGGTTCTTCAGCGCCCGGGCCTTACCGACGTAGAGCACCTCGCCGCGGGCATCGATCATCCGGTAAACGCCGGGCTTCGGCTTCAGCGTCCGCACCACCTCGCGAATGGCCGCCACACCGGCCTCCAGGTCCGGCTGCGAGCCGCGCACGGTGAAGGTCGCGCGCTCCTCGTGGAAGCGCTCGGCGCCCTTGGGGTGCGGTTGAGTTCCGGCGGGAGTGCGAGCCATGGGCAGGATGTAGGCAACCGAACATCGTTCGTCATCCGCAGCGCTGGGAACCATCGCCCAACCTGGCTCATCCGCTTGGATAGAAGAAAGTTATCCACTAGCTTTCCACAGCCAATTCACATGGACGTGATTCGTTCTTCCACAGGCGGGGGGTGGGGATGATGCCGGAATCCGGACGCGGTGCTTCTGCCGGGCGGCCAGCGAACGATGAACGGATGCGCGATGAGCATCCGGCCGTCGTTCTACAGGATCTTGAGGGCCGGCGGCGCCCCGCCGCGCACATCGTCGCCTTCGCCAACGAGAAAGGCGGCGTCGGCAAATCCACATTCGCTTTTCACTGCGCGGTGGCGCTGACGCATAGCGGCATGAAGGTCCTGGTCGTCGATTGTGACCGAAGGCAGCAGAGCCTGCATCATTTCCTGGAAGCCCGCGACGGAACGGCGCGCGCGCTGCGCGTCCCCTTGCCCCGCCCCAGCCACGTCGTGCTCGACAAGCAAAGCGGCGCACTGCTGCTGCAGGAGATCGAGCGTGTAGGCCGTGACTGCGATTACGTCCTGATCGACTTGGCGGGGCAGGATTCGCCGATCGCCCGCCGCGCCATCGCACTCGCCGACACGGTCGTGACACCGATCAACTGCTCGCCCACGGACCTCGATGCGCTCGGCCGGATCAATGCAGTCACTCGGCGCTTCCGGAATCCCGGCCCGTTTGCCGAGATGGTGACGGCTCTGCGTTCCGAGCGCGTAGGCCGGGGACATACCGGGTTCGATTGGGTCGTTGCCACCAATCGCGTGCGGCATTGCGAGCACCGGCTGATCGCAGCAGTGGAGGCGAACCTCGCGACCCTGGCCCGCCATCTTGGCTTCCGCACCATCCAGGGCCTGACCGAGCGGATTGCCTATCGCGAGTTGCTGCCTTTCGGGCTCACCCAGCTCGATCTGAAGATGATCCCCGAGCTCGGTGCCGCCCGCTCCACCAACTTGCGCGAATTGCGGCAGATGGTCGAAGATTTGCGATTGCCGTGCTTTTCTCCCCGCGGCCGCTTCCCCGTGGCGGCGCGGCTCAATGCAGCCGTGACCGAACGAACCGCACGCAACTACCGCGAAGCAATGACTGCCGCGATCACGCTACGGGATACCGTCTGACTCGGCGTCAGAACAGCTTGCGCAGCTCGATCTCGAACGAGCGTCCGATCGGATCGATCAGGAACGGCTGGTAGCGAAGCGGCACCACCCCGAGATCGTCAGTCACCCGCTGCCGGGCATCGAACACATTGTTCATCCCGAAGGTGACCCGGGTGTTCCGGAGCAGAGGAACCTGTTCGATCAGGCTGGTGCGCTGGTTGAGATCGGCAAAGACGCGCAGGTTCACCGTGACGAAATCGTTAAAATAGAGGTCGGTGCTGCCCGGAAGCCCACTGCCCGCAATTCGCGAGCTGCCGGTGTAGCGCGCGTTCACGTTGGTGCCGAAGCCGGCGTAGAACAGGCCACCGTTTATCTGCGCGGTGTGCCGCGGCTGTGCTCCCGAGGTCGCCCCACCGTCGAGCAGGTCCAGCAGCGGACCGCCGGGCGCGATTAGCACCTCGTTCTCGAACTGGTAGCTGTAGTTGAGATTGAAGAACCAGCGGCCACGGCCGTCGGCGCCGCCTCCCGGACCTCCGGGCCCGCGGAACCCGCCGCCACCGCGCGGGCCACCGCCACCGGGGCCGCGGGGTCCGCCGACACCCGGACCGCCCGGGCCGGCGTTCGGACCGCCCTGTCCCGGCTGGAAGTTGCCGCTGCAGAACTGCGTGCGCATCTGGTTCAGGCGCTCACGGTCGATGCTGCCGTCTTCGCCTCTGAGGCGTTCGAGCATCTGCGGCGGCAGAGCAGCAATCTGCTCATCTGTGATCGGCGGCAGTTCTTCACCCGGGCGACCGCAGAACTGCTCGCGAAGCTGCGCGAAGCGCTGCGGGTCCATGGCCGGGCCGCCTTCGCACATCTGCGTCCGGAATTCGGCCCAGCGTTCGGGGTTCACGCTGCCGTCCGGGTTGCTGATCCGTTCGCGCACGAACGGCGGCAGGCCTTCGACATCGGCGGGTCCGGGGACCAGGCTCAAGCCTTCGGGTGAACAGAAACGCGTCCGCAATTGCTGGAAGACTTCAGGATTGAACCCGCCGCCGGGACCACCTTGCCCCGCCGCACCAGGTGCACCGGGGGCGCCAGGACCGCGGCCGAACGCCTGCGCCAGAGGGTTGTTCGCCTGCTGCTGGGCGGCCGCTTCGGGGCGAGCCGCGCCGAACGGTCCGGTGAAGAACAATCCGACCTGCAGCCGGGTGGAATCCTGCTCCGCGAACGTGACCGGCCGCTGGTCGATCGACACGATGCGCCCGGTGCCCGGATCGCGCGTGACGCGACCCGGGAACGCAGCTTCGATCGTCGGCGTCAGCACCGGGAAGCCGGCCGCGACATCTTCGGAGTGGTTCTTGAACAGCTCGATGTTGAGCCGCCCCTGCTGAATGGCCGAGGTGAACTCCGGAAGCTCCCAGTTAAGCCCGAAGCGCCAGTCACCCTGGGTCTGAGCGGGAAGGTTCGGATTGCCGCCGCTGACCACCGTCGCCAGCACGGTCTCGCCGCGTGAGAGGTCGAAGACCGGCACGTTGAACGTGGCGATCTCCGGATTGCCGAGCTGCGAGAGCGATGGCGCTGCTTCGCGCGAGACATAGCTGACGTTGAACGCCAGTCGCTCGGTAATCCCCCAGTTCAGGCCCGCAGTCCAATCCGTTAGCGTGCCGAAGTCCGACAGGTGGTTCACGCCGGCCTGGAAGTTCAGGCTAAGATCGCCGATGGCGGCACCGAAATCTTCGCGGCGGCTGGTGATCGGAACACCCACGTTCACGCCCGCCGACAGGTCACCGCGCTTGAGGGCAGTAACCACGCCCGGGTTGCGCGTGTCCTCGCTCTCGATGCGCATGTAGTTGTAGCCGCCGTCGAGCGTCAGCGTCAGCTCGCCGGCAGGCAACAGCAACGGCCGCCCGACAGCCGTGACGAGCGAATTCAGCGTGTCGGTCTTGCTGTCGGCGCGATCGAGCCCGGCATCGGCCAGGGCTGGAAGATCGGCATCGAGCGCGAGCGTTCCCGCCGCTGCCGCCGCCTGCAATCCGCTGACATCCGCGCGCCGATCGATCAGGCTGCGCGATACCGCGTGATTGCCGTCAGCGGTCGCGGTAATCTGCCAATCGGCCAGGCGCGTGTCGATCGTTGTACCCAACGAATAAGTCGTCGTCCGCCGGTCGACCGTCAGCGGATCGTCCTCGCCCAACGTACGCAGCGCCGTTACCCCGTCGGGCGAGGTGAGCAGCACGGTGTCGAGGCCCTGCAAGCTGAGCGAATCGCTGCGTTCGAACGCGGCGTTCACGCTCACCGAGGTGCGATTGCCGATGCGGGTGGTGAAGTTGCCGGTCGCGCCGAGGCTGGCGGTATCGCTGACCAGGCTGCGATAGAGCGCCGGATCCGGATCCGTGGCGAAAGTCGGCACCGTGGACTGGATCACGTCCCGCTCTGCTTCGGTGAGCAGGCTCTGGTCGTTCCACTCCAGGTTGAAGTTCATCCGCGTCTGACCTGCAATCTGCAGGTAAGTCGCTTCAGCTTCCTTGGTCGAATAGCCGCCGTCCCAGGGCTGGCCGTACTCGAGCTCGACCTCGCGGCTCGCATAGTTGCGCTTGAGGATCATGTTGACCACGCGCTCGTCGGGTCCATAGCCGAACTGCTGCGCGCTTTCGGGCGCCAGAACCTCGACCCGTTCGATCGCTTCGGGCGGGTAGGAGCGCAACTCGCGGAAGCTGGATATACGGACCCCGTTGACGAGGATCACGGGGAAGCCGCCCCCACGCCCGCTGCCGCCGCCAGTCGCGGGACTAAGCGCCTGAATCAGGTCGGAGATCGAGCCTGCGCCATAAGCCGCGATGTCGGCTTCGCTGAGCTCCAGCACCGGCGGTGCCGGGCTGTCCACGGTGCCTCGCAGACTCGCGGCCGAGACGACGATCTGGCTTCCGGCAACCGGCGCGTCGTCGGGTTCATCCGTTTCGGCCGGTGGATCAGAAGGCGACGCGTCCTGCGCCAAGGCTGGCGTATGAACCGCCAGGCTGAGCGAAACGGCAAGTGACAGTAGGCTCGTCGCCGGCAGTTTGCGCAATGTTTTTCCCTTTGAACAGTGCCATCCAGCCCCAGCGCGACCTCTTTGCTGGAGGCGGTCAAGGAGACAAGACGCGAAGGGTAATAAAGTGTCGCAGATGTATCCTGCCTGTCCGTCGATGGCTTCAGGCAGTGCTTCCATTTTTCGCCAGTCGCCGCTATGGGCGCGCAACTCCAAACGAAGGGACTCCGTACTGCATGGCCAAAGAAGAACTCCTCGAGATGCGCGGCAAGGTAGTGGAACTGCTGCCTAACGCGATGTTCCGGGTCGAGCTCGAGAACGGTCATGAAGTGCTGGGTCACACGGCAGGCCGGATGCGCAAGAACCGCATCCGCGTGCTCGTCGGCGACGAGGTCTTGTGCGAGCTGACGCCTTACGACCTGACCAAGGCGCGCATCACCTATCGCTTCATGCCCGGCCGGGGCGGCCCGGGGCCGCAGTAAGCCGGCCAGGCGTGACCAGCCCTCCGGGCGTACGGAGCCTCGTTCTCGCATCGGCTAGCCCGCGGCGTCGCGAACTGCTCGCGCGCCTCGGCATCGAACCTGCGCGTGTGACGCCTGCAGACATCGACGAAACGCCGCACAAAGGCGAATTGCCGCGCCTTTACGCCGCGCGGATGGCGCGCGAGAAGGCCGTCGCAGCCGCGGACGCAACCGGCCATGTTCTGTCGGGAGACACCGTGGTCGCCGTCGGCCGGCGAATTTTGCCTAAAGCCGAGGACGAAGCGACCGCGCGCGCCTGCTTGGAGCTGATATCAGGCCGGCGTCATCGCGTCTTCTCGGCGGTGGCGTTGCTGGCGCCCGACGGGACCATACGCGAACGGCTCAGCGAAACACAGGTGCGCTTCAAGAATCTGTCCGAGGAAGAGATCCGCGCCTATCTCGCCGGCGGCGAATGGCGGGGTAAGGCCGGCGGGTACGCCATTCAGGGCAGCGCTGAGGGCCTGATCGCCTGGATCGGGGGCAGCCATTCGGGCGTGGTCGGTCTGCCGCTTTTCGAGACGCGTGCCCTGCTCAAGGCCGCAGGCTTTCCCGTTGCCTGAGGGGCGGCATTGACCTGGTACGTCGAGCAAGGGATCGGCGAAGAGCGCGCGGTCCGGCTCGATGGCGACCGCATCGTTGAAGCCCGCATCGCTTGGCCGGGGGAACTCACCACCGGCCAGATTGAAGACGCAGTGCTAATATCCCGCGCCGCCGGCAGCCGACGTGGAACGGCACGCTTCGCCAGCGGCGAGGAAGCCCTGGTTGATCGACTTCCTCCTTCCGCTGCCGAAGGGGCGGCTATCCGCCTCGAAATCACTCGATCCGCCCTTGGCGAACGCCACCGCCGCAAGCTCGCGCGAGCACGACCGACTTCCGCCGATCCCCGCCCTGCCCCGACTCTGGCCGACCAACTCGGCGCCGCGGGTAATGACGTGCGCATCGTACGCCGATTCCCGGCAGGTGACTGGTTCGATCTTCTTTCCGAAGCGTTCGCCGGTGAAGTCGCCTTTCCCGGTGGCGCTTTGCAATTCAGCCCAACGCCCGCGATGCTGCTGGTCGACGTGGACGGCCCGCTCGATGCGCGCTCGCTCGCGCTGGCTGCGGTGTCCCCCTTGGCAGACACGATCCGCCGGTTCGATCTCGGTGGGTCGATCGGCATCGACTTCCCGACCCTGCAGTCGAAGGACGATCGCCGCGCCGTCGATCAAGCGCTCGGCACCGCCTTGACCGAGTGGCCGCACGAGCGAACCGCGATGAACGGCTTCGGTTTCGTCCACCTCGTCGCAAGGCTCGAGCGGCCGTCGTTGCTTCACCGTGCAGCCTTCGCTCGTGCCAGCATGGCCGCGCGCAGCGTACTTCGCCGGGCGGAACGACTGGACGGTGCCGGCACGCTTCTGCTGACCGGCCATCCCGCTCTCGAAGCGCAGCTCAAGCCGGAGTGGCTGACCGAACTTGCCCGCGGCTCCGGGCGGGAGGTGCGGTGGGAAAGCAACCCGGCCCTTGCGCTCGAAGCGCCTCAGGCCCAACTCGTGCCGCGATGATCAACCGTCCTTGCCCGATCTGTCGGAAGCCGCGCCACGAGGAATTCGCTCCGTTCTGCTCGAGCCGCTGCCGTGATC
>JAJUJV010000141.1 GCA_029265155.1 Altererythrobacter sp. | reverse complement strand
GCGCTGCGCTACTCGATCGACAAGCTGGGCATCGACAACGTGATGTGGGCGATCGACTATCCGTACCAGCCGATGAAGCCGGCGGTCGATTTCATCGAGGCGTTCGAATGCACCGACGCGGAACGCCACGCGCTGTGCCACAGTAACGCCGAGCGCGTGTTCCATATCGCTGCGAAGTGACAGTGAGGTCCTCCCGTGAGCTCCATCCTCCCCCGTTTACGGGGGGAATGGGATGAGTGCAGGCCCACCCCTCTCCGGCCTCAAAGTCGTCGAGTTGGCTCGCGTGCTTGCGGGGCCGTGGGCGGGGCAGATTCTGGCGGATCTGGGCGCTGAGGTGGTCAAAGTGGAAAGTCCGGAGGGCGACGACACGCGGCGGTGGGGGCCGCCTTTCGTCGGAAATCCGGACGGCAGCGAAGACGCGGCCTATTTCCATTCTACCAATCGAAACAAGCGCTCGGTCACGGCGGATTTCCGCACCACGGAAGGCCGGCAGATCGTCGTCGATCTCGTCCGCGATGCCGACGTGCTGATCGAGAACTTCAAGGTGGGCGGCCTCGCCAAGTTCGGGCTCGATTACGAGAGCTTGCGCGAAGTGAATCCGCGCCTCGTCTATTGTTCGATAACTGGGTTCGGCCAGGACGGGCCTTATGCCCATCGACCGGGCTACGACTTCATCGTCCAGGGCATGAGCGGGATCATGGACCTGTCGGGCCTGCCGGACGGGTCGCCGACGAAGATCGGCGTCGCTTATGCGGACATCATGACCGGACTCTACGCGGTCATCGCGATCCAGGCCGCGCTCCACCAGCGCGAACGGACGGGACGCGGCCAGCATGTCGACATGGCGCTGCTCGACGTGATGGTCGGCACGCTCGCCAACCAGGCGATGAACTACCTCGTCTCAGGGATTTCGCCGCACCGCATCGGCATGTCGCACCCGAACATCATGCCGTACGACGGGTTCGAGACGGCTGACGGCTGGATCATCGTCGCCGTCGGCAACGACACGCAGTTCCAGCGCTTTGCCGACCTGATCGACCTGCCGCCCAACCCCGCCTGGGCGACCAATGCCGGCCGCGTCGCCGACAAGGCCACGCTCCGGCACGCGATCTCCGAGCAAGTGCGCGACTGGGAGCGTGACGCGCTGCTCGCTGGGCTCGAGGAACAGGGCATTCCCGCCGGCCCGATCAACACCGTCGAGCAGGCGCTCAACGATCCGCAGGTCGCCGCGCGCGGGATGGTGCTCGACTTGGGGGAAGGCCTGAAAGGCTTGCGCACGCCGATCCGGTTCTCCGACGCCGAGCTGGCGCCCGGCAGACGCTCACCTCGATTGGGAGAGCATTCCGCATGAGCCGCTCGCGTCGCCTGGTCGATCCCGAGCTTGCGCCGATGCTGGAGATGCCCCCGCTCGACCTCCAGCCGGAGACACTGGCTGACGTCCGCGCTCACCCGATTTTTACCGGAGCCGATCTGCCTCCACCCCTATGCCCGGTGCGAGAAGTTTTCGCGCCGGGCGAGCACGGGCCCGAGGTGCGGCTGCTGGTGATCGACCCCCCGTCGTCAGCCGCGAGCCGCCCTGCGATCCTCTACATTCATGGTGGCGGGATGGTTGCGGGTACGGCCGGCAGCACGCTCGAGGACAAGCCGAAGCTGGCGCTGGAGCATGGCTGTGTGGTCGTGTCCGTCGACTACCGGCTTGCCCCTGAAACCCCGTTCCCCGGTCCGCAGGAGGACAACTACGCGGCGCTGCTGTGGCTTGTGGCGAATGCCGAGGAACTCGGCGTCGATCCGTCGCGCGTCATCGTCATGGGGGCCAGCGCCGGAGGTGGTCTCGCAGCATCGCTGGCGCTGATGTTGCGGGACCGTGGCGGCCCGCAACTCGCAGGCCAAGTGCTGATCTATCCGATGCTTGATTGGCGTACCGGCAGCGATGCCTGCCCGTATCGCAACCGCCATACCGGCGAGTTCATCTGGACGCGCGAGAAGAACCAGTTCGGTTGGGAAGCGCTGCGCGGCAACTATCGACCGGACGACCATCGTAAGGGCTGGTTCTCGCCGGTGCTGGCCGAAGATCTTTCCAACCTTCCGCCCGCCTACATCGCCACCGGCGCGCTCGACCTGTTTCTTGACGAAGACCTCGCGTACGCTCGTCGCCTGATCGACGAGGGGATTCCCACCGAAGTCCACGTCTACCCCGGCGCCATCCATGGCTTCGAAGCGGTGCCCGGCACGCGTCTGGCCGGGCAGGCTGCGGCCGACCTCGACCGCGCCTTGCGGCGGTTGCTCGCTTAGAGGACTCGGGGCCGGCGCCCGATTACCGAGGTGGCGTAGCGGCCGCGAGATGGCGGTCGATTACCTCGATAGCCTGCCGGTACCGCGCTGACTCCACCCCGCCGAAGCGGTCGATGAACTCGACGTCTGAAAGCCCTTCCGGCGCGCGGGTCAGCGGAGCCGGCAAGAGATTGTTTTCGGTGATCGCGGCGAGCCTTGCTGTGGTCGCTTCGGCGGTACTTGGGTCGAGCGCCCGGCGCGCGATATGGACGCCGGAGCGGTCTGCCGCGAGGTCGACGAAGGAGAATCCTGAGCCGTCGCCCAGACTGTCGTGAAGCTCCTTCCATTCGCCAAGATTGGCAGCCGTTCGCTCATCAAACAGGGCGGTCAGCGCAGCGGAGAGGGCCCAGTGCTTGGCGAGGTCGGTGCGGTCTTGCAGGACGATCTCTCCGGCGGGAGGAGCGCATCGGGCGCGCTCTTCTGCGGCGATCGATTCAAGCACCGTCGTCTGATCGCCAACGACGTAGAGGGCCAAGGCGGCAAAGGCGGCGCGGTTGTACGCGACCTGATCGGCTGTGGCACCGGCACTGAACGCCTGACGCACCAGGCTTGTCAGCCGGACGTCTGCGGTGCGGTGCTGCTCGGCGCTTAGGCGGCAGTAGAGTTGTCCGACCAGCCGTTCGTCCACCGCCGCTCCGGCTGCCCGGACCATGTTGCCAACGAGACCGGTACTCTGCGGCAGCGCGAGTTCGGCGACGACGGCTTCCTCGCCGACGCTCAAGTGGCGGAACAGGGCGTCGAGTTCAGGCAGTTCGACGCCCTTACTCAGCAGCACCCAGCGCAGAAACTCTGCTGACCAGCGCGACGCAACGCGGGGAAGGGGAAGGCGCCCTACTTTCGTGCGTAGCGACGGAAAACCTTCGTGAGTGCCCGAAATCTCCGTTTCCGTGTTGACCCATAGGCCGAGAACCAGCGGGAAGCTGGCGCGGACAGTGAACAACCCTTCATCGACGCTGGCCGCGACGCGGCCCAACTGGCTAGCCTCGCCCGCCATGAGCGAAAGCGCGCCAAGCTCTCGATCATCCAGGCTGAGGCGAACCGGCGCTCCGATGCCCTGCGAGGTCTTGACCTGTTCGACCAGCGCGCGGCCGACGGCGACATCCTGCGCCGTCGGCCGAGAAGGTTCGGGAACCGACGGCGCGATACTGAGCACGCTGAGCGCCAGCGCCGCGAGCACGCCGCCGACGACGATCGCCATGGTCCGCCACTTATGGGGTCTGGGGTCGGTTTGTCCCTCGGCCATGCTTTCCCATCATAGAAACAGGCCTGAACACCTGCTTAGCGGCCCTGAGCCGGTGGAGCGCGCCGCCTAGCCGCAGACAAGTGCGCCGTGAAGGCTGATGGTGGTTCGGCCGGCGGAGTCAGACGACGGCCTTGCTCCAGTTGAAGCAGCCGCTCGGGATGGCGGCGCCGCTGACCAACAGAGCCCCGTGGGCGTAGAAGTCCCAGCGGGCATGGGCAGGGGCATCGACGACCACGACTCCCATAGCCGGATCGGCCCAGACCAGTCGTCCCTCTGTGGCAACGATCGCGTTCATCACGCCGGCGGGCTTCACGCCGGGAGCAAACACCACCGTGGTGAACTTCTGCTCGGGCGGCGGAATAGCGGAGGCGGCTGCCATCCCGCTGGCCACGAGGCCCGCCACTAAAGGCCCCACAGTGGACCCACGGCCCGGCTGCGCTTTTTCTGATCGCCGCAGCAATAGCCAGCCCGCCGCGAACGGTAGCAGTCCGAGCCCCGCGAGCCACACCAAATCCCACGCGAGAGGGTTGGGGCTGTCCAGCTTGATCCGATGAATGCCCAGCAGCCAGTGCGACAACACCGCATCGACGACATGCCACAGCCCGAAGCCTACGAGCACGGAGCCGAGAAGATGTACGCCGTTCCGCTCTGGCTCCGCGGCGCGGTTCCGCCACAGGCCGTAGAGCCCGATCAGCGCGACGAGATACATCAACGCGTGGAAGTACCCGTCCCACAGCACTTGTGCTCGCAGCGTCTCCACGCCGGGCACCAGGCTCAGCAGATGATGCCATTGCAATACTTGGTGCAGCAGGATCCCGTCAAAGAACCCGCCCAAGGCGAACCCCAGCACGGCTCCCCAGCGAATCCATGATGTCATTCGCTCGCTCCTTCAGGCTTCAATGGTGCATGGAGGGCACGGTTCCCGGCCGGCTCCAGTATGGTTTCAGTCGCAACTTGTAACCAAAGCGCCCAAGTGTCGCGACGGTCGGGGGGTGGCGTGTCGCAAAATGGCGCTTTCGCCTGCATATTGGGTCCAGCCCTGGTTTGGACCCGGACAAATTCCGACACTTTGGTTCAGCGGCGGCAAACCCGTGCGACAAAGCCGCTCTATCTCGGCATCACGCCAAACAGGCGCTGCTGATTTACTAAGGAGCGTACCCATGAAGACTTTTGCCAAGGCAATCGCTGCCGCATCGCTGTCCCTTCTGGCCGTCTCCCCGGCCGCTGCCCAGGAGGAGGTCCAGGCTTCCGTGTTCTTCGGCGATCTCGATCTCGACTCCGCCGCCGGAGCTCAGACGCTGAACGCCCGGGTGCTCGGCACTGTCAAGTCGATGTGCGATCGTCCCGACGTTCGCGATCTCAAGGGCAACATCGCCTGGAACGAGTGCCGTGCAACGGCGATGACGAGCGCTGCCGAGCAGCTCGCTGCCGTGGGGGTTCAGGGGCCGCGGGCTACAGTCACCGTCGGCAACTGATCACGCACAAGCTTCCAGCGGGAAACGGCCGTCGGGCAACCGGCGGCCGTTTTTCATACGTCAGGCCGCACCGATGCGCTGAAGCTTAGCCTGGAGGGTACGGTCGTCAAACGGCTTGGTGACAAAGCCGTCAGCGCCGGCGGCAATGCCGCGGCCGACCGTCGACGGTTCATTCTCCGTGGTGCAGAACACTACCTTGGGGTTCTCGCCACCGGGCTGCGCGCGCAGCCCGGCGATGAAGTCGATCCCGCTCATCACCGGCATGTTCCAGTCGAGCAGGATGGCGTCCGGCATGCGCTTCAGGCAGGCATCCATCGCCAGCCGTCCGTTCTCCGCCTCCTCGATCTCGAAGTTCAGCCCTTCCAGGATCTTCAGTTGGCCTTGCGTCTGGATGTACGAATTCTTCAGCCAGACACTGCCGGCGGTTCCGGTCGCAGCCGGCGCCGCGAAGCTGCCGTTCCAGCCGGCGACCAGGCCGATGTCGCCGGCGGCGG
>JAJUJV010000168.1 GCA_029265155.1 Altererythrobacter sp. | reverse complement strand
TGAACGGCCAGGAGCACCCCCTCTAGCTTGACTGATTGAATGGTGGCTTAACTTCGGCAATGATCTTTGCAACGCCGGGGCCGCGCTGGCAAAGGCATGCGCATGCACGACCCCGAAGCCTTTCTCGCAGCCGCGACCGAATTGCTCGGCCCGCGCGGCCTGACCCAGGACCCCGAGCTGATCGAGCCGTGGCTCACCGACTGGCGAGGCCGGTTCACCGGCCGGGCGATCGCTCTCGCCTCGCCTGCGTCGACGTCGGAAGTCGCGGCGCTGCTGCGGCTTTGCGCCGGCCACGGCGTACCGGTCGTGCCGCAGGGCGGCAACAGCGGCATGTCGGGTGGCGCCACCCCGGACCCGAGCGGCGAGGCGCTGCTGCTGTCGCTGCGGCGGATGAATGCCATCCGCCGGCTCGATGCGCAGGCGCGCGAAGTGACCTGCGAGGCGGGCGTGATCCTGCAGACGCTGCACGAGGCGGCCGCGGCCGAGGGCCTGCGCTTCCCGCTCACGCTGGGCGGCAAAGGCTCCGCCACGATCGGCGGCCTGATTGCGACCAACGCCGGCGGGACACAGGTGCTGCGGCATGGCTCGATGCGCGCACAAGTGCTGGGGCTCGAGGCGGTGCTGGCCGACGGCAGCGTGTTCGATGCGCTCACTCCGCTCAAGAAGGACAACCGCGGGTTCGACCTCAAGCAGCTGCTGATCGGCTCGGAAGGCACGCTGGGCGTTGTCACCGCGGCGACGCTGCGCCTGCTCCCGGCTCTGGCGGATCGGGTGGTGGTGTGGGCCGGCCTGGCCTCGGTGACGAAGGCGCGCGATCTCCTTCTCCATGCTGAGAGCCGGGCGGGCGGCGCGCTCGAAGGCTTCGAAGTCATGCCGCGCCACAGCCTGGAAGCGGTGCTGGGCCACGTTCCGGGAACGCGCTCGCCGCTGCAGGGCGAGCACGAATGGCATGCGCTGATCGAGCTGGCGGCCGACAGCGAAAGCGCCAGCGAACTGCCGGCTCTAGCCCGGGATCTGCTCGAGAACGCTTTCGAGACCGGCCTCGTCGAAGACGCCACGATCTCGGCCAACGAGACGCAGGCCGAGCAGTTCTGGCTGCTGCGCGATGAAATAGCTCCCGCCGAGCGCGCGCTGGGGCCAGCGATGCAGCACGACATCTCTGTTCCGGTGGCGCGAATGGCGGATTTCATCGAAGCCGCACAGCCGCAAGTCGAAGAGCGGTTTCCCGGCACCAGGGCGGTGGCATTCGGGCACCTCGGCGATGGCAACGTCCACTTCCATGTGCTCGCTCCCGAAGGCGCGGTCCGAGGGCAATGGGAGAAGGCCGAAGGCCGCGCAATCAGCGCGTTCGTGCACGATCTGGTCACCGAATGGGGCGGGTCGATCAGCGCCGAACATGGCATCGGCCAGCTCAAGCGCGACGAACTGGCGCGGCTGGGAGATCCAGTGCACCTGGCGATTATGCAGCGAGTAAAGGCGGCGCTTGACCCCCAAGGCCTTCTCAATCCGGGCAAACTCGTGCCGCCTTGCGGTTGAGGAACGGCCTGTTTAAAGCCCGAAATCGGACGGGGGCTTTGCGTCCCTCTTGACGACCACCCATACCGGAGAGTGACCGATGGCCAGCGAGCCGCAAGCCCAATTGCCCCTTTTCTACAAAGACCTGATGCCCCTCAACAGCCGCGACCACGCCACTTGGCGCTCACGTCCGGTAGATAAGGCGGCATGGATCGGCAACCAGCACGCGATTCCGCTGACCGTCGAGGAATTCCCCCTTGCCCAGCGCCATTTCCCGATCGTGTTCTCGGCCGGCGACAACCCGGTGCCGCTCGCGCTGATGGGCCTGAACGAAGGCGTCAACGTTTTCTTCGAGGAAGACGGCACCCCGCGTGGCGGCGACGCTTACGTTCCGGCTTATATCCGCCGCTATCCCTATCTCCTCGCGCGGCTCCGTCCGGATGCCGAGGAGATGTCCCTGTGCTTCGACCCGACTTCCGAGATCCTCGGCGAGTACGCGGAGGGCGAGGCGCTGTTCGCCGACAACCAGCCGACCGAGCACACCAAAGGTGTGCTCGATTTCTGCGAGAAATTCGAGGAAGCCGGCGCCCGCACCCAGGCTTTCGTGAAGGAACTCACCGATGCCGACCTGCTGATGGACGGCGAAGTGGCCATCCAGCAGAACGACAAGCCCGATCAGCCGTACATCTATCGCGGCTTCCGCATGGTGAACCAGGAAAAACTGCGGGAACTCGATGGCGAAAAGCTCAAGGCGTGGAACCAGAGCGGGCTGCTACCGCTGATCTACGCTCACCTGCTGTCGCTCGACCTGATGCGCTTCATCTTCGCCAAGCAGACCGAGCAGGGCAAAGGTCCGGGCGCTGCCACCGGCACGGCAGCCGCCAACTAAGATCAGCGGAAACGTTCAAGGTATAAGGCGGACCGCATTGATGCGGTCCGTCAGCCCTTGAAGGCGCGAAAATTGCGCTTAGATAACTTTTGTCCACCGGCGCTTCCCTCATGGCCCGGCTGGATAGGTGCGCTTCGGCGTACCTCCTCCCTGAACCTTGGCCACCTCGTGCGCTTGCACGAGGTGGTTTTTTCTTGTGGGGTGGCTTCTACTCGGCCGCTTGCGGGAAGCGGTAGCTGGCCGCCATTTCGCCTGCCATCCGCCTGACAAGGCCGATCAGCACCTGGACGACTCCGGCCAGTCCCGGGCCGGGTTCACGCAGCGCCGCGTCGAGGTAGGTGGCACGGCATATCTCCACCTGCACCGCATGAAGGCCGCGAGCCGGGGCGCCATGCCGGTCGAGCACATAGCCGCCGGCATACGGCCTGTTGTGTGCCACCTTGCGTCCTACGGACGACAACTGGTGGATGGCCGCGGCCGAGAGATACCCGTCGCACGAGGCACCGAACCTGTCGCCGATGACGAGATCGGGAGCGGCATCCTCGCCGCTCTTCGGTCCGAGCGGCGGCATCGAGTGCAAATCGATCAGCAGGGCCGCCCCCCAGCGATCGCGTAGCTCTTCAAGGTGGCGAGCTACCGCTTCATGATAAGGCTCGTGGATTTGCGCGATCCGGCCGCGCAGTTCCTCTTGGCCTATAGGCCGCTTCCACAGCTCGCCAAGGCCCGGGAGCCGCCGCGGGACGAGACCGAGGCCGCTCCGTGCACGGCGCCCCGCTCCGAACCTGGGAGGTACCGGAGAGCCGCCGGTGACCATGTCCCAATCGACATCATCCGGCGCGCGATTGAGATCGATCAGCGCCCGCGGCGCGTGCGCGACCAGCAACGCGGCCCCGGTTTCCTGTGCCACGGCTTCTGCAACGAGGTCGACGAAGCGATCTTCGAGCCGGATGCTCGCCGCCGCATGATTGCGCATCCGCGCTTTCAGCTCTTGTGGATAGGTGCGGCCGCTGTGCGGAACGGCGAGCAGAATGGGCAGCCGCGCGGGCGCGGGCGCGACGAGCGTGAACGCGCACTGCTCTGGCGCTCCGGGGATAGAGCCCCCCCGCATCATGTGCGAGTCGCATGCTGGCACCGGTTCGTCCGCCACCGCCTCTTGCTGGCCCGCTTTGCAACCTGTGTCAAAGCTGGCCAGTGCCGACAATCTATGAGATTCTTAAGCTTGGCCCGATTATGGACCGGCCTCGATCCAACGAATTGAGGGTTCCATGATCCGCATCCTGCTGGCCGAAGACGACGAAGCGATGCGCACTTATCTGGTGCGCGCGTTGGAGCAGGCCGGGTACGGAGTCGATGCGGTCGATCGCGGAACCGAGGCCGTGCCGCTGCTCGAAGCGAACGACTACGACCTCCTGCTCTCCGACATCGTCATGCCCGAGATGGACGGTATCGAGCTGGCCCAGCGCTGCGCCGAGATCAGCCCTCGCACTCGGGTGATGTTCATCACTGGATTCGCCGCAGTCACTCTGAAGGCCAGCCGCGAGGCTCCGCGCGCCAAGATGCTGTCCAAGCCCTTCCATCTCAAGGACCTGGTGCTCGAAGTCGACCGCATCTTTGAAGACGAAAAGACGGAAGCGCACTTCCGCCCTTAGCCTCTTAGCCTCTTGTCAGAACAGAGGCGCGACGCTAGATGGCGCGCCTGCCGTCCGCACCGCGGACAGCCCGGAATGGTACGGGCGTATAGCTCAGTGGTAGAGCACTGTGTTGACATCGCAGGGGTCGGAAGTTCAATCCTTCCTACGCCCACCATTCGGCAGGCTAGAAAGGCGTCGCGGTTGCGGCGCCTTTTTCGTTTGGAGAGTCCCGAACAGGCACTTCGGATAAGTTCGGCCGTTATACCGTGGTGTCAGGCCCGCAACC
>JAJUJV010000037.1 GCA_029265155.1 Altererythrobacter sp. | reverse complement strand
CGAAGTGTTCGAGTTGGAGGACATCAACAGCGAGTTCGCGCAGGCCGACGTCGCTTTCATCATCGGCGCCAACGACGTGGTCAATCCGGCCGCCAAGACCGACAAGTCCAGTCCGATCTACGGCATGCCCGTGTTCGACGTCGATAAGGCCAAGACCGTCATGTTCATCAAGCGCTCGATGGGCGGGGTCGGCTACGCCGGCGTCGATAACGACGTGTTCTACATGGACCAGACGATGATGCTGCTCGCCGACGCCAAGAAGATGGTCGAGGAGATCAACAAGTCCCTGGCTCACTAGGCCAAGGGGACGAGGGGCAGACGTGCGTAAGCTTGGATTGATCGGCGGGATGAGCTGGGTTTCGACCCGGACGTACTATGAGCACATCAACCGTATCGTTCAGCAGCGTACCGACCGCCGTACCAGCGCGCCGCTGCTGATCGAAAGCCTCGACTTTTCGCAGCTCTACGCGGTGCATGAGGAGGACGATTGGGAGCGCGCGGCGCGTATCCTGTCCGACTCAGCCCGCCGGCTGGAGCAAGCCGGGGCAACGGCGTTAATCATCGGCGCCAACTCGATGCACCGCGTCTACGATCAGGTGGCAGCGTCGGTCGACATTCCAATCCCGCACATCGCCGAGTGTGTTGGCGAGCGGATGGCTGCCGATCGGATCGAGAAGGCTGCCCTGATCGGCACCAGCAACGTGATGACCGAGAGCTTCTACCGCCGCCGGCTTGTCGCGCATGGCATCGATCTTCTCCCGCCGGATCTCGAGATGACCGAGGAGCTCGACAGCATCATCTATGAGCAACTGATGGTCGGCAAGGCGACGCGCGACGCGGAGCGGGCGCTGAAGACGATCATCACCGTCAAAGAGAAAGCTGGCGCGCTGGCGATCGTCCTCGCCTGCACCGAGTTGGAGATGGTGGTCGATGTCGATGCTAACATTCTCCCCATCTACGACAGCGCTCGCATCCACGCCGAAAAGGCGGCGGAATGGATCCTGGGCACTGCGTGATACGCGTTCCGCATCCGTTCACGTTGTAAACGGGGCCGCGAGGGCCTAGCCCGCGCGCCATGTCCCGTGCGCCTTACGCCGCCGAGCCTGCCGCGTCGCGCGGACGCGAGTTCACCCATCAACACGAAGGAAGCCGCGGGCCGCGCAGCGCGTTCCAGCGCGACCGCGACCGCATCATCCATTCGATCGCGTTCCGGCGTCTCGCTGGAAAGACACAGGTTTTCATTGCGCCGGACGGCGACCATTTCCGGGTTCGCTTGACGCACAGCCTTGAGGTTGCCCAGATCGGGCGAGTCATCGCCCGGGCACTCGGCCTCGACGAGGATCTCACGGAGGCACTGTGCCTGGCGCATGACATCGGCCACCCGCCGTTCGGGCACTGCGGTGAAAAGGCGCTCGACGCCGCTCTCGCCGCGCAGGGGGGCTACGCGCACAACGAGCATACGCTTCGCGTCGTGATGCGGCTCGACAGCCCTTACATTGCGCATCCTGGGCTCAACCTGAGCTGGGAAGTTCTCGAAGGTCTGGCCAAGCACAACGGACCGGTTCAGGCGCCGGGGTGGGCCCTGACGGAACTCGATGCCGCCTATCCGCTCGATCTGAGCGAACACGCTTCGCTGGAAGCCCAGGTCGCTGCGCTGGCCGACGATATCGCCTACGACAACCATGACATCGATGACGGCCTTCGTTCCGGTTTCCTCGACCTCGACGAACTGCTCGAACTCGATTTCGTCGCGGCTAACTTTCGCGCGATCGAGCGCCGTTTTCCCGGTCAGCCACGCGAGGCGTTGCAGCGCGAACTGGTGCGCGACCAGATCGGGCTGATGGTCAACGACGTGCTCGAAACCACACGCACCAACGTGGCTGGCGTCGCCTCCGTGCAGGAGGTGCGCAGCGCCGGGCGGCAACTTGCCGCATTCTCGCCGGCGATGGCCGCGTACGAGCGCGAGTTGAAGGCCTTCCTCTACCGCCGGCTCTATTACCACGAAGAGCAGCTCGTCACGGCAGAGCGCGCCCAGCACGTGGTGGCGAAGCTGTTCGCGGCTTATCACCGTGAGCCGGCGTTGTTGCCTGAGGGATGGCTTCAAGCGCTGCCGGAGGAAGAGCCGCAGCGCAGCCGTCACATCTCCGACTTCATCGCTGGGATGACCGACCGGTACGCAATCGAACGCTATCGGCAGATCTATGGCGAAACGCCGGACGGCCTTTCCAATGTCTGAGCCTCGCCGCGTTCTGCTTGCCGGAGCCACCGGTCTGGTCGGCACGCGCGTGATGGAAGCTGCGGTCGGCCAGGATTGGTTGCGGCTGATCGCCCTGACCCGCCGCGAAGCACCGATGCCGCGGGGGGTGAGGATGGAAATGCTCGTGGCTCATCCTTCCGACTGGCCCGAGGCGGTCGCGGCGATCGCACCCGACGCAGTCATCTGCGCGCTGGGCACGACGTGGAAGAAGGCCGGCAGCGAAGAGGCTTTTCGGGCTGTCGATCACGATCTCGTCCTCTCTGTGGCGAAAGCGGCGCGCGGAGCGGAGGTGGCGAACTTCGCGCTCGTCTCTTCAGTCGGCGCCGATGCTTACGCGAAGTCGTTCTACCTCAGGGTGAAAGGCGAGACCGAAGCGGCCGTAACTAAGCTGCGTTTCCGCCGCGTCGACATTCTGCGGCCAGGACTGCTGCGGGGTTCGCGCAGCGCCGACCGGCGATTGGGGGAGCGGCTCGCGATCATGGCGAGCCCGCTGACGGACAGGCTGCTGCACGGCGACAGCCGGCGATACCGCTCGATCGACGCACGAATCGTGGCCGCGGCGGCCGTGCAGTGCTCGCGTGAAAAGGCGCAGGGCCGCTGGATCCACGACAACGATGCGATCCTGCGCGCTGCGCGCCGGCTCGACGGCACGGGGTGACCGGAGCAGGGTGCGGCGCGTGATGAAACGCCACGCCCCCGCAGCCGGCCGCAACCGCGAACCGATCGCCGCGGTCCTGACCGAGGAATTGCCGGCAGCGGGACTGGTTCTCGAGGTGGCCAGCGGCACCGGCGAGCATGCGGTCCATTTCGCGCGCACCTATCCCGCCCATCGGTGGCAGCCGAGCGACCCCGACCCCGATGCGCGCCGGTCGATCGCGGCCTGGCGCGAGGACGAGGACCTGCCGAACCTGCTGCCGCCGCTCGACCTCGATGCCGCTGCAGACGAATGGCCCGTGGCGAGAGCCGATGCCGTGCTTTGCATCAACATGGTTCACATCAGCCCGCTATCCGCCACCACCGGGCTGTTGGCCGGAGCCACGCGCGTCCTCGACGCCGGGGCGCCGCTGATCCTCTATGGCCCGTACCTGGAAGCCGGGGTCGACACGGCGGCTTCGAACCTCGACTTCGATGCGAGCCTCAAGGCACGCGATCCTGACTGGGGCCTACGGGCGGTGGAATGGCTCGACGAACTCGCCGCCGGCTACGGTTTCCTCCGCACGCGCCGCGTGGCGATGCCGGCCAACAACCTCGTGCTGGTCTATCGCCTCGCCTGAAATGAAAAGCGCCCGCCGGAAGCTCCGGCGGGCACCTTGCGACCCTTCGATCAGGTGTTTTCGTTAGATGGCGCGGTCGCCGGCTTCGCCGACGGATTCGATATCTTCGCCGACGCCTTTGACCGTGTTGCAGGCCGCAGCGGTGAGCGAAATGGCAGCAACGCCGAAGGCCAGGAGCAGTTTGCGAACCATGGTCGTAGTCCTTTGCGTCTCGACTGAGTGGTCGGCGGTCTGAACCGGCGGGAAAGGCTTAGGTTCCCTCGGCGCGGGCCATGTCGCGCTCGTCGGGACGGGTCAGTCGGTGCTCGCGCCAGGCAATGATGAGACCCGCCGCCACGATCAGGGGAACGCCCAGCCAGGTGGTCGTGGGAGGCAGCACTCCGAACAGCAGCCAGCCATACAGCGTCGCCCAAAACAGCCCCGAATAGTCCATCACGATCACGCTCGCGACTTTGCCGAAACGCAGCGCGGCGGTGAGAAGGAGTTGCCCGAGCGCTCCGGCCAAGCCGATGCCGAGCAGAAGCAGCCAGCCGGTCGCATCGTGCTCGGTCATCACGAATGGCAGCGACAGGGCGGTGAGCGGCGCGCTGAACAGCGCGAAATAGAACACGATCGTCAGCGGCTTGTCCGTGCGGTTGAGATCGGCGATCTGGATCGAGATCAGCGCGATCATGAAGGCGCCACCCAACGCTACAAGCGCGCCGTTCAGCGGGAAGTTGCCGCTGCCGGGCTGGGCGATGACCAGGATGCCGAGGAAGCCGAGCAACACCGCCGACCAGCGCCACACCCCGACCTTCTCCTTGAGCAGCACGATCGACAGCAGCACGGCCCAAATCGGCACGGTGAAGTTGATCGTCGTCGCTTCGGCCAGCGGCAGCAGGATCACCGCGCCAAAGTTCAAGATCATGCCGACCGTGCCGTAGAGCCCGCGCAGCAGGTGCGTGCCGGGCCGTTTCGTCGCCAGGCTGGCCAAACCGGTGGTGGCCAGGACCCACCCCAACGCGATGGGGATGGTGAGGAACTGCCGCCAGAACATGATCTCGAGCAGGTGAATGCCGCGCTCGGCCGCCAGTTTGATCAGCGCCGACATCGTTGCCAACGCCGCGATTGCCCCCAATCGGATGAGCAGGGCCAGAAGCGGGCGTTGAGCGGGCGGGGCGTGCATGCCCGGCGCCATAGGCCGGATCAGAGGCCAATCAAGCGGCGCTGATGGACGGGATTGTCCCGTGGGCCGCGCCGGACCATATCGCCGCGGATGAAGGAGCCGCCATTCCTGCTGTTCGCCAGCGACGCGACCCTAGTTGGGCTTATCTCCGGTGCCTTGCTGATCGTTGCGGTGGTCGCCGCGTTAGGGGAACGCCGCCGCAAAAAGCGCCGCGACATCGACGCGGTTGGCTGGATGCCGTGGGCGACGCTGTCGGTGGCGGCAACCTTCGCCGGCTTCACTCTATTGGCGGTAGCGGTGATGGGGTGGCTACGGGGGTAGGCCCCGTTTACAGGCACGCTTCGAGATAGGCCTGGTCAAAGCCGAATTGGCGCGCTTTCTCGAGCGTGTAGGGCCGCAGGCCCGACGAGCGGAACTCGCCGATGATCTTGCCGTCGTCGGTTTCGTCTAGATACTCGAAGTTGAACAGCTCCTGGGTGACGATCACGTCGCCCTCCATGCCGATCACTTCGGTGATGTTGGTGGTGCGGCGAGAACCGTCGCGCAGGCGCTTGACCTGGACGATGAGGTCCACGCTTTCCGCTATCTGGCGGCTGATCGCTTCCTTCGGGATCTTGATGTCGCCCATCAGGATCATGTTTTCCATACGGCCGAGGCATTCGCGCGGGCTGTTGGCGTGAAGCGTGCACATCGAGCCGTCGTGGCCGGTATTCATCGCCGCTAGCAAGTCGAAGCACTCGGCGCCGCGGATTTCGCCCAAGATGATCCGGTCTGGACGCATACGCAGCGCGTTCTTGACCAGATCGCCGATGGTGATGGCGCCCTGGCCTTCGAGGTTCGGCGGACGGGTTTCGAGCGGGAGCCAATGCGGCTGCTGCAGGCGAAGCTCGGCCGCGTCCTCGATCGTCAGCACGCGCTCG
Organism: Altererythrobacter sp.; assembly: GCA_029265155.1. Lineage (GTDB taxonomy): Bacteria > Pseudomonadota > Alphaproteobacteria > Sphingomonadales > Sphingomonadaceae > Croceibacterium_A. The sequence goes on along the minus strand of JAJUJV010000037.1, from coordinate 11,795 downwards.
CCCGGATCAATCATCTTCGACAGGGCGTTGAGCATCGTGGTCTTACCCGAGCCGGTACCGCCCGAGATGACGATGTTCATCCGGCACGCGCCGGCGATCTTCAGCGCGGTCGCCATCTGGTCGCTCATCGAGCCGAAGTCGCGAAGCATGTCGATGGTGATCGGCTTCTCGGAGAACTTGCGGATCGAGATCGCGGTGCCGCGCAAGCTGAGCGGCGGAACGATGACGTTGACGCGGCTGCCATCCTTGAGACGCGCGTCGGCGAGCGGCGTGGTCTGGTCGACGCGGCGGCCGACCTGGTTGACGATACGCTGCGCGATCTGGAACAGGTGCTGCTCGTCCCGGAACTGGATCGGCGCGAGCTGCAGCTTGCCCTTCTTCTCGACATAAGTCTGGTTGGGGCCATTGACCATAATATCGGAGATGTCGGGGTCGTTGAGCAGCTCTTCGAGGGGACCGAAGCCGAGCAGCTCGTCGATCAGCACCTTCTCGAGCGCAAACTGCTCGCGGCGGTTGAGGGTGACCTTGAGCTCGGTCAGCACCTCCATGATGATCGGCCGAAATTCTTCGCTGAGCTCGTCCTTGGTCAGCGTCGCCGCCGCCTCGGGATCGACGCGCTCGAGCAGACGCGGCAGCACCTGCTCCTTGATCTTATGGACAGAAGCCTCAAAACCGCCGATTTCAGAAGTCGCATCGGCGGCTGCGTTCGTCCGCTCCGCCAGGCGCGCCATCGCATCGCCGCGCATCGCCCCGCCCGCCGGCGCCGCCGTTTCGATGGTACCGACATCGCCCGGAAGGGGCGGAAATTGATCGCCGCCGGGGGCTGCACCGCGCTGTCCCGGCGCGGGACCTTTCATCGGCTTCGCGACGCCGAAAGTCGGGCGGCCAGATTGCATCCCTGCCATCCCGTTCTTGCGTCCGAAAGCGCTCATTCCCGGTCCCTCGTTCAACGTCAGTCATCGGCGCGGGGCTTGGCGTCCTGCGCTTCCGGACTGCCCTCGCGACATGTGGTGAATATTTCGCAAAGCTTGATTTTCTCTAAAGGGACCCTGCTGCGGCGCAGTGTTGCGGCCGGTTCAGCAGGCGACTAAGCCGGCCAGTCTGCGGAAAGGGCCCTCCGACTTGCAACAATCCGACCGAGCCGGTTTGCTCTATGCGTTTGCCGGCTTCAGCACGCTCTCCATTGGCGATGCGATCGTGAAGGGAATGCCCGGCGCGTGGCCGGCCCCCGCGATGGGAGCGACGCGTTATGTCGCGGGCACTCTGCTGCTGATGGCTCTCCTCGCGCGCAGCGAGGGACTGGCAGCGCTGCGCCTGCCGCGCGATCCGCTTCAGTGGGTGCGCGGCATTGCGATCAGTGTCTCGGCGGTCGGCATGTTCCTCGCCGTGTGGATCATGCCGCTGGCGGAAGCGACGACGATCATGTTCACGCAGCCGATCATCACCGCGGTGCTGGCTATGCTGCTGCTGGGCGAGAGGGCGCGGCCGTCTACGTGGGTCGCCTCGGTGGTGGCATTCGGCGGCGTCTTCATGGTGTTGCAGCCGAATTTCGACACCGCCGGCTGGGGCGTACTTCTGCCGCTGCTCAGCGCCTTCGGCATGGCGGTAACGATCATCACCAATCGCAAGGTGGGCGGCCGAGCCAGCATCCTGGCGATGCAGTACTACATGTCGGTAACGGCGCTGATCTTCCTGCTGGCCGCGACCGCGGTCGGCCATTTCAGCGGCGTCGAGGCGTTCCGGCTGCACTGGCCGCACTGGAGCGTGGTCGCGCGTTGCATCTTCATCGGCTTCACGGCGACATTGGCGCAGTGGTTGATCTTCATGGGCACGGTGAAAGCAGGCGCCGGCACCGTGGCACCGATGAACTACGGTCAACTGCTGATGGCGGCGGCGTTGGGCTGGATATTCTTCGGCGACCGGCCTGGTTTGACCGGCCTCGCCGGGGCGGCGGTGATCATCGGTTCGGGCCTGTTCTTGTGGTGGCGTGGCAGGGTCAACGACCGCGCGACCGGCGCGCCAGGGTGAACGGCGAGGCGGCCGGCACCTGCTGGCTGTGTGAAAGGCCGCTGGGCGCCAAGGTGCAGCTCCATCATCTCGTGCCCAAAGCCAAGGGCGGCCGGCAGACGGTGCCGCTTCACCCGATCTGCCACCGTGCGATCCACGCGAACTTCAGCAATGCCGAACTGGCGCGCAAAGGGGGCGACCGCAAGCACCTCCTTGCCAGCGAGCCGATTGCGCGGTTCGTGGAGTGGGTGAAAGGCAAGCCGCCCGACTTCCACGCTCCGACGCGCTCCCGATAGCGAGCGGCCGGCGCAACCTCGCGCACCGAACGGCGCACCGCCGGCGAAAACTTGCTCTATCTTGATATGGGACCCGAACGGCCGTCCGGCGATTGGCTGGTGCAGTACCGAGGAGGACTTCGTGCACCAAGCAAAAGCCAAGACAGACACGAAACTTGTTGGGATCAGCCCTTATGTCCTGAGCCTTCGCGAGGAACTGCGCACCGGCTCCATGAAGCGGCACGGGCAGTTCGAGCTGGGGGATCTCGACGTCGAAGTCTGCCAGGGCCGGGACTCGGTCTGGGCGATCATCCGCCGCGAAGGACAAGGCGGACTCGCGCTTCGTGCCGCCTCCGTGCCGAACGGAGACATCCAGGTACGCAAGCGGAAGCGGGAGGAAGGCGTCGCGCTCGAGCTGGAGATCGAAAGCGTCATCGGCAGCCATAGCATCTGCTTCACGACCAGCAGTGCGGATCTGCATCGTCTGCTCGCGCAGGTCACCTTCACGCCGACGATGGATATGCGCATCCCGTTCATCCCGCGCGATCTTTATCCGCTCGACGAGAACGACGATCCGATCGGCGCGACAGGCAACGTCGAGGCGGCACAGCGCGGGCACAACAGCGGCCTGCTCTATTTCCGATTCGACAAGCCGGCATTCGGAAGCGTGCTCTATTTCCAGGATCTCACGGTTCTGAACCCCTACTTCCTCGCGACCCACACCACCCCCTACGGCGTCGTAGGGGGCGAATGGCCAGAGCTCGGCTATCTTCCGCCGACGCCCGAAAGCCAGAGCGTGCCCGATCCGGTGACGCTACGCGCGGGCGAAGAAGTGACCTTGTCCAAGCCGATCATCGTGGTGCGCGATTGGGCCGGGGATACGGAGCAGGAAATGGCTCGCCAGTTCCTGCAGATGTTGGGCACCGCCTACGCGGCTCTCGAACAGCCCAAGTCGGAGTATCGCGATTGGGTAGACCGCGCGGAACGCACGATACGCGACCTTCAGACGGCACCGCAGGCGCGCCGCAAGGAGTACGGCCACCTCTACGTGATGCCGTACCCCGACGGTGAGTACCCCGACGTCATGGTGCAGCTGTCGGTTGCGCAGGCGCTGCACGAATGGGGTGTCTGGAAAGGTGAGCCCCACCCGCTCGAGGCCGAGCTCCTGGCCGGCATCGAGAAGTTCTATGACAAGAAGTTCAAGACCTTGCGCCGCTATCTTCCGAATGTCGGAGAGGAGCAGGGGAAGGATCCCGACGCCGTCGATTCCTGGTACCTGTACCACCCGATGCTGAACCTGGGGCGGCTCGCGCTCGACGGAGACGAGCGGTGCCGGGACCTGCTGCTGAGCTCGATAGACTACGGGATAAAGGCCGCGCAGCACTTCGATTACGCCTGGCCGATCATGTACAAGCTCCAGGATTTCTCCGTCATCCAGGAGGCGCGGGGTGACGAGCGGTTCGGCCAAACCGACGTCGGCGGCATCTACGCGTACGTCATGCTGCAATGCTTCGAACTGACCGGGGAGGACCGGTTCGTGCAGGAAGCGCGCAAAGCCATCGACAAGGCGAAGGAACTCCGCTTCGACTTGCTCTATCAGGCGAACCTGACGGTTTGGGGCGCCGTGGCCTGCATGCGGCTTTGGCGCATCACCGATGACCAGAGCTATCTGGATCAGAGCTATTCCTACCTGGCCGGGTGCTTCCACAACGCAATCATCTGGGAGTCCCAACTAGGCACAGCGCGGCATTTCAAGACGTTCCTCGGCGTCACCTGCCTCCACGACGCGCCGTACATGGCGATGTACGAATGCTTCGAGAGCTTCGCGGGGTTCGATGAGTACCTGAGACAGTCCGGCCCGCAGCTCGAGCCGGCGGTGCGGCTGATGGTCAGCGAATACTGCCGCTACGTGCTCGACCGGGCGTGGTTCTACTATCCCGATGCGCTGCCACCCGAAGCGATCCAGGAAGGTGACCACCAGAGCGGGGTGATCAATCGCGAGCTCTCCTTCCCGCTCGAAGACTTGTACCCCGACGGTCAGCCGGCGGGCCAGGTCGGTCAGGAGATCTATGGCTGTGGGGCGGCGTTCGCGTTCGCCACTCGCTCCCACCACGATGTCGAGGATGCGCCGTTCCGCCTCTACTGCAACTACTTCATCGGTGCTTCCGAGCGGACGGGTGAGCGGGCACTCAGCATCCAGCTCGACGGCGGCGAAAGCTGCTTTGCTGACGTCAGCCTGGTGCGCCTCAAGCGCAAGCAACTACCCGAGGCCGCGATCATCACGAGCGGAGGCGACAAGATTCGCCCCTACGCAAGTTCCGAGGATCGCATCGATTTCCGTGTCCCGGCCAGCGGGCGCTTCATCCTTACCTGGGAATAGACACGTGACCGACAAGACAAACCATACCTCGCTCGCGAACAAGCGAGTCCTCGTCACCGGCGGCACCACCGGCATCGGCCGGGCGCTGGTGAAGATGCTGGTGGAGGAGGGCGCCCGAGTCCTCACCTTCGGCCGCAACCAGCCCGAGCTCGACGATTCGCTGGAGAACGCCCGCGGCGGCTCCGGCGAAGCGCTGGGGCTCACCGCCGATGCCAGCACCAAGGAAGGCGTCGACCGGGTGTTCGAGGAAGTCGACCGCCAACTCGGCGGGCTCGACATCCTCGTCTGCTGCGCGGCGCTTGGTGCGCAGCCACTCCACGAGATGAAGGAAGACGACTGGCGCTACGTCATCGAGACCAACCTGATCGGCTACATGGCCTGCGCCCGGCGCGCGATCAAACGAATGGAAACCTCAGGCGGCGGCCAGCTCGCATTCGTCAGCTCGATCAGCAGCACGATCAAGGCGCCGGGCGAGAGCGTCTATACCGCCACGAAGGCCGGCATTGATGCCTTCGCCGAGACGCTGCGCAAGGAGATCTCGGAAGAGAAGAACATCAAGATCAGCGTCATCCAGCCGGGTTCCGTCGGCACCGACATGCAGGAGTGCAGCGACGAGGAGAAGCGCGAGGCGATCGCCAATCACGAGATGCTCTACGCGGAGGAATTGGCCGAGACGATCGTGTTCGCGCTGACCCGGTCGCCGCGCACCGATGTCGTTACTCTCCGTGTCGAACCGCGCGTGCAGAAGACCAGCTAATGAAAGCAGCGATCAAGAACGAGGAAGGCACGTTCGACCTCAAGGAAGTCGACGAGCCTGCCATTCCGACTCACGACTTCGTGAAAGTGCGCGTTCGCGTCGCCGGCATCTGCGGCACCGATCTGCGGCATTGGCGCAAGCCCGAGGAGTCGCTCTGCGGCAAGATCACCGGCCACGAGCTTGCCGGCGAAGTGGTCGCGGTGGGCGAGAGCGTCACGAACGTGAAGCCGGGCGATCGGGTGGTCGTCGAGACGGTGATGGGGGACGGCGCCTGCCCCTATTGCAACGTCAAGCGCTACAACATCTGCGAGCACCTCTACGACGTGCGGATGAAGTTCGTGTACCACGCCTACGGCGAGTACCTCGTGGGTCCGTCGCACAAGATGTACCTGCTGCCGGACCATGTCAGCTTCGAGGAAGCGACGCTCGTCGATACGCTGTCGGTCTGCCTTCATGCGCAGCACCTGTCGGGGCTGACGATCAACGATCGGGTGGCGATCATCGGCGCCGGACCGATCGGACTCGGCCAGTTGATGCTGGCCAAGGCGAGCGGCGCCGACGTGATGATCACCGACATCGTCGACAGCGCCCTCGACCTTGCGAAGGAACTGGGCGCAGACATCGTGGTCAACCCGCATCGCGACGACCCGGCGAAGATCGCCCAGGAATGGACCGATGGGCGCGGCGCCGACATCGTGTTCGAGTGCGCCGGCGGGCCCTCGATGCCGCAGACGCTGCCGCAGGCGACCAGGATGGTCCGGCGCGGCGGCAAGGTGGTGATCGTCGGGGGTTTCGACGAGGGAGAAGTGTCGATCCCGCTGGAGTGGCAGCGCATCCAGATGTCGGAGATCCAGCTCATCCCTTCGGCGAGCTTCTCCTATCGCGACATCTACACCGAGCAGGGCGAGGTCGTGGAACTGATCGCCAAGGGCAAGCTGCCCGTGGGCAAGCTGATCACCCACAAGTTCAAGCTCGAAGAAATCAACGAGGCGTTCGACGTTGCGAACGAAAAGGAGCGCACCGGCGCCGTCTTCGTCGCGATCACCCTGGATTAGCGGACCGAACGAAAAAGGGCGCCGCAGCGGGCGCCCTTATCGTTTCCGTTGGTGCCGGAGGTCAGCCTTCGACATGTTCGGCCAACACGGTGAGGCCGCTGGCGCTCACTTCGGCGAAGCCGCCGCGCACGTCGATGCTCTCGAACTCGGAGCCGGCGGTGCGGTAGATCTTCACCGCGCCGTCGCGGATGGTCGACATGAAAGGGGCGTGGCCCTCGAGCACGCCGAACTCACCCTCCGCGCCCGGGACGACCACCATGTGGACGTCCTCGGAACGGACCAGGCGGGCCGGCGTGACGAGTTCGAAGTGGAGGGCCATCGGCTCAGGCTTCCTCGGCCAGCTTCTTGGCCTTCTCGACCGCTTCCTCGATGCCGCCGACCATGTAGAACGCGGCTTCCGGAAGGTGGTCGTACTCGCCGTCGACGACCGCCTTGAACGAGCGGACGGTGTCCTCGACCTGGACGAACTTGCCCGGGATGTTGGTGAACACCTCTGCGACGTGGAAGGGCTGGCTGAGGAAGCGCTGGATCTTGCGCGCACGGGCGACGATCAGCTTATCCTCTTCCGACAGCTCGTCCATGCCCAGGATGGCAATGATGTCCTGCAGCGACTTGTAGCGCTGCAGCGTCTCCTGGACGCGGCGGGCGGTCTCGTAGTGCTCCTGGCCGACGACGGCCGGCGTGAGCACGCGGCTCGTCGAGTCGAGCGGGTCCACGGCCGGGTAGATGCCGAGCTCCGAGATTGCGCGGCTCAGCGTGGTGGTCGCGTCCAAGTGCGCGAACGAGGTGGCCGGCGCGGGGTCGGTCAAGTCGTCGGCAGGGACATAGATCGCCTGCACCGAGGTGATCGAGCCCTTGGTGGTCGAGGTGATGCGTTCCTGCAGCGCGCCCATGTCGGTCGACAGGGTCGGCTGATAGCCCACGGCCGAAGGAATACGGCCTAGCAGCGCCGACACTTCCGAACCGGCCTGGGTGAAGCGGAAGATGTTATCGACGAAGAACAGCACGTCCTGGCCTTCCTGGTCGCGGAAGTACTCTGCCATGGTCAGGCCGGAGAGCGCGACGCGAGCGCGGGCGCCCGGGGGTTCGTTCATCTGGCCGAACACCAGCGCCACCTTGGAGCCTTCGCTGGTGGCGTTGCCCTCGGCATCCTTGGCGATAACGCCCGCGTCGAGGAACTCGTGGTAGAGGTCGTTGCCTTCGCGGGTACGCTCACCCACCCCGGCGAAGACCGAGACGCCGCCGTGACCCTTGGCGATGTTGTTGATCAGCTCTTGGATCAGCACGGTCTTGCCGACGCCGGCGCCGCCGAACAGGCCGATCTTGCCGCCCTTCGCGTACGGGGCCAGCAGGTCGATGACCTTGATGCCGGTGACGAGAATGGCGGCTTCGGTCGACTGCTCGACGAATTCGGGAGCCTTGGCGTGGATCGGTGCGGTGCGCTGCGCGTTGACCGGGCCGCGCTCGTCGATCGGCTCGCCGACGACGTTGAGGATGCGGCCGAGCGTCTCCGGGCCCACCGGCACCGAGATCTGCGCGCCGGTGTTGACCACCTTCTGCCCGCGGGTGAGGCCGTCCGTCCCGTCCATCGCAATGGTGCGCACGGTGTTCTCGCCGAGGTGCTGGGCAACCTCCAGCACCAGCCGGCTACCGTTGTTCTCGGTCTCCAGCGCGGTGAGAATCGGCGGCAGCTCACCTTCGAAGGCGACGTCCACGACGGCGCCGATCACCTGAGCGACGGTGCCTTCAGTCGTCTTGTTGAGCACGGGGGCGGTGGCCATGTTTCTAGTCCTGATGGTTGGGCCGCGGCTTAGGCGGCGCAGGTTTCTTCGGGGGCGTCGAGGGTCCATTCCCCGTCACCCGGAACGATGGTGGCCTTGTTGCGGCGGTGTTCGTCGTCGCCGAGGCCGAATTCACAGATGAAGCCGTCCTTGCCGAAGCCTGCCGAGCGACACAGCGAAGTGCTGACCTTCGGAGTGTCCCCGCATGCCTTGGCATACACGGTGGCAAAGATTTCCTCGTTGGGCGTCGGCAGCGTCGGTTCGACGATGGCGACGGCCGCCTGTGTTTCGGCAGGCGTGGGTTCGGCAGGTTCCTGGGAATTGCATGCGGCGAGTGCGACCAGCGCGGCACATGCGAGTAGCGACCTCATAGGGCTTCGGCTCCGGCAATAATCTCGATAAGTTCGGTGGTGATCGCAGCCTGACGGCTGCGGTTGTACTGGATGGTGAGCTTGTTGATCAGCTCGCCTGCGTTACGTGTGGCGTTATCCATCGCAGTCATGGAGGCACCCTGTTCGGATGCCTGGTTCTCGAGCAGCGCCCCAAACAACTGGGTCTTCAGGTAGCGCGGCAGCAGTTCGGCGAGGATTTCTTCCTCGTCCGGTTCGTATTCGACGGCTGCATCGCTCGCTTCAGCCGTCTCCGGTGTCGGAACGGGGATAATCTGCAGCCGCGTCGGCTCCTGCGTCAGCGCCGACTTGAAGCGGCTGAAGAACAGGTGGGCGACGTCGAACTTGCCAGCCTCGTACATCTCGACCAGTTCGGCGGCGATCGCTTCGGCTTCGGCATAGCCGGGCTCGCGCACTTCGGTCGTGTCGAACATGCGGCCGACGTTGTCAGGGTAGGCGCGCCGGATCGGGGCGCGGCCTTTTCGGCCAATTAGGTAGAACTCGACGTCCTTGCCGTCAGCCTTCAGCTCGGCCGCCTTGGCGAGAGCCGCGCGGACGATGTTCGAGTTGAACGCGCCCGCCAAGCCCTTGTCGCTGTTCGCCACCACCAGCAGGTGGCGTTGGGCCGCGCCGCTGCCACGCAGCAGCTTGGGGGCATTGTCCTGCCCGGCGACCTTGGCGGCGAGGCTCGCCATCACCGCCGCCAGCCGCTCGCCATAAGGACGCGCGGCCTCGGCCGCGGCCTGCGCTTTGCGCAGCTTCGCGGCGGCGACCATCTGCTTGGCCTTGGTGATCTTCTGGGTCGATTTGACCGAGTTGATCCGGCCCTTGAGTTCCTTCAGCGAGGCCACGGCGCTTCCTTACTTACGCGAACTGCTTGGCGAACGTGTCGAGCGCGGCCTTGGTCTTGTCGCGGGCTTCGTCGCTGAACTCGCGGCTTTCGCGGATCAGAGCGAGCACGTCGGCATGTTCGGCGCGCATGAACGCCAGCATCTGGCTCTCGTAATCGGTGACACGCTCGACCGGGATGGCGTCGAGGTAGCCGTTGGTACCGGCGAAGATCGACACCGTCTGCTCCTCGAACGGCATCGGCGAGAACTGCGGCTGCTTGAGCAGCTCCGTCAGCCGCGCGCCGCGGTTGAGCAGGCGCTGCGTCGCGGCATCGAGATCCGATCCGAACTGCGCGAAGGCAGCCATCTCGCGGTACTGCGCGAGCTCGAGCTTGATCGAGCCGGCGACCTTCTTCATCGCCTTGGTCTGGGCGGCACCGCCCACGCGCGACACCGACAGACCGACGTTAATCGCCGGACGGATGCCCTGGTAGAACAGGCCGGTTTCGAGGAAGATCTGGCCGTCGGTGATCGAGATCACGTTGGTCGGGATGTAGGCCGACACGTCGCCTGCCTGCGTTTCGATGATCGGCAGTGCGGTCAGCGAGCCGGCACCGTTCTCGTCGTTGAGCTTGGCCGCGCGCTCGAGCAGGCGGGAGTGCAGGTAGAACACGTCGCCCGGATAGGCTTCGCGGCCCGGCGGGCGGCGCAGCAGCAGCGACATCTGGCGATAGGCGACGGCCTGCTTGGAAAGGTCGTCGTAGACGATCACGGCGTGCATGCCGTTGTCGCGGAAGAACTCGCCCATGGTCGCGCCGGTATAGGGCGCCAGGTACTGCAGCGGAGCGGGCTCGGACGCGGTCGCGGCGACGACGATCGAGTACTCCATCGCGCCGTTCTCTTCGAGCTGGCGGACGATCTGCGCGACAGTCGAACGCTTCTGACCGACGGCCACGTAGATGCAGTAGAGCTTCTTCGATTCGTCAGTGCCGGCGTTGACTTCCTTCTGGTTGATGAAGGTGTCGATCGCGACGGCCGACTTGCCGGTCTGGCGGTCGCCGATGATCAGTTCGCGCTGACCGCGGCCGATCGGCACCAGAGCGTCGATCGCTTTGAGGCCGGTCTGCACGGGCTCGTGCACCGACTTGCGCGGGATGATGCCCGGAGCCTTGACCTCGACACGGCGGCGCTCGGTGGACACGATGGGGCCCTTGCCGTCGATCGGATTGCCGAGCGCGTCGACCACACGGCCGAGCAAACCCTTGCCGACCGGAACGTCCACGATCGTGCCGGTACGCTTGACGCTGTCGCCTTCCCTGATCTCGGAGTCGGAGCCGAAGATCACGACGCCGACGTTGTCGGCTTCGAGGTTGAGCGCCATGCCCTGAACGCCGTTGGCGAACTCGACCATCTCGCCGGCCTGAACCTTGTCGAGGCCGTGGATGCGCGCGATGCCGTCACCTACGGAAAGCACGCTGCCGACTTCCGAGACCTGAGCCTCGGTGCCGAAGTTGGCGATCTGGTCGCGGATGACCTTGGAGATTTCTGCGGCGCGGATTTCCATTGCTAGCCTTTCATCGCTTGCGCGAGGGTAGTGAGACGCGAACGGATCGAGCTGTCGATCCGCTTCGAACCGATAGTGACGACGAGCCCGCCAAGCAGGTCGGGATCGACGCGAGTCTTGAGCTTCACCGTGCGGCCTTCGCGGGCGCGGAGCTTCTGCTCGAGCGTCGAGAGCTGCTCGTCGGTAAGGGGGTGAGCGCTGGCCACTTCGGCGGTCACTTCGCCACGCTGGGCGGCGGCGATCGACCGGAACGCGCGGATTACGTCCGGCAGCTCCGCCACGCGGCGATTCTTCGCCAGCACGCCGAGAAAATTGCGGGTCAGTTGCGACAGGTTGAGCGTGGCACCGATACCCTCAAGCACTCTGCCGAGCGCGTCGCGGCTGACTTCGGGATTGCGGATCAGCGCCCGCAGCTCCGCTGATTCGCGCAGCGCGTCGTTCAGCGTATCGAGGTCAGCCTCGACTGCAGTCACAGTGCCCGCCTCGCTGGCGAGATCGAACAAGGCCGAGGCATAACGCCCTGCCAGGCTGGCCTGAATACCGGCGGAAAGCTCCACGCGCGAAGGTCCTCTTGGGTCCGGAGAACGGAAATGTTTGGCCTACCGAACGGGGACTTGCACAAGCATCCCGGTGAGGCTGGCGCGCCCCTAGCAAAGGGGGCAAGGCTATGCAACCCGCCCTCCGCCGACCGCGTGCGGGCGCTTCAATCCCCAGCGGGAGAGCAGCTGTAAACCAACCGCTCGTTGGGCCTTTCGGG
>JAJUJV010000083.1 GCA_029265155.1 Altererythrobacter sp. | reverse complement strand
GCGATCGGGGTGTCCTGCAGGTTCTGCTCGCGGAATTGCGCGGTTACCAGGATGACGTCACCCTGGTTTGAAGGCTCGGCGGCCTCTGGCGGCGGGGCGTTCTGGGCCTGCGCCAGCGCTGGTGTCGCGACGATTATCGCCCGGGCTGTCGACCCCAGCAGGCACTTACGGATAGTCATGGCTGTCTTCTCCCCTTGCTCCGGCGCCGCGGCCTTCGTCGGGGAAGGCTGCTTTGCCCTCTATCGTCGTTAGGCTGCCGCCTTTCCTCCTGCGGAAAGTCCGGCTTCCTCGTCGATCACCGCTTGTTCGATCTTACTCAGCAGGCTCAGCAGCAGCGCGCGCTCGCCGGGCTCCAAGCCTGCGATCAGCCGCGTTTCGGCTTCGGCGTGCACGGCGAGCAGCTCCTTCAGCTTCGCTTCGCCTTCGGGCGTAATGTAGAGTCCCTTGCTGCGCCGGTTGCGGCCTTCGCCGCGGATCAGCAACCCGCGCTTCTCCAGCCGGCTCGCCACTTTCATGCCGACCGAGCGATTGCCTGCGAGCGCGCGTCCAAGCTCGGACTGGTCGCACCCCGGACGTTCGCGGATCAGTAGCAGAGCGGTGGTGTCGGCCGGCCGGAACCCGGTATCGTCGAGCAGCCGGTGGATGCTGCGCAACGCTGCGCAGCGCGCCATGTCCAACCGATATCCGACGATCGACTCGAGCTTCACCGCGTCCTCCCCCAGTGAGCCGGGGTTTACCGCGCGGCGGGGCTGGCGCAATTGGAAACGTATCCACGGATACGGTTGAGACTCATCTGTTGCGGATCGGCCACCTTCGGGCACCGGTCCTTCCGCACTTGATCCCGCACGCAAGCAGCCGGAGTCGCCGCTATCGGCTGCCCCCGCGTGCTGGGGCATCGTCGTGCTTAGGCCGGCCGAAGCACGTGGAAACGAGCTTCGACCGGCTTAGGCGAACGGAAAGGTGAGAAGAGCCGGACAAGGGCGCGGCTCAGCAAAGCTCTCCCGTGACGGAAGAAGGGCTTGAGGTTACCTTAAAGTAGCAAGTGGGGCGGGGAGCACCCGCCCACCACGCTCAGGCGGCTTTCTTGAACTCGAGCTCGAGCCGGTCCCAAATCTCGACGAGCGCGTCCGTCAACTGCTGCATCATCGCCTCGCTGTGCGCCGGGCCGGGCGTGAAGCGCAAACGCTCGGTCCCGCGGGGCACGGTCGGGAAGTTGATCGGCTGAACGTAGACGCCGTACTCGGCGAGCAGGATGTCGCTGATCTTCTTGGCGCGCACCGGGTCGCCCACCATTAGCGGGACAATGTGCGTGGTCGTATGCATCACCGGCAGGCCGGCTTCACGGAACATCTGCTTGAGACGGGCGGCAGCGGCCTGCTGCGCGTCGCGCTCGACCGAGCTTTCCTTCAGGTGCTTCACCGCCGCCAGCACGCCGGCGACCAGCACCGGGGAGAGCGAAGTGGTGAAGATGAAACCGGGCGCATAGCTGCGGATGCAGTCGATGATCTTAGCGTCAGCGGCGATATAGCCGCCCATCACGCCGAACGCCTTGCCGAGCGTTCCTTCGATGATGTCGATGCGATGCGCGGCTTCGTCGCGCTCGGTGATCCCGCCGCCGCGCGCGCCGTACATGCCGACCGCGTGAACCTCGTCGATATAAGTCAGCGCGTTGTACTTCTCGGCGAGGTCGCAGAAGGTGTGGATCGGAGCGACGTCGCCGTCCATCGAATAGACGCTTTCGAACGCGATCAGCTTGGGCACGTTGGGGTCTTCGGCTGCGAGCAGCTCTTCGAGATGCTCCGGATCGTTGTGGCGGAAGATGCGCTTCTCGCAGCCCGAATTGCGGATGCCGGCGATCATGCTGGCGTGGTTCATCTCGTCGGAGAATATCACGCAGCCGGGCAGCAGCTTGGCCAAAGTCGAGAGCGAGGCTTCGTTCGAGACGTAGCCGCTGGTGAACAGCAGCGCGCTTTCCTTGCCGTGGAGGTCGGCAAGCTCGCGCTCCAGCTCGACGTGATAATGCGTGTTGCCGCCGATGTTGCGGGTGCCGCCGCTGCCGGCGCCGACGTTATGCAGCGCCTCTTCCATCGCCTCGATCACCTTCGGGTGCTGGCCCATCGCCAGGTAATCGTTCGAGCACCACACGGTGATCGGCTGCGGCCCGTTGTGGTGGGCGAAGCAGCGCGCATCGGGATAATTGCCCTTGTTGCGCAGAATGTCGATGAACACGCGATACCGGCCCTCACCATGAAGGCGCTGGATCGCTTGGTCGAAGATGTGGTCGTAGTTCAGCGGACTTATCCCGTTGGCGCCGCAAGTTACCGCGGCCGGCGAGTCAATGGGGCACTTAGGCCATGGGTCCCGACGATTAAAGCCCGGAGTTTGCGAGAGATTCGCAACTAGAAAGCTTCAAAGCGTTCGAGACCGTGGCTCTTTAACGCCGGCTCCAGATACGCGATTTGATCTGGATCAGTGGTGAACAGCGCGAGGTCGGGTTTTTCTCGTGCGAAGTCCTGTCCTTGCGTCAGAAAGGCGATCCGCCGGGCGATGCCTTCCGCGCCATGGACAAAGCGGACGCCGGTGCCGATCGCTTCCGCGAGCTGTGGCTCGATCAGCGGGAAGTGGGTGCAGGCGAGCACGACCGTGTCGATTTCCGCTCCGCCGGGCTGAGAGCGCAAGCCCTCGGCAGCGGCCTTGAACACCGCGGGGTCAGGCGTGCCGCCGCGCAGCACGGTCTCGGCGGCCTGCACCAGGCCCGGCGCGGCATGGCGGATCAGCCGGTGCCCGTTGCCGAACTCCGCCTCGAGCCGGTCCACGTAAGCCTGCCGGATCGTCGCTGCGGTTCCGAGCAGGCCGATCGCCCCGCTCTTCGTCATCGCCGCCGCGGGCTTGATCGCCGGCACCGTCCCCACGATCGGCACATGCAGCACCTCGCGCACCATGCCCAGCGCGATGGTGCTCGCGGTGTTGCAGGCGATCGTGATCAGCCGCGGCGCGAACCGCTCGCTCAGCCGCCCGAGCAGCCCCGCCACCCGCGCCGCGATCTCCGCTTCGGTCTTCTCGCCGTAGGGCAGCCCGGCGAGATCGGCGAAGTAGATCACCGGCGCCTCGGGCCGCAATTTGCGCAGCTCGGCCAGCACCGTCAGCCCGCCGACGCCGGAATCGAACAACAGGATAGGGGCGGCGGGATCGACCATAAGGCCGAAGCGATGGCGGAGGCACCCCGGCAGCGTCAACCTTCGGGCGAGATCAGGTGTCTCATATCCTCTCGCCACGAGGCGGGAATGCCGCGCCGGACGAGGTTGGGCGTGGACCAGCGGTGGAACTCCGCAAAAGAGATGCGCCCGTCATCGTCCCTATCCGCCATTTGATAGAACTGCGCCTGTATCTCGTCGGCAGTCGGCATCACCCTCTCCCCGGTCGGCACCCAGTCGCCACTTGCGTCGCGGCGATAGACCGGCTGCACGCCTGGCGACGGGTTGAGCGGGGATTCCGAGCCGTCGATATAGCCCGAGTTATCGACATCGACGTTATGGAACGTCATTTGATTCATTAGAACGAGTTCCGCCTCACTCGGCACTACGTGTCCGGGCGGCATCTCCGCAGTTTTCGGCGCTTGCTAGCTGATTGGAGGCGCTGCCGGTCTGGGATACGGCTAGCATGAGGGCTGTTGCGACGAGTATGGTCATTGCGGCTGCTCCTGCGAAAGCTGCTTTGGAGATCCCGTCATTCCTGATTTACCCGCCGGCTCCGAGGTCCGACACTTGGGCTCCCGTCCGCTGGTACCCTTCGGATGCCGCCAACAGCCGCGCCGCCTCGAGCGAGGACGACAGCCCCAGCTTGGCCCGCGCCATCTTCAGCCGTTTCTCGACCGCGTGCGGCGAGACGCCGAGGTCGAGCGCCATCTCCTTGGCGGTCTGCTGCCGCAATCGGCGGCGCAGGCACTCTTTCTCGTTGTCGGTCAGCCGCGCGAGGGCCTCCTGCATTCGCGCGTCGATCGTCACTCCCTCGCCCATAGCTCCGGTTTCTAGGTCAGCGCGGCACCGGTACCAACCTCGTTCGTCTGGTACCCCATCATCAAATCCGCTTCGGATTGTTTTCTGGCTGCCGTAGTGCGAGGTCGTGGATTATCGCGAGACATGATTGGGGAGGTTATGGACTGGCTGCTCGCCCTGCTGCTCGGTTACGCGCTCGGCTCGATACCGTTCGGGCTGCTGCTCGCGAAAGCGGCGGGGAAGGGGGACATCCGCTCCATCGGCTCGGGCAACATCGGCGCGACCAATGTGCTGCGTACGGGTAGCAAGGGACTCGCCGCGGCCGTACTGTTGCTCGATCTCGTCAAAGGCTACCTGCCGGTGTTCCTCGCCTGGCGCTGGTGGCCGGAAACGGCCGGGTTTGCTGCACTCGGCGCCGTGATCGGGCATTGTTTCCCCGTCTGGCTCAGGTTCAAGGGGGGCAAGGGTGTCGCCACAGCCGCGGGCGTGTGCTTCGGACTCGCTTGGCCCGTAGGTGTGGCCTACGCGATCTGCTGGCTGGCAGTGCTGGCGGTGACCCGCATCTCCTCAATGGCCGGGTTTCTCGCGCCTTTCGCTGCTTTGGCTGCTGCGGCCTTCGTGGGTCACGAGGAGTTCCTGCCGGTTCTTGCCGCTATCGCGGTAATTGTCGTCTTCCAGCACCGCGCGAACCTTGCCCGCATCCGCGCCGGTACCGAACCCAAGGTCGGCCAGAAAGGATGAACGCGCCAGCGGCCCTGGCACAGGACGAAGCTTTCGCCCGCATCCGCTTACTGCGCTCGCCCAACATCGGCCCGGTCAGCTACGCCCAGCTCCTGCGCCGGTTCGGCTCTGCCGAAGCTGCGCTGGCTGCACTTCCCGAACTCGCCGGCCGCGGCGGCCGCGATTATCGTCCGGCCGGCCGCAACCGCATCATCGCCGGCCTCGCTCTCGGCACGCTGGTGGTCGAAGCCGCGCCCAAGTCGGGCTCGCTGATCACCGCCGCCTCGCGGGGGAGTACGGCCGCGAAGTCATGGCCATTCCCGGCAGCCCGCTCGACGCGCGCAGCCACGGCTGCAACCAATTGATCCGCGAAGGTGCGGTGCTGGTGCAGTCGCCCGAGGATGTGGCTGAACTGCTCAGCGGCTTCGACGGCGCGCCGCGTTCCAGCTTGCGCGAGAGCCCGCGCCACTACACGGCCACCGAGGAAGCCCTGAGCGACGAACCCGCCGATATCGCCACCCTGCTCACTACCGCGCCGGTCAGCGTGGACGAACTCATCCGGCAGAGCGGTGCCGGCGCCGGGGCGGTACAGATGGCGCTGCTGGAACTGGAAATCGCGGGTCAGTTGGTTCGCCACGCCGGAGGGAGAGTCAGCCTGCAGTGATCGGCGCCCTCCCATTCAATCATCGACTGGCGATCGTGATCTTCCTGACTTTCACCGTCGGGTACTTTGGCGGGTCGCTGTTGCTGGACTGGATGGGGCCAACCCCTACGCTGCTTCGGTTTATATGGTTCCTGTTTTGGCCGTTCGCGGTGATCACGGCCGTGGCGATCGCGGTTTCCGCTGCCTTCTGGAGACCTCAAGGAACGGGCTGGGCCGGAATCGGCGAACGACTAGCGCCTCTGGTCTCGCTCACGGCTGCGATTGCCATAGCTTATGGTTTGAGCGTCGAGCTGGCGCGCGCCGAGCGTAAATCGTTCGCGCGTGCGCACTCGACGGAGCTTGGGGGTACACCGCCGCAGGCAGTGATCTACTCCGAAGGAATTCCCGATGGCGGCATAGCGATTGTCCGGTTGCCTGGACAGAATCCTGAAACCCTGCCGCAGACCACGATGGTTCGGCTGACCGGCGAGCGGATCAAGGATTGCCATCCGCTGGATGAGGACGATTGGTTCTGCACGTTCGATTGAGCCGCTTGACGAACCGCGCCAACCGCCACCACCCTCGCGCGTACGTACACGTAAGGATTGCCCCGACCCATCATGCAACTCGTCATCGTTGAATCGCCAGCCAAGGCGAAGACCATCGAGAAGTACCTCGGCAAGGGCTACAAGGTCCTCGCCTCGTACGGCCACGTCCGCGATCTGCCGCCCAAGGACGGCAGCGTGCGCCCGGACGAAGGCTTCGCGATGGACTGGGAGACCTATCGCGACAAGACCTCGCGGGTGAAGGAAATCGCCGATGCGGCGAAGAAGGCCGACCGCCTGATCCTCGCCACCGACCCTGACCGCGAAGGGGAGGCGATTTCGTGGCACGTCAAGGAACTGCTCGCGAAGCGTAAGGCGCTTCCCAAGGAGGTCGAACGCGTCACCTTTAACGCGATTACCAAGGACGCCGTCACGCAAGCGATGGCGCAGCCGCGCGATCTCGATACTGACCTGATCGACGCTTATCTCGCCCGCCGCGCTCTCGATTATCTGTTCGGCTTCACGCTCTCACCCGTGCTGTGGCGCAAGTTGCCGGGCGCGAAGAGCGCAGGGCGGGTGCAGTCGGTCGCGCTGCGGCTGATCGTCGACCGCGAGCGCGAGATCGAAGCGTTCGTGCCGCAGGAATACTGGTCGGTCGTCGCGCGCATGCAACACGACGGGACCGAGTTCGACGCGCGTCTGGTCACTTTCGACGGGCAGAAGCTCGATCGGCTCTCGATCGGTGACAAGGGCACCGCAGACCGCGCCAAGGCGGCCGTCGAGGGCGGGCGGTTCACCGTCGAGGCCGTCGAAACCAAGCCGCTCAAGCGAAATCCGGCGCCGCCGTTCACCACTTCGACACTGCAGCAGGAAGCCGCGCGCAAGCTCGGCTACTCGGCGAGCCACACGATGCGGCTCGCGCAGTCGCTCTATGAGGCGGGCGCGATCACTTACATGCGTACCGACGGCGTGCAGATGGACGGCAGCGCGATCAGTGCTGCGCGCAAGGCGATCGCCGAGCGCTTCAGCGGCCACTACCTGCCCGAGAAGCCCCGCATCTATCAGACCAAGGCCAAGAACGCGCAGGAAGCGCACGAGGCGATCCGGCCGACCGACTTCAGCCGCGACCGAGCGGGTTCGGGTGACGAGGCCAAGCTCTACGACCTGATCTTCAAGCGTGCGATGGCGAGCCAGATGGCCGCCGCCAGCCTGGAGCGGACCACGGTCACGTTGCGCGACCCCACCGGGCGCCACGAGCTGCGCGCCACCGGCCAGGTGGTGAAGTTTCCAGGCTTCCTCGCCGTGTACGAGGAAGGGCGCGACCAGAAGGACGAGGATGAAGACGCCGCGCTGCTCCCGGTCATGCGCCAGGGCGATGCGCCGGCGAAGCTCGGCGTCACTGCCGACCAGCACTTCACGCAGCCGCCGCCGCGCTTTTCCGAAGCGAGCCTGGTCAAGCGGCTCGAGGAGCTCGGCATCGGCAGGCCCTCGACTTACGCCTCGACGATCCAGGTCCTGAAGGACCGGGCTTACGTCCGCACCGAAAAGAATCGTTTCTTTGCAGAGGATTCGGGCCGCCTCCTGACAGCCTTTCTCGAGCGCTTCTTCCCCCGCTATGTTGCCTATGACTTCACGGCAGGAATGGAGGAAGAGCTCGATGACGTGTCGGGCGGGCGCGCGGAGTGGAAGGCGCTGCTCGAAGCGTTCTGGCGCGATTTCAAGCCGAAGAGCGACGAGGTGATGGAGCGCAAGCCTTCGGAAGTCACCGAAGTGCTTGACGAGTTTCTCTCCGATTACCTGTTCCCGCCCAAGGAGGACGGCTCCGACCCTCGCGTTTGCCCGAAGTGCCTGGCAGAGGCGCGCGACGGCGGGCGGCTGTCGCTGCGGGGTGGGCGGTTCGGCGCCTTCATCGCTTGTTCGAACTATCCGGAATGCGATTTCCGACGGAAGTTCGGGCAGCCGTCGGAGGATGGCGAGGAAGACGATGGCGTCATCGGAACCGATCCGCAGAGCGGCCTGCCTGTCTCGCGCCGTACCGGCCGCTTCGGACCTTACGTGCAGCTGGGCGACGGCAAGGATGCCAAGCGCGCCTCGATCCCGAAGGACCTGCCCGATTTCGATTTCGACTGGGCGCTCAAGCTGCTGAGCCTGCCGCGCGAAGTCGGCAAGCATCCCGAAACCGGCGAGCCGATCACGGCCAGCATCGGCCGCTACGGGCCCTATCTGGCGCACAACGGCAAGTACGCGAAGCTCTCCTCGACCCGCGACGTGTTCGAAACCGGCATGAACGCGGCGGTGACTCTGCTTGCCGAAGCCGCCAATCGCGGCGGCGGGGCAGGGCGTGCCAAGGCCGAGCCGATCAAGACCCTCGGCGCGCACCCGACGAGCGGCGGTGAGATGAAGGTCATGCCGGGCCGCTATGGCCCCTACGTCACCGACGGCACCACCAACGCGACGATTCCGAAGGACGTGAAGCCCGAGGACCTGACGGAAGAGCAGGCGATCGCGCTGATCGATGCGCGCGCGGCCAAGGGGCCGGCCAAGAAGAAGGCCACGCGCAAGAAGACTCCTGCGAAGAAGCCGGCTGCCAAGAAGGCGCCGGCCAAGAAGAAGGCAGCCAAGGCGTGAGCGAGCGTTTCGAACGGCACCGCCAGCCTTGGCGCTCGGACGAGGTCGCCAAGCTGAAGACGCTGGCGAGCAAGGGAAAGGGCCTGAAGGAGATCGCCAAGGCCCTCAGCCGTACCGAGGAATCGACCAAGGAACGCGCCAAGATCGACGGGATCGCCATCGCCAAGAAGCGGTGAGGCCGAGTTGAAGCTTCGGCTTGGCCGGTCCACATAGGCGCCATGCTGCAGTCCCGGGATGCCGAGAACGCGCCGACAGAGGGCGCCCTGTCCTCTGAAAGCGACGGCCTCCCGAAGCCGCGCCGGTACTGGGCCATCGCGGCGATCAGCTTCGGCACGGCGCTGCTGGTGCTCGACGGGGCTATCGCCAACGTTGCGCTGCCCACCATTGCGCGCGATCTCGGGGTCAGCAACGCGGTCGTGACCAACGTGGTCACGATCTACCAGCTGGTGCTGGTCATGGTCCTGCTGCCATTTGCGAGTGTGGGCGACCGGATCGGCCATCGCCGGCTGTACCAGATCGGGCAGGCGTTGTTCCTGGTCGCTTCGGCGCTTTGCCTGCTGGCGAACGACCTGTTCGTGCTGCTCGGCTTGCGGGCGCTTCAGGCACTTGGTGCTGGCATGGCGCTGAGTGTCTCGGCGGCGATGCTGCGACAGATCTATCCGGCACGGCAGCTCGGCAGCGGGATGGGGATCAACAGCGTGATCGTCGCCTCGTCCGGAGCGCTGGCGCCGACGCTCGGCGGGTTCATCGTCGGTCACGCGCCGTGGCAGTGGGTTTTCGCCGCGGCAGTGCCCTTCGCCATCGTCTCTTTGCTGCTTGGCCGCTCGCTGCCCGAACCGGTTCGCCGCGACCGCAGGCCGGAGTGGCTGAGCGGCATCTGGAGCGCGGTGACGATGCTGCTGCTGATCGGCGGACTGCAGCTCGCGACGCACGAGAACGGCGCGATCGGCGTTCCGCTAACGATTGCCGGAGTGCTGTCCGCTGTGTGGCTGGTCCGGCGCGAACGGCGGCGCACCGCGCCGGTCGTGCCCGTGGACCTGCTGGGAAAGCCGGTCATCGGCTTCTCGGCGCTGGCGGCGATCAGTTGCTTCGTCGCCTCGGGCGCGCTGATGCTGTCGCT
>JAJUJV010000020.1 GCA_029265155.1 Altererythrobacter sp. | reverse complement strand
GCCGGATGCTCCCCGTCGCCGGCGATCTGCACCTGCCGCTCGCCCGTGACGGTCGCCGCGATCCCGCAGCCGACCCCGCAATAGGCGCAAGTGGTGCGTATCATGCGGCCGCGCGCGCAGCTTGTACCGGCGGAACGACCGCTTCGCGCAGCAGGTAGATCCGCCCCGCGTCCACCTTCACCGGGATCGTCGGGACGCAACCTTTGTCCTCGCCCAACGCTTCACCGCTCCGCAGCGAGATCTTCCAGCTGTGCAGCGGGCAAGTCACACTCTCGCCGTGGACGATGCCCTGGCTGAGCGGACCCTGCTTGTGCGGGCACTTGTTGACCAGCGCATAGATCTCGCCGCGCATCGTATGGAACACGGCGATCTCCTCACCGCCTTCGACCGGCAGCGTCGCCGCCATGCCCGGTTCGATCTGCGTGATCGGACCGATATCGAGCCACTTCGCTTGCATGGGGGCTCGAACGGGCTTGGGCATCAGACGTACTCCGGAGCGGGGCGGACGGTGGCGAGGTGCTGGTGCAGGTCGGCGCGGTCGCCCGCGGCGCGCTTGGCCCAAGGGTCGTCCTGCATGAAGGTCTGCGAGTAGCGGAACCGCGCGGCGAGGCGCTTCACCGCCTCGGGATCGTCGAACATCTGGCTCTTCACGTAGTCGAGCCCGACGCGCTCGATCCACGGCGCCGTGCGCTCGAGGTAATGCGCCTGCTCGCGGTAGAGCTGGATGAACGCGGCGCAGTGCTCCATCGCTTCCGCTTCGGTCGCGACCTTGCACAAAAGGTCCGTGGCGCGGACCTTGATCCCGCCATTGCCGCCGACGTGAAGCTCGTAGCCGGAATCCACGCAGACCACGCCGAAGTCCTTGATCGTCGCTTCGGCGCAGTTGCGCGGGCAGCCGCTGACCGCGATCTTGAACTTGTGCGGCATCCAGCTGCCCCAGGTCATCCGCTCGATCTTGACCCCGAGCCCGGTCGAGTCCTGGGTTCCGAACCGGCACCATTCACTGCCGACGCAGGTCTTCACCGTGCGCAGCGACTTTCCGTAGGCATGCCCGGAAACCATCCCGGCCGCGTTGAGGTCGGCCCAGACCGCCGGCAGGTCCTCCTTCTTGATCCCGAAGATGTCGAGGCGCTGGCCGCCGGTGACCTTCACCATCGGCGCGTTGTACTTCTCGACCACGTCGGCGATCGCGCGCAGCTCGGTCGGGTTGGTCAGCCCGCCCCACATCCGCGGCACGACCGAATAGGTCCCGTCCTTCTGGATGTTGGCGTGGAGCCGCTCGTTGACGAAGCGGCTCTTCTGATCGTCCTCGTATTCGCCGGGCCAGGCGCAGAGCAGGTAGTAGTTCAGCGCCGGCCGGCACGAAGCGCAGCCGTCGGGCGTGGTCCAGTGCAGTTCCTGCATGACCTGCGGCATGGCCCGCAGCTCCTTCTCCACGATGAGCCGCCGGATGTCGTCGTGGCCGAAGCTGGTGCATTTGCAGAGCGTCTTCGCGCCGGCCTGCACCTCGTCGCCCAGAGTCAGCACCAGCAGGCTTTCGACGAGCCCGGTGCACGAACCGCAGCTCGCCGAGGCCTTACAGGTGGATCGAACCGCATCGAGGCTGCATGCCCCGGCCTTGATGGTGGCGACGACCGTGCCCTTGGAAACGCCGTTGCAGCCGCAGATTTCTGCGTCGTCCGGGAGCGCTGCAACGGCGGCATTAGGGTCCGCGAAGGCGCCTCCGCCCAGGGCGAAAGCCTGCCCGAAGATCAGCGCATCCCTGATTTCCGACACGTCCTCCTGCCTCTTCAGCAGGTCGAAATACCAGTTCCCGTCCGCCGTATCGCCGTAGAGCACCGCGCCGACCAGCCGGCCGTCCTTCACCACCAGCCGCTTGTACACCCCCCGCGCCGCGTCGCGCATGACGATGTCTTCGTGCCCGTCGCCGCCGGTGAAATCCCCGGCGGAGAACACGTCGATCCCCGAGACCTTGAGCTTGGTCGAGGTGACCGAGCCCTGGTAGCCGCTCGGTGTATCTGTCAGGTGATCGGCCAGCGCCCGGCACATCTCCCACAGCGGAGCGACCAGCCCGTAGCACTGCCCGCGGTGCTGCACGCACTCGCCAACCGCGAGCACCGCCGGGTCCGAGGTCACCATGTGGTCGTCCACGACGACGCCCCGCTCGCATTCCAGCCCGGCGGTCTTAGCCAGCATGGTCGAAGGCCGGATGCCAACCGCCATCACCACGATGTCCGCCGGTATTTCGCGCCCATCCTTGAGCCGCACCCCGGCAACGTGGCCGTCCTGCTCGATGATCTCCTGCGTGTCGGCTCCTGTGAGGATCGTCTGCCCGCGCCGTTCGAGCTCGGTCTTGAGCAGCCATCCGGCGGCCTCGTCGAGCTGCCGCTCCATCAGCGTCGGCATCAGGTGGATGACGGTCACTTTCATGCCCCGCAGCGACAGGCCATGCGCGGCTTCGAGGCCAAGCAGGCCGCCGCCGATCACCACCGCATTGCCGCCGCCTTCGGCGGCCGCCAGCATCTTGTCGACGTCGTCGAGGTCTCGGAAGGTGACCACCCCGGGCAGGTCGCGCCCCGGAACCGGGATGATGAACGGGTCGGAGCCGGTAGCGATCAGAAGCCGGTCGTAGGGCTCGACCCTGCCGGAACGGCTGACCACCGTCTGCCGCTCGCGGTCGATGTGATCGACGGGATCGCCTGCGACCAACTCGATGCCGTTCGCGGCGTACCACTCGGCGGTGTTGAGGACGATCTCGTCGAAGCTCTTCTCTCCGGCCAAGACCGGCGAAAGCATGATGCGGTTATAGTTCACCCGCGGCTCGGCGCCGAAGATCGTGATTGTATAGCGCGCCGGATCGCGCGCCAGGATTTCCTCCACCGCGCGGCACCCGGCCATGCCGTTGCCGATGACCACCAGTCTCTCGGGCAGAGCCTTTACCTGTCTGAAATTCGCCGGTGCGTTCACGTCGTCATCCCTCGAATGCGCACGCAAAAAAGCCGCCGGTCATGCCCCGAAGGGAGGACTGGCGGCGCCGTTGCCACGCTTGTGTAGTATTTGAGGCGGAAGGGCCCAGATCGTCCGCCGTTGGACGCGCCCGTTCCGCTGCGAATCCGTGGATACCGCATCGGCCGCGGAACCTGCAAGCGCTTTATTGCGGTGCAGCATTTCGCTCGCAGGGCGTTGTCAGAACGCCACTTCCGCCTGCAGCCACAGCTTTTCCGTATCGGAACCGAAGCCTCCGGCGTCGTAATGGGCGTACTTGGCGAGCAGGTTCACCGCTCCCAGCCTGAAGGCCAAGGCAGCGTCCCATTCTCGGCCGTAGTCGATCCCGCCGACATCGCTGTCGAACTCATGGTAGATCAGCTCGGCCTTGAAGCCGGGCAGGAACGGCAGCGACCGGGCTATTCCCGCATATCGATCGCGCAGCCCGTTCGCGGGCGTGGTGAGGAACAGGTCCGCCCATCCGTTGAATGCGTGCAGGGTGGCGAGCGGTGTCTGGAACGCGGCGCGGCCGCGGTCGCTGCCGAGTTCCTCGTATCCGGCGGTCACGGTAAAGCCGGCAAGGCCGAGGCTGAGCTGCGCGTTCCAGTATTCCGCCTGATACGCCACGGGATTGGTGCCATAGTCGCTCTGCACCGCATGGCTGGCGAGGAGATCGAGCTTGCCCAAGCGTGGCCAATCGATCGCCGCCGTCACCAGCACGCCATAAGTCTGGCTCGAGAACCCCACTCGCTCGTCGTAATCGAGCAGGTAGGCGAAGGCTTTGGCGTCGACCGCCGCCAAGTCGAACCCCGCGTTCAACAGGACGAAGTCCCCGTCGTAGTGCGCATTGGGGCTGTCGCTGCCGAACACCGTGCGCTGCGACATCGCATAGCTGCCATCGATCGCGACCGGGCCGAACCTCGCCTGGCCGCGCACCGCATCGAAGGTCTGCTCGTTCTGCCGCCAGCCGACGTTGCCGACGAACCGCGCGTTGTCGAGCACGATGCGCTGGCGCCCGAGCGTGATACCGGCGCCGTCACGGAAATAGGACACCTGCAGCCGGTTGAGCTCGAAGCTCTCCGGATCGGCGACGGTGGGGAACGGCTCCACGCCGTTGCCGGGCAGCGTATCGTTGTAGTCGTCCGCCAGCGCCAGCGTGCCTTCGCTTTCGGCGAGCAGCGAGAAACCCGCTGCCTTCAGCTCGGCGCCGATCCGGGCACGCACGGTCAGCGCCTGTGCCGGGTCGGGCTGGCGAGCCTGATCGACGGTTTCGTAACGCACCCGCGCGGCGAGCAGCGGGTCCACCGTGACCCCGTCGCTGAGCGACACCGGCGCGCCGATGTCCTGCGCGCAAACCGGCACCGCGACGGCGCCGAGCAAAGCGGCGATTCCGCCGGCCGCCAATCGTGTTGTCCTCATGATGTCCCCCTGAGCGCTTGATCGCCTCCAGGGGCATCCTCTCCTTGGGTGCGCTCAGATGCGGGCGTTCTCGAGCTCGGCGCCCCAGGTTGCGCGCCAGCGGCCCTTGACGAACACAAGCCCGACCAGAGCGACCAATGCCAGTCCGGCGAAGATCAGAAAGCCGGCCGAGGAGCTTCCGGTGTACTTCTGGGCAAGGCCGAGCGAAGAGGCCAGATAGAACCCGCCGACCCCGCCGGCGAAGCCCACCAGCCCGGTCATCACTCCCAGCTCGCTGCGGAACCGCTGCGGCACGAGCTGGAACACGGCGCCGTTGCCGATGCCGAGCGTGCTCATCACCACCACGAACAACGCCAGCGCGATCGGCAGTGTCGCCGGCCCGGTGGCGATCGTCGCCAGCACCAGTGCCGCGACGATGTACACGATAGTCAGCGTTCGGGTGCCGCCGAACCGGTCAGCCAGAGCGCCGCCGATCGGCCGCACCAGCGAGCCCATGAACACGCAAGCCGCAGTGCAATAGCCGGCATTGACCGGGCTCAGCGCGAAGCTGTCGGTGAACCAGATCGACAGCGAGTTCGAGAGGCCGACGAAGCCACCGAAGGTCACGCCGTAGAACAGCATGAACCACCAGGCGTCCTCTTCCTTCAGCACTTCGGCATAGGCCGCGAGCGGCTTCGGCGCCGGCTGCGAAGGGCTGTCCTTGGCCATGGCGAGGTAGAGCACGAACACCACAGCCAGCGGAATGACTGCCAAGCCCATCACCGCGTTCCAGCCGAACATCTTCGCCAGCAACGGCGCGAACAGCGCGGCGAGCACAGTGCCCGAGTTGCCCATGCCGGCAAGCCCCATCGCCTTGCCCTGGTGCTCGGGCGGATACCAGCGACTGGCGAGCGGCAGAGCGACGGCGAAGCTCGCACCGGCAAAGCCGAGGATCACGCCGATCGCGATCGTGCCCGCGAAGCTGTCGATCCCGAACCACCATCCGACGAGCAGGCCGGCAACGACGATGATCTGGTTGAGCGTACCGGTCAGCTTAGGACCGATGCGGTCACCGAGCAGGCCGTTGACGATCCGCAGTACGGCGCCGGCCAGCGTCGGCACTGCGACCATCAGGCCCTTCTGCGCCGGATCGAGCTCCAGTTCGGCGGCGATGATCGGCGCCAGGGGGCCGAGCATGACCCAGACCATGAACGACACGTCGAAGTAGAGGAACGCCGCGAGCAGGGTGGGATTGTGCCCGGCCTTCCAGAAGCTTTTCGTCATGCTGCTGTCCTTCCAGAACGCGCACGCAAAAAGCCGCCTCGATACGGCCTTTCGGCCAGATCGGGCGGCTCCGTTGCCACGCAATGTTTCGAAGTGGGTTCGGGCCCGTGGCTCCCCACGCTGGAAGCCGCCCGATACGCAGGGTTTAACCGATTCGTCGGTTCACCGCAAAACGATTTTTGCAGCGCAGCATTTCAGCCGCTCGCGAACGAGGCCAAATAGCCTTCAAGGTCGTCGGGATCGAACGTGCGGCCGTCGAAGAAGCTGTTCTGCTCCAGCACCATAGCGCCTTGCTGAGCGGTGACCGCTGTCGGGCGATCGAGGCTCCCTTCGACTTTCGAGCTCGCCCCCGGAAGCAAGTCACCGGTGCCCTTGAGTGCGCTGCGATAGACATCCGGCCGGAACACTGCGGCGGCTTGCCGCGCGTCCTCGGCGCGGAACGGCGTACCGTCCCAGCGGACCATCTGCGTGTAGAGCCATTCGGCCTGGCTGACCCACGGAAAGTTCGCCGCCTCGCGGTGCTGGAACATGAAGTCGGGGTAGTGGATCGGCTCGGTCCCGCGCGACAGCACCAGCCGGTCGGAGATCGCCCGTAGGACGAGCTCGGGATCGGACCGGAGATAGCGCTCGCCGGCGAGGATCGCCGCGTTCGTCTCCCAATTCTCGGGCTTCACGAAGTGCGCGCCGGCTTTGCGCATCGCGCGGATCAGGGCCTCCACCGCCTCTCGCCGCTCGTCCAGCCGCGTCTGCCGTAGCGCGAGCACTTTTTCCACGCCGCGCCGCCAAATTTGCGCGGTGGCGAGCACGATCCGCCCCACCCCCCGCTCGACGGCGACGCTGCTCCACGGCTCGCCGACGCAGGTCCCGTCGATCTCGCCGCTTTCCAGCGCATCGGCGACGAACGGCGGCGCGACGGTGACGATCTCCACGTCCGCATCCGGCGCGATGCCGCTGGCGGCGAGCCAATAGCGCAGCATGTAGTTGTGGCTCGAATAGCGGTGGACCACGCCGAAGCGGAGGCGCCGTCCCCCGGCGGCCGCTGCGGCAAGCGCCGCGCCTATCGTGCGCGGATCCCCCAGGGCCCCCACTGGCGCGCCCACCGCGTCTGCCAGGGCAGGCGAAAACGTGATCGCGTTGCCGTTGAGCCCGAGCACGAACGGCGCCGCCAGCGGCTGCGCCGGGCGTCCGCGGCCGAGCGTCGTAGCAATCGCCAGCGGCGCGATCAGGTGCGCCGCATCGCTATGGCCATAAAGCAGCCGGTCGAGCACCGTCGCCCAGCTGACATCGCGCTGGAAGCTCAGCGCCAGCCCCTCCTCTTCGGCAAAGCCGTGCTCGTGCGCGAGGATCGGCAGGCAGGCGTCGACCAGCGGCAGGAAGCCGATCGTCAGGTGCTCGGTCATGCCCTTCCCCCCAGTAGTTCATGGGCGGTGATTACCGCCTCGGCGATATCGGCGATGCGCCGGCTCGAGCTCATCGCCGCGCGGCGCAGTTCCGCATAGGCTTCGGGCTCTGTCACCCCCTTGCTCTGCATCAGGATGCGCTTCGCTTTGTCGATCGCCTCCCGCTCGGCGAGCTTGCCCTTGGCTTCGGCAAGGTCCGCCTGCAGCCGTGCAAAAGCGTTGAAGCGGCGCAGCGCCAGGTCGACCACCGGCCTGATGCGGTTCGCCGCGAAGCCGTCCACGACGTAGACCGACACGCCTGCATCGATCGAGGCGCCGATCGATTCCTCGTCGGATTCGTCGACGAACATTGCGATCGGGCGGGCGAGCGCCCGGCTGACCGCGAAGTACTCCTCCAGCACGTCGCGCGATGGATTGCCGAGGTCGATCAGCACGATGTCGGGCGCGATCTCCTCGATGCGGGCGAGCAACCCGTGCCGCTCGGTTAGGACAAAAAGCTCGCATCCCGGAAGCTGTGCGAGACCCTCCTCGATAACCGAGGCCCGACTGGCACTTTCGTCGACGATGGCGATCCGCACTTCCGCCTAGTGCAACGCACAACAGTCTTTTTGCAAGCGCGAGATTCAGCCAGCGCCTAGCCAAACCGCCGCCGGGACGGCAGAAAGCCGCCGAGGGACAACGAAAAGAGAGGGTCATGGCCGAACTAGACGTGCAGGCGGCGCAGCAGCGCTACAGCTCGATAGCGGTCCTGCTGCACTGGGTGATCGCGCTGGCATTGGCGTTCCAGCTCGCGCTCGGCTTCGCGATGCCGAAGGACGAGAGCGGCTTCGCGCTCTACCAGCTGCACAAGTCGGTCGGCATCACGATCCTTCTGCTGACTCTCGCCCGCTTGGCCTGGCGCATCACCAACAAGCCGCCACGCGCGGTCGAAGGAGGCTTCCAGGGCTTCCTCGCCAAGACGGTCCACACGCTGCTTTACGTCTTCATGATCGGCGCGCCGCTGACCGGATGGGCGCTCGTCTCGACCTCCGAGATCCAGGTGCCGACGGTGTTCTGGGGCGTCATCCCCTGGCCGCACCTCCCGCTGCCGCAGGGCATCGGCGAGACGGTCGAGGGTCTCCACGAGACGCTCGCCTGGATCGGCGTTGCGCTGATCGTCCTCCACCTCGCGGGCGCGCTGCGGCACCAGGTGCTGCTCAAGGACGGGCTGCTGCGGCGGATGGCGCCGGGCGGCAAGGCCGGCGCGGCTTTCGCGCTGCTGGCGGCGGTGATCGTGACCTATTTCGCCACCGGCATGTATGTCGCCGACCAGTATCTCGTGCCGGCGATGGAGCGGCAGGAAGCCGCCGCCGAAGCGGACGACGACGTCGCAGGGCCGGTCGAGCCCACCCCTGCGCCCACTGCCGAAGCGACCCCCGAAGCCGAGGAGACCGATACCGTCGAACAGGCTGCGGCCGAAGAGGAGGAAGAAGAGGCCGGGCCTCCGCCCGTCTGGACCATCCAACCGGGCGGCCGGCTCGGCTTTTCGGTCAGCAACGGGGACAACACCATCCGCGGCAGCTTCTCCGAATGGAGCGGCGACATCCGCTTCGATCCCGACAACCCCGAATCCGCCGACATCCGCATCAACGTCAGCCTCGCCAGCGCCTCGCTCGGCGACGCGACGCAGGACAACATGCTGCAAGGCGCCGATTTCTTCGCCAGCGCCGCCAATCCCACCGCGACGTGGCGCTCCACTTCGGTCCGCCGCACCGGCCCGAACCGCTACAGCGCCAGCGGCACCCTGTCGCTGAAAGGCGCGAGCCGGCCGCAATCGCTGACCTTCACTCTATCCGGCGAGGGCCTGCGCCGCCGCGTCGAAGGCAGCGCAAGCATCGATCGCAATGCGTTCGGCATCGGCACCGGCGAATCGGCCGCCGGACTGGCGGGTTCGGTCGCGCTATCGTTCGCGTTCGACGCGGTCGGTCGGCGGCCGTAAGGTCGGCTCGGAACAGGCACTCCCGGCCGCCGTTGGCCGGGAATGCGAGTTCACTATCTGCGCTGCGGCACCGACTGCCCGTTCGGCGGAGCCTTCTTCGACGGCTTCAGCAAGGGCCCGTTCGGGTTGATCCCCTGCGCGGCGCAGCTCGTCGAAACGAACGACGGTCTGGTGCTGATCGACACCGGTTACGGCACCGAAGACGTCCGCCACCCGCATCCGCGGCTGAGCAAGTTCTTCCGCGCCCTGCTCAACATCCGCTTCCGCGAGGAAGAGACCGCGCTGCACCAGGTCAAGGCGCTCGGCTATTCGCCGGCCGACGTGCGGCATATCGTCCTGACCCACCTCGACTTTGATCACGCCGGCGGGCTCGAGGACTTCCCGCATGCGCGCGTCCACGTGATGGAAGCCGAGCGCGACGCCGCCGAGCGCAAGCGGCAGGGGTTCATCGCCCGGCGCCGCTATCGGCCCGCGCAGTGGAACGAGGTCCGCGACTGGCGCACGTATGCCGGCTCGGGCGAGACCTGGTTCGGGTTCGAACGGGTCCGCGCACTCGACGGCCTCCCGCCCGAGATCCTGATGGTCCCCCTCCCCGGCCACACCTGGGGCCACGCCGGCATTGCGGTGCAGACCGGCGACGGCTGGGTGCTCAATGCCGGCGACGCCTACTTCTACCGCCGCGAACTCGACGCCGACCGCCGCCGCTGCACTCCGGGACTGCGGTTCTATCAGACGATGATGGAAGTCGACCGCAAACAGCGCTTCCACAACCAGGAGCGGCTGCGCGATCTCAAGCACGGCCATGCCGGCGAAGTGACGATCTTCTGCTCGCACGACGAGAAGGAACTCGAAGTCATGCAGCGCCGAGCGCTCTGACGCTGGACGGCGGCGCCGCCATTCGCCAACGACCCTG
Organism: Altererythrobacter sp.; assembly: GCA_029265155.1. Taxonomy (GTDB): domain Bacteria; phylum Pseudomonadota; class Alphaproteobacteria; order Sphingomonadales; family Sphingomonadaceae; genus Croceibacterium_A. The sequence goes on along the minus strand of JAJUJV010000020.1, from coordinate 16,307 downwards.
GCATGAACGAAACGCTCGACACGATCGTCGCGACTTACGCCGACACCAAGGCGGCCTTCATCGACTGGACCGGCGCCACCGAGGACCTGCTGCACATGCACGCCGGCCTCGCCATCTTCGTGCTATCGGCGTGGCTGCTGAAGAAGAAGATGCGCTCGCCCGTGCCGCTGAGCCTGGTCGCGTTCTTCGCCGTGCTCAACGAAGTGTTCGACTGGTCGTTCGGCGGCAGCCCGGGAACGCTCGAGCCCGTCGTCGACATCCTGAACACCGTGTTCTGGCCGACCGTCCTGTTCCTGCTCGCCCGCCGCTGGCGCTGAGCGCCGGGCGAGCGGGCTATCAGTCGAGCGCCACCGACACCGCCTTCAGCTCGGTATAGGCGTCGATCCCCGCCTTGCCGTTCTCGCGGCCCCAGCCGCTCGACTTGTAGCCGCCGAGAGGGAGCGCCGGGTCGACGCCGCCCGAGCCGTTGATGCGGATCGAGCCGGCCTTGAGGCGGCGGGCGAGCTTGTGAGCCATCGAGATGTCGCGGGTCCAGATCGAGGCGGCGAGGCCGAACTCGGTCTCGTTGCCCATCCGCGCCAGGCGGTCGGCGTCGTCGGCGTCGGTGAAGCGATGGGCGCACAGCACCGGGCCGAAAATCTCCTCGCGGCGCACTTTCATGTTCGCTTCGGTATCGACCAGCACGGTCGGCTCGACGAACCAGCCGGGGCCTTCCTTGCGCCCGCCGCCGACCAGCACCGTGGCGCCTTCCTGGCGCCCGCTTTCGATGTAGCCGGTGACGCGGTCGAGCTGCTGTTCGCTCACCAGCGGGCCGATGATCGTCTCGGGGTCGAGCGTGTGGCCGACGCGCAGCATCTTGGCCATGCCGGCGATGCCTTCGAGCACCTGGTCGGCGACTTCCTCGGCCACGAACAGGCGGCTGCCGGCGGCGCAGACCTGCCCGGCGTTGAAGAAGATGCCCATCGCCGCGGCAGGGATCGCCTTCTTGAGGTCGGCGTCGGCGAAGATGAAGGTCGGCGACTTGCCGCCGAGCTCCAGGCTGATGCGCTTGAAGTTGGTCTTGCTGGCCTCGATGATCGCCCGCCCGGTCTGGGTCGAGCCGGTGAAGGCAATCTTGTCGACGTCCATGTGGCTCGCCAGCATCGCCCCGGCGGTACGGCCATAGCCGGTCACCACGTTGACCACGCCTTCGGGAATGCCGGCTTCGAGCGCCAGCTCGCCCAGACGGATGGTCGAAAGCGGCGTCTGCTCCGCCGGCTTGAGCACCACGGTGCAGCCCGCCGCCAGCGCCGGCCCGAGCTTGGCCGCGGCCATCGCCAGCGGGAAGTTCCACGGCACGATCTGCCCGACCACGCCGACCGGCTCGCGCAGCACGTAGCTGAGCCACTCGCCCGGCGCCGAAATCTCGTTGGTCTCGCCCTGGATCTTGGTCGCCCAGCCGGCCTGATAGCGCAACTGGCCGATCGCCCCGCCGACGTCGGCCATCCGGCTGAACTGGATCGGCCTGCCGACATCAAGCGTCTCGGTCAGCGCCAGTTCCTCGCCGTTGGCTTCGATCAGGTCGGCGAGCTTGTTGATCAGCCGCGCCCGCTCGTCCGGCTTCACTTTGCTCCACGGCCCCTCGAACGCGGCGCGCGCCGCAGCGACAGCGGCATCGACGTCCGCCTGCCCGCCACTGGCGACATCGGCCAGCTTTTCGCCGGTGGCCGGGTCCTCGGTCGAGAACGTCTCGCCGCTCTGCGCCTCGCGCCACTCGCCGCCGATCAGCATCTTGCCGACTTTGCCGCTCCAGCGCTCGCGGAAGGCTTCGAGGCGGGTCTCGATCGGGGTCTGGGTATTCATGACGGGCTCTCCACTACGTTCGGCGGCTTGTTGTCGGCGCGCTCTCGGCGCATAAAGATTGTAAGCGATACATACCATATGTCGCGAGGGAGACGGACGCTGCAAGGCGATTTCGACTATGTGATTGTCGGCGCGGGATCGGCCGGGTGCGTGCTGGCCGCGCGGCTGACCGAGGATCCGAACACGCGCGTGCTGCTGCTCGAAGCGGGCGGCGGGGCAGACCAGTTCCTGATCCGCATGCCGCTCGGCATGATGAAAGCAATGCTCAAGCCCGAGCTGACCTGGCGGATGATGACCGAGCCGGAGCCGACGCTGAACGGCCGGCGCCTGTTCCTGCCGCGCGGCCGGCTGCTCGGCGGCTCGTCCTCGATCAATGGCATGGTCTACATGCGCGGCCACTCGGCCGACTACGACCGCTGGGCGCAGAAAGGCGCACGGGGCTGGAGCCACGCCGAAGTCCTGCCCTACTTTCGGCGGATGGAGCGCTCCTGGCGCGGCACCGACAGCTATGGGCGCGAAGGCCCGCTGCCGATCACCAAGAACAACACCCAGTACCTGCTGCATGAAGAGCTGATGCAGGCGATCGCCAATGCCGGCTATCCATGCACCGAGGACATCCATGCCGGTGACGAGGAAGGCGCCAGCTTCGTCGAGCTGACGATCGACGAGAAGGGCCGCCGCGCCTCGACTTACGAGGCTTACCTCAAGCCGGCGATGAAGCGGCCCAACCTGGCCGTGGTGACGAACGCCCTGACGCGCAAAGTCGTAATCGAAGACGGCCGCGCGACCGGTGTCGAGTACGAAGTGGGCGGCGAGGTCCGCACCGCCAAGGCCGGGGAAGTGATCCTCTCCGGCGGCACCTACAACTCGCCGCAGCTACTGATGCTGTCCGGCATCGGTCCCGCCGAGCATCTCGCCGAAATGGGCATCCCGGTGCTGCACGACCTGCCCGGCGTCGGGCGCAACCTCCAGGAACACCCGCGCGTACCCCTCGAATTCGCGGCCAAGGGCCCCGTCACTTTCGTCAACCAGCTCCGCTTCGACCGCGCCGCGCGCGCGGTGATGCAGTGGTACTTGTTCGGCACCGGCCCGTTCGCCCGCCAGCTCAACAGCGCCAACCCGATGCTGCGCACCGACCCGCGTCTCGCGCAGCCCGACATTCAGCTGTTCTCCAATCCGGTGAAGCTCAGCGCGCACTTGTGGTTTCCCGGTTTCGTGAAGAGCCCCGAGCACGCCTTCAGCGCCGATGTGATCCTGCTCCACCCGCAGGCGCGCGGCTGGGTCAGCCTCAAGTCACCCGATCCGCACGAGCTGCCGGCAATCCGCCTCAACCTGTTCGACAACGAGGCCGATTTCGCCACTGCCCGCGCCGGGCTTCGGCTGGCGCGCACGATCTACGCCACCGAGCCGATGGCCGGCCTGATCGAGCGCGAAGCTATTCCCGGTGCCGAGGTGCAGAGCGACGAGGAAATCGACGCCCACGTCCGCGCCACCGCGGGCACGACGCAGCATCCAGTCGGCACTTGCGCAATGGGCGTTGGCCCCAATGCCGTGGTCGATTCCAAGCTGCGCGTGCATGGCATAGACGGCCTGCGCGTGGTCGACGCCTCAGTGATGCCCGACGTCCCCGGCGGCAACACCAACGGGCCGACTATCATGATCGCCGAAAAGGCGAGCGACCTCATTCGCGGCCGCTCTCTCCGGCCCATAGAAAAGGCCGCAGCATGATCACGCAGAACATCTTGCCTATCTGGTTATTTTTTGATATTCCTGTAACCGACCTGAACGCACGCGGCCTCCCCTCATTTTCCGCTAAACCAGGGGAGGGCGTAATCTTTGTAATCTTCCGCCAAGGCTGCCTGACATGACCGAGGACGATTTCCGCACGTACATTGCCGCCTTCAACGCCCCCGACTTCGCCGGGTTCAGTAAGTTCTACGCCGAGGACGTCGAATTCAATCTCGGCGATCGTAAGCAAATCGTCGGCGCGCAGGGCATCGTCGATTTCTACACCGGCGTGTTCGAGCACATCGCCGAGGAGCTCGAAGTCCTCGACCTGATCGTCGCCCCAAACGGCGCCGCGCTGCACAGCCGAACCAAGTTCACCACCATCAAGGACTGGCCCGATTTCGAGCTGTGGCCGACGATGAAAGGCGACGTGCGGATCGTCGAGAGCATCAACATGTACAAGACCGCCGGCGGCAAGATCGTCAAAATCCTTTCAGGGCGCTTCTCAAGCAAATGATCCAGTCCACTGACTACATCGTCGTCGGCGCAGGCTCCGCGGGCGCGGTGGTGGCCGCACGGCTTTCGGAAGACCCCAGCGTCACCGTCACCCTGATCGAAGCGGGGCGGCGCGAGCGGCATCCGCTGCTGGCCATGCCGATCGCCTTCCCGATGGTCATGGTCGATAAGCGCTTCAACTGGGGCTACGAAGGTGAGCCCGAGCCGTTTGCCAACGACCGCCGCCTGCGCCAGCCGCGCGGCAAGGGCCTTGGCGGATCGTCGATGATCAACGGCATGCTCTACGCCCGCGGCCACGCCCGCGATTACGACGAGTGGCGCCAGCTAGGGCTCGAGGGCTGGAGCTATGACGACGTGCTCTCCTACTTCAAGAAGAGCGAGAACCATTGGGGCGCGGCCGATCACTACCACGGCAAGGGCGGGCCGCTGTCGATCACCAAGCACATTCCCGACGACAAGCTCTTTCCTCGCTTCATGGAGGCGGTGAACAAGCTCGGCTACAAGACCCAGATCGATCATCACGGGCCCGATCAGGAAGGCTGGGGCAGCCCCGACATCTCCATTCACCAGGGCCGTCGCGGCAGCACCGCGGCGCGGTTCCTGTTCCCGGCGATGAAGCGGCCGAACCTCAAGGTCGTTACTGGCGCGCTGGCGACCCGCCTCGAAGTGCAGAACGGCCGTGCGGTCGCCCTTCACTACCGCCAGGACGGCCAGGATCACCGCCTGCAGGCGGAGCGCGAAATCGTCCTGTCGGGCGGCGCCTTCAACACGCCTCAGCTCATGCTCCTCTCCGGCATCGGCCCGGCCGACGAGCTGCGCGAGCTCGGCATTGACGTGATCCACGACCTCCCGGGCGTCGGCCGCAACCTGCAGGATCACCCCTCTATCGCGATGGTCTGGAATGCCGATCGCGAGGTGACCCTCACCAACGATCTGCGTTTCGACAGGCTGACCCGCTCGGTGATCGAATGGGGGCTGTTCGGCAAAGGCCGTATCGCCAACATGCCGGTCACCGCCAACGGCTTCATCAAGACCCGGCCCGAGCTCGAGCGGCCCGATGCGCAGTGCCTGTTCCAGCCGACCAGCATCCTCGCACGGCCCTGGTTTCCGGGCATCAAGGCACCGCAGCCGGACGTGGTGGCGATGGCCTGCGTCCTGCTCCGGCCGGAAGGGCGCGGCTGGGTCAAGCTCGCCAGCGCCGACCCCACCGACAAGCCGCGCATCCTGGCGAACGTATTGTCGACCGAGAACGACCGCGCCTTCTTCCGCCGGATTATCCCGCAGATCCGCGAGATCCTCGCCACCTCGCCGCTGGCGGACGTCGTCAAGAGCGAGATGCTCCCCGGCCCCAACGTCAACTCGCTGGAGGAGATGGATGCCTGGGTGCGCCAGTTCATCGGCTGCGCGATGCACCCGGTCGGAACCTGCGCGATGGGCACCGGCCCCGACGCCGTCTGTGACGCGCAGCTGCGTGTGCGCGGCATTGACGCCCTGCGCATCGCCGACGCCAGCGTGATGCCCCGCATCGTCGGCGGCAACACCAACGCCGCGGCGATCATGATCGGGGAAAAGGCGGCGGACCTGATTCGCGAATCGTGATCGGAATGCCCATCTGAGCCGAAATGCAGTTTTGACGGGAAGTTCGAATGGCCACGCACGAAACCAAGATGCTTATCATCGGCTCCGGCCCGGCCGGCTACACCGCCGCGATCTACGGGGCGCGCGCGGGGATGGAGCCGATCGTCGTCCAGGGTCTGCAACCGGGCGGGCAGCTCACCATCACCACCGACGTCGAGAACTATCCCGGCTTCCGTGACGTGATCCAGGGGCCGTGGCTGATGCAGGAAATGCAGGCCCAGGCCGAGCACGTCGGCACCAGGATGATGTGGGACACCATCGTCGAAGTCGATATCGCGAACGGCCCGCCCTACCGCGCGGTCGGTGACAGCGGCGACGTCTACATCGGCCACACGCTGGTCATCGCCACCGGCGCGCAGGCCAAGTGGCTGGGCGTTCCGGGCGAGCAGGAGCTGAGCGGCAAGGGCGTCTCGGCCTGCGCGACTTGCGACGGGTTCTTCTACCGCGGCAAGAAAGTCGCGGTGATCGGCGGCGGCAACACCGCGGTCGAGGAAGCGCTCTACCTGACCAACCACTCCGACGACGTCACGCTGATCCATCGCCGCGGCGAGCTACGCGCCGAGAAGATCCTGCAGGACCGCCTGTTCGCGCACCCGAAGATCACGGTGCTGTGGAACAAGCGCGTCGACGAGTTCCTCGGCCAGCCGCTCCAGGGCGGGCTGAAGGGCCTCAAGCTGACCGACACGGTTACCAACGAGGTGAGCGAGTTCGCCTGCGACGGCGCCTTCGTCGCGATCGGTCACGCGCCCGCGACCGAGCTGTTCAAGGGCCAGCTCGAGATGGACGACAGCGGCTATCTGGTGGTCGAGCCCGGCACGCCCAAGACCGCCCGCCCGGGCGTCTTCGCCTGCGGCGACGTGATGGACCACACCTATCGCCAGGCGGTCACCGCCGCGGGCACCGGGTGCATGGCCGCCCTCGACGCCGAGCGCTACCTGGCAACGCTGGAGTTCGTGAAGAACGAGGCGGAGGCGGTTACCGCCTGACGGGCATCATTGGGGGCAAGGTCGCCTCTCTGGAGCGGAACGCATCCACCGGCGACCCGTTGAGCCGGAAACCGCGAACTGAGAGGAGACCGCCATGGCCGACCCGGCCCCTACCCGTTCGAGTGGCAAGTGGCTCTGGCCCGTTGTCATTGCTCTGCTGGCGCTGTTGTTGCTGTTCTGGTTGCTCAACCCATCGGGCGATCGCACCGGCGAGGTCGAGGATCCGATCGTGACTGGTGATGTGGCCGACCCGGGCGCCAACGCGGGAGCAGGGCCGATCGGTGATGGTTTGCCAGCCACCGGCGCGGGCACCGGAGGAAATCAGGTTGCCGACGCGCCAGGCGACACTCCTGCGACCTTGACGGAGCCGGTGGACGAGACCGCTGGCGACGCACCGCGCGAAGCGGCTGATGCCCCCTGACCGAAGGAAGCGGCGGATCGGCTTGTCTCAGCCCTCGGTTCGCCTTAGCCTTCGTTGATCCTCCCGCACCTGAAAGGAGACATCCGATGGTTCTTGCCAAGGCTGCGAAAGCGGCTCTTCCACTAGCAGGAGCGCTTGCGCTCGCCGCTTGCGGGGGCGAGCAGCAGGAAACCACGTACGAAACCGGCGTCACCGATCAAAGCGGCGGCGAGCTCATCGTGACCGATCCCGAGGCGGAAAGTGTCGACGTGCAGTTGCCCGAAACGCCGATGACGCCGGTGCCCCCGACGACTGAAGCGACCGAAAGTCCGTCCACCGACACCACCCCGGCGCCTTGATGCACCTCGCCCGCCGCCTTGCTCTGAGCGTGGCGGGATTGAGCTTGGCTGTCGCTCTTCCCGCCGCTGCCTGTTCACCCGCACCGGGATACCGAGCTCCAACCAACCTGGGACTCGTCCAGGAAAGCGCAACGATCGTGCTGGCGCGGGTGGTCGGAGGAACCGCCGCCTCGGCAAGCGAGCCGGAGGATGGTACGATCGTGCTCCGTCCGCTCGAAACGATCAAAGGGGAGATGCTGTCGGGCGATCTGGAGCTTTCCGGCATGAGCTTGCCTGTACCGGACTCCGGCGCCGTCCGCGGCTTCGCCTTGAGCAATCCGTTCGAGTTCGAGCGGGCGCACGAAGAGGCGTATAACGGCGCCTGCATCCGTCGCACCTTTCCTTTGGGCACGACCGCCCTGTTCTTCCTCGAACGCGGCGAGAACGGCTGGCGGCCAGCCGGAGGCCCGTTCACTCGCTGGGCGGAGGACGTGCCGAAAGCCGATGCGCCCTGGGTGCAACTGGTGCGGCTCTATACGATTGCGGCTGGCTTGCCCGAAGAAGACCGTCGGCCGTTCCTGGAAGACGAGCGCGAAGCCCTAATGGCCCGCACTGGCGAACCGCTGGCCCAACTCATGGCGGAGGACATCGGCCGGCAACTCGAAAACGTGCCGGAAATGGAAGCGCGGACATTCGAGGACGCGTTTCGCAATCCAAGCGAAGACAGCGCAGTCGAGGCATCGCTGCGTGCTATGCGTGAAGGCGCGGCAGAAGCCGGCAACTGACAAGCGCTACATAAACGAAAGGGCGGCAGGGAACCTGCCGCCCTTCGCTCACGTCCAGCGCGCTTTACTCGCTAGGAGTGGTTGTGGTCGTGGTTGTCACGGCCCCGGCATCCGACTGAACATCGGTGTCCGTGTCGGGGCTCCTATCCGGCTCTGTAGTCGTGGTGGTAGTCGTCGTCGTGTCGGTGTCAGTTTCCGTTCCGTCGTCGACATCGTCAACCGGACCATCATGCACCTCCTCCGCCCGATCGAGCACGCGGTCGCGCGCGGTGTCGGGTTCCGAGGCAATGGTGCCCGTCGTGTCGGTCGGGGTGCTCGGCGTTCCCGTAACAGGATCGGTTACAACACCGCTCGTGTCGTTGGGCTGATCCGTTGTGGTCACAGCCGCCCCATCCGTCGTTTGTGCAGTGACTACGCCAGCGCTGGCGAGCAAGCCGATAGCAACTGCTGATTTGAGAATATTACGCATCTTGTCCGTCCTTTCCAAATAATCTGAAGGCTGGCGGACTATGCGTGACGCGTGAAATCGGTCCGGAAGAAGCGACCAAACGCGGCAACAATGAGGCAAGAGGAACAGGTTCATCTGGGGTTTAACCTCTGTTCATCTGCGGTTTAGCTGCCGAAGGGCGCGGAAATCTCTGCCCCGTCGAGCGTTGGGAGGGCATGCCGTCTAGCGTCATACGCTCATTTCAGTACCGCCCGCACCAGCGAGCGCTGGACGTCGAGTTTGTGAGCGGTCGGCGCTACCGCTACAGCGGCGTTCCCGGAACCGTCGCAAACGCGCTGGGCGAAGCTTTCTCTAAAGGACGCTATTTCAACGCTCATATCCGCGACCACTTTCCCTACGTCGGACTTGCCCCGGAACCCGAAGATTGGAGCGGCGAATGGAACGTGGGGAGCGCCCGCCAATCATGATAAAACGCAGGAGAAACCATGCGCACTGAAGCCGAAGTTGCCGCCATGCCATGCCCGGTCTGCCGCGTGCCGCTCGCGATGAGCGATCGGCAGGGCATCGAAATCGATTACTGTCCGCAATGCCGCGGTGTTTGGCTGGATCGCGGCGAGCTCGATAAGATCATCGAGCGCAGCGTGCCGCAAGCTCCTGCGCCCGCCGCTTCAGCCTCATCGCCGCAGCCGTCTGCCCCGCTTCACCCTAGCGGTGGACAGAACCCGTGGTCGCCGGGCGGCTACACGCACGGCGGTTACGGTCATGGCCCAGGACACAGCGGCTACGGCGGCAAGCCATACAAGAAACGCAAGAGTTGGCTGGAGGAAATCTTCGACTGAGGAGTGCCAAATGCACGAAACGACCACTGCAGATCGCGAGCGGGAATTGCGCACCCTTCTCGACCTGATCGAAGCTCATCCCGAGCGCGCCTGGACCGAGGAACGGCAGCGCGTTACCGTGCTTCAGCGCATGCTGGCGGCGAATTCGGAAAGCTGAGCGGAAGCCTTAGCCGCGGCCGGTCCGGTTCGCCCGCGGGTCGCTGGCCATTGCGGCTGCCTCCGCCAGTCCCTAATCAGCGCCCCCATGACCGCCCCAGACGAAAAACAGATGCTCGCCAAGGCCGAAACGCTGATTGAAGCGCTGCCCTATTTCCAGCGTTACGCCGGACGCACCTTCGTGGTGAAATACGGCGGTCATGCTATGGGCGATCCCGAAGCCGCGCACGATTTCGCCGAAGATATCGTCCTGCTCAAGGCCGTCGGTATCAACCCGGTCGTAGTGCACGGCGGCGGACCGCAGATCGGCGCGATGCTGAAGAAGCTCGGAGTTGAATCGCGCTTCGTGGACGGCCTGCGGGTGACCGACAAGGCGACGGCGGATATCGCCGAGATGGTCCTGTCCGGCGCGATCAACAAGGAACTGGTCGGCTGGATCGCGCGAGCTGGCGGCAAGGCGATCGGCATCTCCGGCAAGGATGGCGGCCTGGTCACGGCGAGCAAGGTGTCGCGAACCAGCCGCGATGCCGACGATCAGGAGCAGATCATCGACCTCGGCTTCGTCGGTGAGCCCGAGACAGTCGACACCGCGATCATCGACACGGTGTGCCAAGCGGGCATGATCCCGATCGTCGCGCCGATTGCCGCCGACAAGGAAGGCCACACCTACAACATCAACGCCGATACGATGGCCGGCGCGATCGCTGCGGCGCTTGGCGCGGCCCGGCTATTCCTGCTGACCGATGTCGCGGGCGTGCTCGACAAGAACGGCGGCCTGCTGACTGACCTTACGCCCGCCGACATCGCCAGCCTCCGCCAGGACGGCACGATCAGCGGCGGCATGATTCCGAAGCTGGAGACTTGCGTGAAAGCCGTCGAAGCCGGGTGCGAAGCCGCGGTGGTCCTCGACGGGCGGGTGCCGCACGCGATGCTGCTAGAATTCTTCACCAGCCGCGGCGCCGGCACGCTAGTGCGCGCCGGGTGAGGAGCGCCGGCCCTCTCCTGGCTCTGGCCCTGCTCGCCGGGTGCGGTGGCCCCGACGAGCCGGCGCAGGAATCGACCGACACTCTGCGGCCCGCCCTGGGCGAGACGCCCACCGCCCTGCCGCCTCAGGCAGCCGACTTCCCCGTCTTGGCCAGCAGCGATTGCGGCGAGGTCGCTGCGTTCTACGCAGACTCCATCGCCCGCCGCGAATATGCCCAGGCAGCGCTGGTCTGGGACGATCCGGTGATCGATGCTGCGCGGATCGAGGCGGTATTCGGCGGTTACGCGGAGCCCAGTGTGGATTGGGAAGAGCCTTCGACAGAAGGCGCAGCAGGTTCGCTGTACTGCACTCTCGAAGGACGGCTGACCGACGCTGGCGATCCGGCCAAGGCTGCCGTCGAAGGAGCCGTCGTGCTGCGCCGGGTCAACGACGTGCCGGGAGCGACGCCCGACCAACTGCGTTGGACGCTGCAATCGAGCACGTTCGTCGAGAACCTCGAGCGCTCGCGCCGCAGCTAGGCTAGCGACGCGCCGCTTGCCGCACCCCGACAGGGTCGGCTAGTCACATGCGACCCAATTGGAGGCTGTTCCGCCCGTGCTTTTCGTCACCCTTTCGCAAATCGTCGGCTATCTGATCTCGATCGTCATCATCCTGGTAATCGTGCAATTCGTGATCAGCCTGCTGTTCGCCTTCAACGTCGTCAGCATGCACAACCAGTGGGCGGCGGCGATCTATCGCTCGGTCAACGCGCTGTTGGAGCCGCTGCTGCGGCCGATCCGGCGGATCATGCCGGATACCGGTGCGATCGACTTCTCGCCGCTGGTGCTGATCGTCCTGCTCAACATCGTCAACATCATCCTGCGCAACCTCGCTCTCAGCAGCCTCGCATGATCAGAGCCGCGGCCGCCGCGTTGCTAGCAACCGTGGCAGCGGCCGTACTGGCCGGCTGCATGGCGGGGCCTCCCCGTAACGAAGGGCAACGCCTGACGCGCGCCGAGGCGCGCGAGCAGCTCCGCCGCCCCAACCCGAGCCGCATAATCGCCACCGAACTCGCCTTCGCCCGGGCAGCGCAGGAGAAAGGCCAGTGGGCCGCGTTCCGCGAATACTCGACCGGCGATGCCATGATGTTCGTCCCGGAGCCGGTGAACGCTCACGAGTGGCTGCGCCGGCAAGCCGAACCTGCAGAGGCTGTCCGCTGGCAGCCGCAACGGGTTTGGTCGAGCTGCGACGGTTCCTATGCCGTTACGGAAGGAGCCGCACAGTACCCTGGCGGCCAGACCGGGCGCTTCTTTACCGTCTGGCAGCGGATGCGCGACGGCAGCTATCGTTGGGTCCTCGACCGCAGCAGCGAGGGAACGGACACGCAGGCGCCTCCGGAGATGATCGCATCGCAGCTTCCCGACTGTTCGGCTTCCGCTCCAGGGCGCCCCGGCGCAGCCGCGCTAGCGTATCCGGCTTCGGGTCAGTCGAACGACCGCAGCCTTGCCTGGTCGACGACGCAAGGCAGTGACCGCAACTATGTGAGCCAGATCTTCATCTATTCCGAGGGCGAATACCGCCCCGTACTAGATGAGGCGGTCTGGCGGAGGGCGCAGGAACACTAAGCCTTGATCGAGTTGTTCCTCTCGGCCTTCATCACGCTGTTCGTGGTGATCGATCCGCCCGGCTGCGCGCCGATCTACGTCGGCCTCACGCAAGGAGCGTCCGAGGCGGAAAAGCGCGCAATGGCGATCCGCGCCTGCCTGATCGCGGGCACGATCCTGCTGATCTTCGCGCTGTTCGGCGAACGGCTGCTGGCCGCGTTGCACATCGAACTCGATGCGTTCCGCACCGCCGGCGGGATCATGCTGTTCCTGATTGCGCTCGACATGGTGTTCGAGAAGCGCACCGAGCGGCGCGAAGCCCGGGCCGAAAAGGTCCGCGAAACGCCCGAGATCGAAGACGTCTCGGTCTTCCCGATGGCGATGCCGATGCTGGCCGGCCCCGGCGCAATCGCTTCGATCATGCTGCTGACCAGCTCCGCCAGCGGCCTTTCCCAGGCATTGGTCGTGCTGGCGGCGTTGCTGGCAGTGATGGTTCTGACCCTGCTCGCCCTGCTCGCAGCCAGCCCGCTGATGAAGCTGGTCGGCGCCCGGGTCGAAGCGGTCATCACGCGCCTGCTCGGGGTATTGTTGGCAGCCCTTGCCGCGCAATACGTGTTCGACGGCATCCGCGGCAGTTTCGGCATCTGACGCTTCTCGGCCGCAGCCGCGACGAGCTACTGCAGCGTGACGCGGTCCTCGTCCGGGTCGCTCCTGCCGAAGAACTGCATCAACTGCACCAACAGTTCGCAGCGGGTCCGCAAGTCGGCTGCTTCGAGCAGGGCCTGCTTGGCGGCGGCATCGAACGGAGCAATTTGGCTAACCCCGTTGATCAGCATCACGTCGTCGAGGCGCTCGACCGAATCCCAGTCGACCGTGTAGCCTTGGGCTGCAGCAAAGCGTCGCGCCTCGCGCTCGAAGGCGGCGCGCTCGGCGGAACTGAGCACTTCGTCGGCGGGTTCGGACAGAAGCTCCGCTTCGATCTGCCGGTAGGGGGTAGAGACTTCGATCTCGCGTAGCAGGCGGAAACGCGCCTCACCTTCGAGCACGATGTTATAGCGGCCGTCGTCCAGTGCCTCGACATCGTCGATCTTGCCGACGCAGCCGATCGCGAAGAGCGGCGCATCGTCACGCGCGCCCTGCGGCTGAATCATCGCAATGCGCCCGTCTTTCGCCAGCGCGTGGGCGACCAAAGCACGATAGCGTGGCTCGAATATGTGCAGCGGCAGTTGCAGCCCCGGGAACAGGATTGCCCCGGGAAGCGGGAAGATGGCGAGTCGCGTCGCGGTCATCCGAACAACAGCAACGAGAGACGCCGCCGCTGCGCCGCGACCCAAGGATCCTCAAGCCCGATCGCCTCGAAGATCTGCAGCAGCTTGGCCTTGGCCGCACCTTCGTTCCATTCGGGATCGCGCTGGATCATCGTCAGAAGCGTTTCGGCCGCATCATCGCGTTGCCCTGCTGCAAAGGCAGCCTGAGCGAAGGCGAACTGTGCGTCCATGTCGGTCGGACGCTCGACCGCCGCTGCGCGCAAACTCTGTAGCTCGCCATCATCGACCCCGCTTCCCGCGAGCTCGATCGCGCTGGCGCCTTGGGCAATCAGCGGATCACTGCGGAGTGGCTCCGGCAGCGCTTCCAGTGCGGCGCGCGCCTCGTCCGTTTGGCCCGCCGCCAGCAAGGCGCGGATCAAGCCGGACTGTACCGCCGCATCCTCGGGCGCCATCTCGGCAATCTGCGCGAAGATCGAAGCAGCCCGTTCGCCGTCGCCTTCGGCGAGGACCTGCTCACCCATGGCCACCAATTGCGCGATGTCGGCCTTCTGCTCGGCGTCGCCTCCCTCGATCGGAAGGCGCTCCAACAACTGATCCAGCATTTGCTTGAGCTGCGATTCGGTTCGCGCCGCCGTCAGATCGGCGATCGGCTGGCCCTGGAAGATCGCGTAGACAGTCGGAATCGAGCGGACTTGAAACTGCGCCGCAATGAACTGCTCCTCGTCGACGTTGAGCTTGGCCAGGATCACGCCCTTGTCGGCATATTCAGCAGCAACTTTCTCCAGCACGGGGGAGAGCGCCTTGCAGGGCCCACACCACTCCGCCCAGAAGTCGAGGATCACCAGCTTGGTGCGCGAGGGGTCGACGACCTGCTGCCGAAAACGCTCGACCGCCTTCTGTTCGTCGAGATTGAGGCCCATGCTTGCCACGTGTCGTCCCTTCTCAGCCGCGTTACCCTGCCCGGTGACCGGGTCTTGTATGTGGCCCTAGCGGGGGAATTGTGAAGGGGGCAAGGTTTGCCCTTGCAGGCCCCGAATCTCGATGCTAACCGCGCGCCTCCCACCGGGATGCTTCAATGCCCCCGGACGCCGATGAGCGGGCGTAGCTCAGGGGTAGAGCACAACCTTGCCAAGGTTGGGGTCGAGGGTTCGAATCCCTTCGCCCGCTCCAGTTTCAAACATTGTTTGGCGAATCTCTTTTGCCGGGTGGATAAGGATCCACCGGCAGGGGAGTCGCGATGTGCATTCTGGAGGGACAGGTCGCGCTGATTACCGGAGCCGGCCGAGGCTTCGGACAGGCGATTGCCCAACGCTTCGCCGAGGAAGGCGCTGCGGTGGCGCTGCTTTCCCGCTCGTTGCCGCAGCTCGACGCAGTTGCTCAGGCCATCCGTACCCGTGGCGGCCGCGCCATTGGGGTTCGCTGCGACGTCGCCGATCCGGCATCGATCGAGCATGCGGTGTCGAAGGTCGAGGAAGTGCTCGGGCCGGTCGACCTTCTGGTCAACAATGCGGGGGTTCCGGGGCCCTTCGGTCCGATTTGGGGGGTCGATCCCGTCGACTGGTGGCGGGCGCAGGCGATTCATATCCGCGCGCCGATGCTGTTCATGCATCACGTGCTGCCCGGCATGGTAGCGCGCGACCGCGGCCGCGTGATCTGCGTGTCTGCCATCGCGAGCCGTATCGTTGCCCCGCACCTGTCGGCCTACTGCACGGGCAAGATTGCCCAGAACCGCCTCGTCGCCGAGGCCGCTGCCGAGCTTGCCGAGACCAAGGTAGCGGTGTTCGCCATCGACCCTGGATTTGCCGCGACACAGCTCGCGCGCGACACCGCCGCCGACCCGGATGCGCGCAAGTACTTCAAGCCGCTGATCGAGCGCATCGAGAACCACCCGCACGAATACGGCACCGATCCCGATCTCGCCCGCTGCGCCCAGCGCTGCGTCGATCTGGCGTCAGGTCGATATGATGCGCTGTCCGGCGGCTATTTCGAGCTTGCCGATGATTTAGATGCCCAACTTGCGGAGCTTGCTGCCGACGGATGACCGCCGGCTAGCAATTTTGCGCGGCGTAACGCCCAGCTTCGGATGCCTTTTCGCGGAGCCACGCCACCGCTGCCTCCTCGCCTTCAGAGCGCACGCGGCGCTCGTATTCCGGCCTCAGCTTCTCCTTCACAGCCTCCCTGTCGCAGCGTTCGTCCTGCGCAGCGTCCACTGCTCCCCTCGCACCCCGGGCACGCCGCGCGTCTTCGACCGCGTCTTCTTGGCCGGGGGTCGACTGCTGTTCGATGAGGTTGTTGTAGTGCTGGATCATCGCTTGCTGTCCAGCGTCGATCCAAGGCTGCTGCGCTTGGGCAGCGGCGGGGAACAGAAGAAGCGTAGACAGCGCGGCGAAGCCGATGAAGGGAGTGGTCATAAGCCGCTCCTATACAAAGAGCCGCAAAATTGCGGATAGCCTGCAGTGCCGCAAGTCGGTTGCGGCGACCGGATTGCATCACGCGGCGAAGGTCAGCCGGCGTGCTTCTCCAGCTCGTCGCCTGCGAGCGTTACCACGTGCAGCAGGTTCGTCGCCCCGCTGACACCGAACGGCACGCCGGCCATCACCACCAGCTTACTGCCGGCGCCGCCGAACCCGTGCCGCAGAGCCATTCGCTTGCCCTTGGCGATCATCTCTTCGAAGCTGCCGATTTCTTTGATGGTTACCGCATGAGCGCCCCAGAGCAGCGCGACCTTGCGCGCCACCACCGGTGAAGGTGTCAGCACCAGAACCGGGACCGATGGCCGCTCGCGCGCCACTCGG
>JAJUJV010000179.1 GCA_029265155.1 Altererythrobacter sp. | reverse complement strand
CGAGAGCCGGGTCCCGGCTTCGACCTGAAGCGCGGCCGCGGCGGCATTCGCGAGATCGAGTTTTTCGCCCAGACCCAGCAGCTGATCTTCGGCGGACGCGTGCCCTCGCTGCGCCTGCGCGGCACGCGCGCCGCGCTCGACGCGCTTGCCGCTGAGGGCGTGATCGCCGCCGCTGATGCCGAGCTGCTCGGCCGCACCTACGACCGGTTGCGCACGATCGAGCACCGGCTGCAGATGGTCAACGACCGCCAGACCCATTCGCTGCCCAGCGAGCCCGACGCGCTCGATTCGGTTGCGCGGCTCGACGGGCTGTCAGGCGGCGCGGCGCTGATCGAGGAGCTGCGCGGGCTCTGCGGCGCAGTCGGCGAACGCTACGATACGCTGCTTGATGGGGAGGCAACGCCAGCCGCCGCAACCGGCTCCGGCATTGCGGCCGAACTGCGCGAGCGCGTGATCGATCGCGCCGCCCATTGGCGCGACACGATCCGCAGCCTGCGCGGCGTCGAAGCGCGCGCCGCACTCGACGCGATGCTGCCCGACCTGATCGAGGCAGTCGCTCAGGCCGCCGATCCCGATCGCGCGCTCGCTCGCTGGGAAACGCTGTTGTCGCGCCTTCCGACCGCGGTGAACCTGTTCCGGTTGTTCGAGCAGCGGCCGGGCTTGCTCGAGATCGTTCTGCGCGTCCTTACTTTGGCCCCGCCGCTCGCCGACGAATTGGCGCGCCGTCCCGAGCTGCTCGACCGGCTGATCGACCGCAGCGCGTTCGACTTGCCCGGCACGGTCGAGGACTTAGCGGCGCGAATGCAGCGGGGCGAAACCGGCGACGATTACGAGCGCCGCCTCGACCGCATCCGCCGTATCGTCGGCGAAGAGCGATTTGCCCTCGGGGTGCAATTGATCGAGGCCCGGCACGATCCGATGGAGATCGCCGCCGGCTTGTCCCGTGTCGCCGAAGCTGCCCTTACCACCGCCGGCAAAGCCGCCGGCGAAGAGTTCGCCCGCGCCCACGGACAGATCGAGGGCTGCGAGCTGGTCGTGCTCGGCCTCGGCCGTCTCGGTGGCGGCGCGCTGACCCACGCATCCGATCTCGATCTGGTCTATCTGTTCGGCGGCGAACCCGGCGGCGAGTCCGACGGTCGCCGGCCGCTCACCGCCTCGCTCTATTTCAACCGCCTGGCCCAGCGTGTCACCGCCGCGCTCAGCGTTCCCACCGCCGAAGGCGCGCTCTACGAAGTCGACACCCGCCTGCGCCCGCAAGGCAACCAGGGACCGCTTGCTGTCAGCCTCGACAGCTTCGCCCGCTATCAGCGCGAGAACGCCTGGACGTGGGAGCACATGGCCCTATGCCGCGCTCGGCCGGTGTTCGGGTCGGCCGAGGCGCGGGAGCGGCTTGCAGAGACGATCAGCGAAGTCCTGCAGTCGCCGCGCAATCCAGCCACGCTGCGCGCCGACGTGCTGACGATGCGGGCCGAGATGGCAGCCCATAAGCCGCCGGCCGGCCCGCTCGACGCCAAGCTGCTGCGCGGTGGCCTCGTCGACGGCGAATTCATCATCCATTTTTTGCAGTTGCGCGAACGCACCGCATTTCGCCCTGCGCTCGCAGAAGCGATTGGCGAGCTGATCGCGGCGGGTCTGCTCCCGCCCTCGTTCATCGATCACCACAAGCTGCTCGCCCGCCTGCTCGTCGCCGCGCGGCTGCTCGCGCCCGATGGACAGCACCCGCACGAGACCGCGCAAGCCGCGCTCGCCCAAGCCTGCGGCCAGGCCGATTACCCCGCGCTCTTGCATGCGCTGGCCGAAGCACGCCATGGGATCGCCGCCGTCTGGGCCGAGACCTTCGGCGAAAAACTGGAGATCGATTCATGAGCGAGCCTGCCGACATCGGCGATACCCTTCCCGACATCGCGCTGGAGACGCCCGAGGGCGGTGCCGTCCGCCCTTCCGACTTCCGCGGCCGCAAGCTGGTATTGTTCTTCTACCCGAAGGACGACACGCCTGGCTGCACGGTCGAGAGCAAGGACTTTTCGGATCTGCTTCCCGAGTTCGAGAAGGCCGGCACTGCCGTCCTCGGGATCAGCAAGGATCCGCCGGCCAAGCACGCGAAGTTCACCGCCAAGCACGGCCTTGCGGTTCCTCTCGCCACCGATGGGGAGGAGGGGCTGTCCGATGCGCTGGGCGTCTGGGGCGAAAAGCAGCTTTACGGCCGCAAGTTCATGGGCATGCACCGCACCACCTACTTGGTCGATGCCGAAGGGCGAATTGCCCGCATCTGGCGCAAGGTGAAAGTCAAAGGCCACGCTGCCGAAGTGCTCGACACCGCCAAGGCGCTGTGACCGCCACGGCAATGACGTCGGTCGCCGAGGCGATTCGCCGCACTCTGCTCACCGGCGAGGCGCGCGACAAGGTGATGGCCACGCGCACGCTGGTAAGAGCGTGGCGCAAGGGCGATCTCTCGTGGGATTTCGCAGCGGCCATGCCCGACCGACCGGCTTGGCCGGCCGCACTCGAGCTGCTGCCGCCGAACCGGATGCCCAAACGCAACGCCGGCGGCTCGCAGCGCAAGGCCGCCGCGCTGTGGCATTCGTTGGCCCACATCGAGTTCGTGGCGATCGACCTCGCGCTCGACATGGCCGGGCGGTTCGGCGCGCAGATGGGGCGCGAATTCGTCTCCGACTTCCTTTCCGTCGCCGCCGACGAAGCGATGCACTTCGCGCTGATCGACCGCAAGCTGCGCGCCTTCGGCTCGCATTACGGCGCGCTCCCGGCTCACGGCGGGTTGTGGGAAGCCGCGGAAGCAACTCGCCATGACGTTGCGGCGCGACTCGCGGTCGTACCGATGGTGCTGGAAGCGCGCGGGCTCGACGTCACACCGGCTACGCGCGACCGGGCTCTGGCGCAGGGCGACGCCCACGGCGCGCGCATCCTGCAGCGAATCCTTGACGATGAAATTCGCCACGTTGCGTTTGGAACCAAGCACTTCGTCGCGCTCTGCAAGGCAGAGGGGATTCTGCCCGGACAGCAGTGGAAAATGCTGGTCGAGCGGCACTTTAGGGGGACCTTGAAGCCGCCGTTCAACGACTCAGCGCGTGCGGCAGCCGGTTTGTCGCGGGATTTCTACGACCGTGTTGCGTAGTTAACTTTTACCCCCGTACACCCCCAATCGCTGAGACGGCGGGGGGTTCCGACCATCTCACAGATTTTGCTGCGGGCCAGGGGCGGTCCGTGATTCAAGAATCCACGGTCTGCGGGACGCGGCTGTGACAAGGACGGGAAAACAGGTCGCATGTTTTTCAAAGCAGGTTTTGGCGCTCTGGCCGCCATCGCTCTGACCACTCCGGCGATGGCCAACGAAACCGCCACGACCACGCAGATCACCGGCGTTGTCGATACGGCAAAGGCCGCTCCGGGTTCGGGCGATCGCGAGTTTGCCGAGCTGTTCGCCAGCTGGCGCTCGATGGACAAGACCGGGATCGCTACCCCGGCCCCGCTGCCCAGCGTCTCCATCCCGTCGCGCATGCCGCTCGACAACGCTACGCTGACCAGCAGCTATGGCATGCGCACCCATCCGGTGCTCGGCGGCCGCCGCAACCACTACGGAATCGACCTCGCGCAGCCGTCCGGCACCCCGGTCTACGCAACCGCCGACGGCATCGTCTGCAAAGCCGAGCGCTTCGGCAGCTACGG
>JAJUJV010000082.1 GCA_029265155.1 Altererythrobacter sp. | reverse complement strand
GCACCGATCCCTTCGGGGTCGAGCGCATCGCGCTCGCACTGCGTCTCCAGCCACTGCACCACGGCGGAGTAATCGTGCTGCATCGCCTGGTCGAACAGTTCGCCCGGTGGCCCCATCGTCGCCCAAACCATCTCGGAAAAACCGTGCATGTGCTCGCGGCCCTCCTCGGGCAGGCCGAGGATGTCGGGCAGGACCTGGAAGACATAGGCTTGCGAAATATCGCTGACCGCATCGACCGCTTCACCCTCGCGGGCACGTAGCCGCTCGAGCAGTTCCTGTGCGCGGACTTCGAAGATGCCCTTCACCCGTTCAAGAGCACGCGGCGAAAGCGTTTCCGCGATGACCTTGCGGACCTGCGTGTGGCGCGGCGGATCGTCCGTGAGCAAGATTTCAGGCCGGGGCGAGTTCGGGTCGTGCCATGGGCGCGAGGTGCTGGAGAAGGCTTTCCAGTCGAGCAGACCGGCCGAGACATGCTCGTGCCGGCCGAGCATATGCGTACCGTCGGCCAGGCGCACGACCGACGCGAACTCGCGCAGCGTATCGTCGACCTCGCGCGCATTGCGCACCGCCTCGGGCGTGAAGATGTCATACGGGTATTCAGGGATGGGCTTGGTCATAGGCCCAGCCCCCTGAACCACACTTCCCCGTCGGCATCGCGGACCAGATGCCCCGCGGTCGGTTCAGCAAAGTGAGCGCCGATCACCAGCACGCCGCTGTCTGCATACGTGTCGACGAAGCGGATGCGGGTCTGCCGGCCGGCTTCCTTGTCCATGTCGAAGGTCGCGTCGCGGTGCGGCATTGCACACTGCATCGGGTGGTGCATCAGGTCGCCGGTGATCACCGCTTCTTCACCTTTGCTGGAGATGCGCACGTGGACGTGGCCTGGCGTGTGGCCGTGGCTCGCCTCGCACCGAATGCCTTCGGCAATGGCGTAGTCCGGCTCGATGAAGTCAGCGAGCCCAAGCGCTACGATCGGATTGACGCACTCCACAAGGTGCATGTCGGTATGCACGCCGTCGTGGCGGATCGTCGTCTGCCAGGCCTCGTATTCGGTGCGGCCGAACAGGTAGCGAGCGTTAGGGAAAGTCGGCCTGTACTCGCCGGTCTCGGGATCCTTGTAGGTGTTCCACCCTACATGGTCGAAGTGCAGGTGAGTGCACATCACGGTGTCGACGTCATGACGGCTGATGCCGAGGCTCTCCAGGTCCTCGAGAAAACCGTCCGGAAGATCGCAAAACACGTCAAAGTCGCGTCGGCGACCGGCGCCGATGCAGGAATCGACTACGACAACCCGCTCCGGCGTCTGCACTATGAAACCTTGGAAGTTCATCCGCTGCCGGCCCTCGGGCGTCGCGTAATGCGGGTGCAGCCACTCCAGCGCGATCACCTCCTCCGGCGTCGCGTCGGGCATGGTCATGTGGATGTCGTCTTGGAAGTCCCACAGTTCGACGATGCGTGTCACGGTGACGTCGCCGACCCGCCAGGACTTCATGTGCTCCTTGGCCATTCCCTCTCCCTTGTCTTCATAGCGAGTGGCGGGCGGAGCAAAGCCATCCAGGCGCCTACGGATGATGTGCCGGATCGTATCGTCGCTTGCACTCGTCGCAATGACGAGAAGGCCGGATGCGTGTGAATGCTCACGCCGCCGCCTTCTTCTTCGGCTTGGGCTTGTGTCGCGCCGCGCTCTCAGGTGGCAGCTCGGCCGCAGGCAGTGCCGGCTTGCCGAGGATGAAGTCCGCCGCCCGTTCCCCGATCATCACACACGGCGCGTTGGTGTTGCCGCCGATCACGCTGGGCATCACCGAGGCGTCGGCGATGCGCAGACCCTCGATCCCGTTCAGCCGAAGCTGGGGGTCGACTACCTCGCCTGCGTCCGAGCCCATGCGGCAGGTGCCGACCGGATGGTGGACGGTATAGCCGGTCTCACGGATGTAGGCGTCGAACTGCTCGTCCGTCTGGCAAGTCGGCCCGGGCGCAACTTCTACGCCCTCGTACTTGGCGAAGGGTTCGCTGGCAAAAGCCGCACGGGCAATCCTGAGCGCGCGGATCAACGGCTTAATGTCGTCGGGGTGCTCGAGCAGGTGCGGTCAATCCGCGGCGCGGCGGAGGGGGCGGGGCTGGCGAGCCGCACCGTGCCCCGACTCTTGGGATACAGCGCGACCGGGCTGATCGCATAGCCGTGACCGATCGGAAACGGCACTTTGGGGTGCGTCAGCCGCTTGGCCGGCTGGAACACGAACTGCACGTCCGGCCGACCGAGCGACGGATCGGTGCGCAGGAAGGCTACGCTTTCGAACACGTTGCCGGCCAGCGGGCCCTCACGGGTCAGTGCATACTGAAGGGCGCACCACAGGTTCCGCGGCACCGTCCTCCATGACCAGCCGTAGCTGGTGCAATCTGCCGTTTCCATATGCATCGGGCTGGCGACGTGATCGTGGTAGTTCTCGCCCACGCCCGGTGCATCGAGCACGACCTCGATACCAATCTCCTTAAGGTGCACCGCCGGCCCGATACCCGAGAGCATCAGGATCTGCGGCGTCTGGACTGTGCCGGCGGATAGAATCACTTCCCGGCGCGCGCGGAGGACCCGGCCATCGACCAGTTCGACACCGGCTGCGCGCCTGCCCTCGATCAGCACGCGCACGACATAGGCATCGGTTTGCAGGTGGACGTTGCCGCGCGCGAGCGCCGGGCGGAGCATGTTCTTCGCCGTGCTCTCGCGCTGCCCGTCGCGGATCAGGCCCTGGCGGCGGCCGTAGCCTTCCGGGTCGGCTCCGTTGAAGTCCGGGCAGGCGGGAAACTGCAGTGAAGCGAGCGCGTCCATGAACGCGTAGTTGAGCGGGTTCGGATTCGGCACGTGCTTGACGTTGATCGGGCCTCCAACCCCGTGAAACACGCTTTCAGGGTAATCCTCATTGTTCTCGGTGCGGGTGAAGTAGGGAAGGACTTCCGCGTAGGACCAGCCGGTGCAGCCCGCATCCGCCCAGTCGTCATAATCGGCCGGATGGCCACGGAAATAGACCATCCCGTTGATCGCGCCCGATCCGCCCAGCACTTTGCCGCGCGGTACCGGGATCTCGCGTCCGGCCATCCCCGACTGCGGCACGGTCTTGAACCGCCAGTTGGTCGCCTCGCGCCCGATCGCCGCGGCGACGAAGCTGGGGATATGGATGAACGGGTGCGTGTCGGGCCCGCCCGCTTCGATCACGCAGGTCGTGCGGTCGCTCGCTTCCCCCAGCCGCGCCGCCACTGCCGCACCGGACGATCCGGCACCGACCACGACGTAGTCGAACTCCGCTGCGTTCATGAACGCTCTCTCCCGCAAAGCAGTGTGCGGGCGGAGCAGAGGCTTGGCAAGGCTCCTCGCGTGCGGAGCGAGGAAGCGGATTAGGCGAGTACGTCCTTGATCGGAAGCAGCTCGTAACCGAGCTCCTCCGCGACGGCCGGATAAGTCACGCGTCCGGCATGGACGTTGAGGCCGTTCGCCAGGTGCGGGTCCTGCCGCATAGCCTCTTTCCAGCCGAGATCGGCTATCTTCAGCGCCCGTTGCAAGGTCATGTTGTTAAGCGCGTAGGTGCTCGTCCGGGCGACTGCCCCGGGCATGTTGCCGACGCAGTAGTGGACGATGCCGTCGAGGATGAACGTAGGGTCTTCGTGCGTCGTCGGGCGGCTGGTTTCGAAGCAGCCGCCCTGATCGATCGCCACGTCGACCAGCACCGCACCCGGCTGCATGCAGCTCAACATCTCGCGCGTCACCAGTCTGGGGGTGGCGGCGCCGGGAATCAGCACGGAGCCGATGACGAGATCCGCGCGGGTGAGTGCGTCGAGCAGGTTCGCCTGGTTGGACAGCCGGGTCTTGGCGCGGCTCTCGAAATGGAGGCTGAGGCGCTCCAGCGCCTCGGGATTGTTGTCCATGATGGTGACGTCGGCGCCGAGCCCCGCCGCCATTTGCGCCGCGTTGAAGCCGACCACGCCGCCGCCGAGGATAAGGACGGTGCCCGGCGCGACGCCCGGCACTCCGCCGAGCAGGACCCCGCGCCCGCCGTTCACCTTCTCCAGCGCGGTGGCACCCGCTTGGATGCTCATCCGCCCGGCGACTTGGCTCATCGGCTTGAGCAGCGGCAGCGTGCCGCCTGCGCCCGTAACGGTCTCATACGCAATTGCGGTTACGCCGGATTCGACGAGGGCCGCCGTCTGTTCGGGGTCGGGTGCCAGATGAAGGTAGGCATAGAGAATCTGCCCCTCGCGCAGCTGCTGGCGTTCCCCGGGCTGCGGCTCCTTGACCTTCACGATCATCTCACAGCGCTCAAAAATTTGCGCTGCCTCTTCGATGATCGTGGCCCCGGCGCTGCGGTAACGCTCATCGTCGGCGCCGATGCCGAGCCCTGCGTGGGCTTCGATCCAGACCTCGTGTCCGCGTCGCACCAGTTCCTCGGTGCTCTCGGGCGTCAGTCCGACGCGGTATTCGCTGTTCTTCGTTTCGCGCGGGCAGCCGATCAGCATCAAACGTTCTCCTCAGCCCCGCCCGTTACAAGGGCGAGGCGAGGGGGACAATCGGCAGCGCCGGATCAGAACAGCACGCCGCGATAGTAGCGGGCGAGCCCGTCGATCTCTTGTTCGGTCAGCTTCTCTGAAATATCGCGCATACGGCGATAGACGTCGTTCTGGCGATCGCCCGTCTTGTAGGCGCGAAGCTGCGCGGCAAGGTACTGCAGGTTCTGCCCCGTGAGCACTGGCGTTTCGATCGGCCCGCCCGCCCCGGGCACATGGCAGCTGTCGCATGCTGGCAAGGCCCGGGCCGAGTCCCCCTCGCGGGCCAGCTTCACGATGTAATCGTCACCCGGAAGGTCGCGGCCGCCAAGACCGGTCGCCTGCTGGGCGAAGCGGCCGTAGTAGACCGAGACGCTGGCCAACTGCGGCACGGTCAACTGCGCCGCGTAAGGGGTCATCAACTCGTGGACCCGTGCGCCACTGCGATAATCGCTGAGCTGCTTGTAGATCGCCGCCGAGGATTGACCTGCCAAGCTGGGGTACTCGAGTACGCTCGATACCCCATTCTCGCCATGGCAGGCGACGCAGACTTGCGCGGCAATCTGTGCCCCCTGCTGCGGATTAGCGTTGGCGAGGATGTCGAGGACGTCGGGATCCCACGCGACCTGCGAAACGGGCAAAGCCTGCGCGGTGGTTATCGGCTGGCGGTAGGCAGGCGAGCCTTCGGTGATGCCGACTGCGCGGCAAATCGCGGTCCACAGGTCGAGCGCGGCATTCTCGCGCTGGAAGTTCGGGAGCACTAGCATCCCGATGACGGCGCCGACCACGAGAATGCCGCCGACCGCTGCCGATGCCCAGAGGCGCCAGCGGCGGTCGAGGGCGCTCTGCTCGATGGGATCGCCGACGTTCATCAGTCGATCCCCCGGTCCATGTGGTGGATGACCGCTTGCGGTGGCGGATCGGCGAAGAACTGCGCGATCGGCCAACCATAAGCAGCCAGCATCAGCACGGCGACCAGCACGTTCCACAGCGCAAAGCCGTTGAGGGCGGCGGGAACGCGGCCCGGCGGGTGTACGGCCTCAGCATAGCGGTATACCTGCACTGTGCGGCGCCCGAGACCGGCCGGGAGCAGGTTCCAGATCAACAGCACCGCACTGACCAGCAGGATCATGCCGCCGATCAGCGAGACGATCACCCACGGGCCCCAGGTGGCGATGATAGGATCGGTGTAGTCGAACGCTGCCACGCGCCGCCACTGTCCTTCGAGCCCGAGTCCATGCCAGGGAATGGTCATCACCATCATCCCGATGAACCACAGCCACAGCTGCCACCGTACCCGCTTCAGCGACGCAAACTCGCGGCCGGTCAGGCTCGGCCAGATGGCGTAAGCGATGGCGAAGTACATGATCACGACTGTCCCGCCGAAGATCAGGTGGAAGTGCGCGGTGACCCAACTGGTGTTGTGGATCATCGCGTTCATGCCGTAGCTCATGTTGATCAGGCCGCCGCCACCGCCGAAAAACAGCATGACGAAGGCTAGCCCGGTCGCGAGCGTCATCGGGTTCTTCCACGGAAGCGCCGCTACCCAGCCGAACAGCCCCTTCCCGCCGCGCATCCGTCCGGCGATCTCGAGCGAGGCGGCAATGGTGAACACCGTCAGCAGTGTCGGTACCGAAACGAACGCGGTCAGCACCATCTGCAGGAACTTGAAGCCGCTCGAATGCTCCGGGTCCATGAACAGGTGGTGCATGCCGACCGGCAGTGAATAGAGCAGGAACAGAATGAAGCTGAGGCGGCCCATCGTGTCCGAAAATAGCCGGCCGCCAGCCTCCCGCGGGGCCATCGTGTAAAAAGCGATATAAGCCGGGAAGAGCCAGAAATAGACGATCGCGTGTAGCGTCCAGGAAAACAGCGTGCGCGACAGGCCTACATCCACCATCTGCGTCCAGCCGAGCGAGGCCGGGATCACTTGAAACAGCAGTTCCGCGGCAACGCCGACCGTGGTCCATAGCCACATGACCGCATTCGCCACCGTTGCGAACATCGCCAGCGGCACGGCCTGGCCGGGGTTGTCGCGTTTCCAGAACGACATCTCGGCGATCATCACGCCGCACCAGATCCACGATCCGACCACTACCAGAACCAGACCGATGTAGAACCACGGCGTGGCCGTCATCGGCGGGTAGAAGGTGTAGAGGACCGACGCCTTGCCTGAGATGACCGCCAAGGCCGCCATCAGCACGCCGACGACGCCAATCCAGAAGCCCCACCAACCGGCTTTCAGCCACTTCAGCGGCCGGCCCAGGGCCGTCTCTGCGACAAAGTAGCCGAAGCCCATAATGAAGAAGGTCGACAGCACATAGGCCATCGCCACCCCATGGAGCGTGACGGAGCGGAAGTAGTTGCTGGCGGTATGCGCTGGCGCATCGAGCGGGCTGCGTGCCCACATCTGCCAAGCGCCGAGGACGCAGGCGATCAAGAAGGCGGCGAACGCCAACCAGAAGTGGGACAGGACCAGGCGTCGCGAGCGCAGCCCTTCTCCAGCGGCAGGAGCGGCGGCGGGGACCGGAAGGGCGTCGTTCGCTGCGATGCTAGCCACAGGTGACCTTTCCGTCAGGGCCCGGGCGGAACTGCTCGGGCGGGACCACGCGCACGGTGGCGAGCATCTGGCTGTGTCCGAATCCACAATACTCGTGGCACGGCATCAGCAGGTCGCCGGTCCGAGTGAACTCGGTATGCACCTGGCTGACATAGCCGGGCACGACCATCGTATTGACGTTGGTGCCTGACACCAGGATGCCGTGGATCACATCGGGGCTGGCGAAGCGCAGGGTGACGGTGCGGTTGGCCGGCACCACCACGCATTGCGGCACGAAGGAGAATTGGGTGGCGATCACTCGCGTGGTGACCTGACCATCGGTATCGACGCTGGTGCCGAGGTTCGCTTCGGTGAACTCGCCCGACAGATGCAATGTCTTGGGGTCGATGAACTCGCGGTTGGACGGCGGATTGATGTGCATCGAAATGCCGGCGTAGACGATCGCCCCCAGGATCATCAGAACCAGAAAGCCGACGAACACCGCCCAGCGCAGCTCTGTCTTGAGAATGCGCCGTTCGGTTGCGCCGTGATCGATCATCCGACGCTCCCCCTCGGCAGAAACACGAAGAGATAAATCGCCCACCAGCAGAGCATCAGCAGGACGACCGACGTGCCCGCGACGGCAATGGCGCCGCGCGGCACTTCCTTCATTGCTTCTTCGAGTGCGGCGAGTTCCTCATCCCCGTCCGTGGGTACACGCTTCTCCGGCGGCATCTCGTTCCCCTGCAGCGAGTGCGTGATGGGAACAACTCAGCAAAGGTCCTGGTGTTCCAAGCTCGTGCAACAAAGTTGCTGGGGCAGCTATGCGCCGATCAATCCTTCTGGAATAGCCTGAGGTCGATCGACTCTGCTACAGCCCTGAGACCCGCGTCGCTGCCGTGTAGGAAATCTCCCATGTGGAAGCCGTCGCGCATCGTCAGCGGGTCGGCAGGGTCGGCGAAGGCGGTGTCGAACCGGACGATGCCGTCAAATGCTCCCCCGTTGAGGATCCATTCGTTGATCCGTTGCCGTGCCGCCTCGCCTTCCTCGGACCAGTAGCTCGCGCCTTTGTAGGGTCCGATCGGGCTGCCGATTACCTTGATGCCCTTGGCGTGTGCCCGGGCGACCAACTGCTTGTAACCGGCAATCATCTGCTCGACGGTGATTTCGGGCTGGTCGAGGCCCGGCAATTGCGGCCCCCCGCGCTGCGGCCCGAACCGGTTGCCAATGTCGTTCACCCCTTCGAAGACGATCAGGTACTTCACGTTGGGCAGGCTCAGCACGTCCTCGTCGAAGCGAGCAAGCGCTGCTTCGCCCATGCCGGGGCTGAGGACGCGATTGCCGCTGATCCCTGCGTTGGCGACCGCCCATTCAAGGTCGGCCGCCTGCAATCGTTCGGCAAGGATGTCGGGCCACCGGCGGTTGGCCCCTGGCGTCGACCCGACCCCATCGGTGATGGAGTCGCCGAACGCGACGATGGTGCCGGGCGCGTCGGGCGAATTGACTTCGACCGCCGAAAGGAACGCGCGGTGCTGCGCGCGGCCGACCGGCTCGAACGGCTTGCCGACATGGTTCCCCGGCGGCGAGACGGCGAGCTCGTCGAGGCCCGTGAGATGGCAAGTGCAAGGACCGGTGTCGCTCGGCAGGAACAGCTCGATTTTAACCCGGGCCAGATCGGGGAGGTTCACCTTGGCGGCGTCACTGACGAAAGGCGAGCCGCGCGGGATCACGGCACCGGGTTCCCCGCCAAACGTCATCATGCGGCTGGTGGCGGCGATCTCCTGGCCGGCATCGTCGATCTGCACGAGACGGGCGGCGCCGATGGCCAGCGGAGCGGTGCCATAACGGTTTGATAGCCGGATGCGGACTTCGTCACCGCCTTCGCTGATCCGCAAAATCTGGCTGATCGTCACGTTGTCGTAGCTCGCCGCGGCGAACGGCCCCTCGGTGCCAAGCGGCGCGTGCGGCGAGGCTGTCCAGCTTGCCACCCACTCGGCGTGGACGGGGGTGGCAAGCGCTATCAACGCAGCAGTGGCGATCAGTTTCGTGCGAAAGAACATTCTTCGGCTTCCTCCCTGTGCGCCGTTTCCGGCGCTCGGACGGAAGCTAACCGCGAGCGGCCAAACGCGCTAGTCTCGCCGTTGCGTGCGCGCGGCGCGGCGGCGGCGCCAACCGAGGAACGACCAACAGCTTCCGAATACCAGGCAGCCGATCCCCACCGCGCCCAGCGCCACAATGGCCGAGCCGAAGAACACCGCGCCGGCGATCGCCAGGATGATCTCGAGGAAAATCTCGAGACCGCCCCTCATGTCGGAGCGACTTCGCCTGACAGAATGCGGCGATAAAGCGCGGCGTATTCGTCGGCCATGCGCTGGACAGTGAACCGCTCCTCCACCGCACGGCGGCATACGCGACGATCGATCTCGCCGAGCCGGCCAATCGCTTCGACCGCTTCCTCGAAGCTGTCGACCAGAAAGCCGGTTCTCCCATGCTCGATCAGCTCAGGCATCGAACCGCGGCGGTAAGCGATCACCGGCGTGCCGCAGGCCATTGCCTCAATCACCGAGAGGCCGAACGGCTCGTCGAATCCGATCAGGTGCAGCAGCCCCTTGGCCTGGCCGAGCGCGCGCAAGCGCTCCTCGCCGCCGACGACGCCGCGATAGATCACCCGCTCCCCGTCGATGAACGGCTCAACTTCGCGGGCATAATAGCCCTCGTCCTGGATCAGCCCGCACAAGTTCAGGCGATGGCCGGCCTCCGCCGCCGCGCGCACCGCTTCTCCGGCGCCTTTATCGGGATGGAAGCGGCCGAAGAACAGCAGGTCCTCGCCCGGG
>JAJUJV010000087.1 GCA_029265155.1 Altererythrobacter sp. | reverse complement strand
CACCACCAAAGCCACCAGGAAGTGCCTGATGCGCTCGGTGCGTAAGCGGTCTTTCAGTCCTGCCATTTGGTCTCCGGACTAGCG
Organism: Altererythrobacter sp.; assembly: GCA_029265155.1. Taxonomy (GTDB): domain Bacteria; phylum Pseudomonadota; class Alphaproteobacteria; order Sphingomonadales; family Sphingomonadaceae; genus Croceibacterium_A. The sequence continues at coordinate 9,237 of JAJUJV010000087.1, read as the reverse complement.
ACCCGGGTCCGTTTGTCTGCCTTGGATGCGGCGCTTTGCCTAGCATTGCGTGGTAAACGCTTCGTTGACCGCGGCTAGCGCGGAACCGGGCAGTTCTCGCGGACCGCGTGCACCCATTCGTTAGGATTTGCCCGCCGCGGCCTCGCGCGCACCTCACAGCGGCGCTTGCTGACACGGTAAACCGCCCCTAAGCGGCGCGCGATGACGAGCTATCCGAAGACCGCCGCCCTGATGCGGCGCGGCGCCGAGTTCCTTGGCACCGAATATGCAATCCTCTGCGGCGCGATGAGCTGGGTCTCGGAGCGCAACCTCGTGGCCGCGATCAGCAACGCCGGCGGGTTCGGGGTGATCGCCTGCGGCGCCATGACGCCCGAGCTGCTCGATGCCGAAATCGCCGGCACCAAGACGCTCACCGCCAAACCGTTCGGCGTCAACCTGATCACCATGCACCCGGACCTGTTCGAGCTGATCGAAGTCTGCGCCAAGCACGGCGTCGGCCACGTCGCGCTGGCCGGCGGCATTCCGCCCAAGGGCAGCGTCGAGGCGATCAAGGCGTTCGGCAGCAAGGTCATCGTCTTTGCCCCCACCCTGGCCTTGGCCAAGAAGCTGCTCCGCTCCGGCGCCGACGCGCTGGTGGTCGAGGGGATGGAGGCAGGGGGCCACATCGGTCCGGTCTCCACCAGCGTCCTCGCACAGGAGTTCCTGCCCGCGCTGCGCGACGAGCACCTGGTCTTCGTCGCCGGCGGCATCGGCCGCGGCGAAGCGATCGCCGGCTACCTCGAGATGGGCGCGGCGGGCGTGCAACTGGGCACCCGCTTCGCCTGCGCGACCGAATCGATCGCCCATCCCGAATTCAAGAAGGCCTTCTTCCGCGCCAATGCGCGCGACGCCGTCACCAGCGTCCAGGTCGATCCGCGCCTCCCGGTGATTCCGGTCCGCGCACTCAGGAACAAGGGAACGGAGCTTTTCACCGCCAAGCAGCGCGAGGTCGCACAAAGGCTCGACGAAGGCGGCATCGAAATGGCCGAAGCGCAGCTGCAGATCGAGCGCTACTGGGCCGGCGCGCTGCGCCGCGCGGCGATCGATGGCGATGTCGAGCACGGCAGCCTGATGGCGGGCCAGTCCGTCGGCATGGTCACGCGCGAGGAACCCGTCGCCGAGATCATGGCCAGCCTCCTTGCCGAATGCGAAGGTGCGCTCACCCGGCGCTAGCGGAACCGATCTCCTGGCCCGGCGGTTCAAAGCGCGAAAAGGCAAACAAGGAGATCGAGATGATTGGCAAGCTATTCGGGGCCGCGGTCGGCGCCAAGGCGGCGAGCAGCGTCAGCGGCGGACTTGGCGGCACCGGCGGTGCGTTGCTGGGAGCCGGTGCGGCGACGGTGATCAAGCGCCTGAGTCCGCTCGGGCTGATCGCCGCGATCGCCGGCGGCTATGCCGTGAAGCGCTACATGGACAAGCGCGAGACGCACCGGCCGGACGTCAAGCCCAGCGCCACCTGAGGCCGCTTATCCGAGCCAGCCCAACTGCTCGGCCAATCGGTCGAGCAGCGGGAGCTGGCTAGGTAGCATCGCCGTCCGCGCCTCCTCGATCGTCAGCCACTTCGCGGCCGAAACCTCGGGGAAGCGCTCGATGCGGCCGCTCCGGGGCGGCCATTCCATCTCGAACAACACGCTGACGATAGCGTCGGCATCGAGGTCCTGCTCGGCGGCAAAGGCGGTCACGCGCTTCCCGCCGGCCTGGCGTATCTCGCCGAGCGGCTGCAGCGGCGCGCTGACATCCACACCCAGCTCTTCGCGTACTTCGCGCAGCGCAGCCGCCGCCGGCTCCTCGTCCGCGTCGATCTCGCCTTTGGGTATCTGCCAGGCGCCCTGATCGCGGCGGCGCCAATACGGACCGCCCGGATGGACCAGCAGCACTTCCGGCTCCGTCCCCGTACGGCGGTACAGCAAAACTCCGGAACTGTGCTTCAGGGCGCCAGCTCCAGCATGATCTCGCGCAGTTGCTCAGGTTGGTCGGTCATCACGAAGTGGCTGGCCTTGCTCTCGTGGTAGTCCCAGCCACCTTCGGCCTGAACTTGGTCGCGGAATCGGGCAAACGGGGTCGGCTGCCAGTCGTTGGCGAAGATGTAGACCCGGCGCGGGATCTTCGCTTCTTCGCCGGTGTAGCGCACCGCTTCGGTCAGCGTCAGCAGCGGATGGCGCCCGACTTGTCCCGGCACCGGCTTGAAGTCGACCGAGCCGATCGGCGCCACGAGGCCCGGCGTGAACTTCTGGCTGCCGATGTACCAGTCGTGCTCGAACGACCCGGTGACGTCCCAAAGGCTCTGGCCGTCGCCCGGCAGAAACGCATCGATATAGACGATTGCGTCGATCCGGGCGCCAAGCCGCGTGGCCACGCCGGTGATGACCATGCCGCCATAGGAGTGTCCGGCGAGGATGAACCGGTCGAACCCGGCCTCCTCAATCTGCGTGCAGACGTCGTCGATATGGTCGGTCAGCGTAATGCCGGGATGCAGCTCTTCCGAGCGCGCGCCCAGCCCGGTCAGCGCCGCCACCACGACCTCGTGCCCAGCTTCTCGCAGTGCGCCCGCCAGCCGTGCAAAATAATGCCCGCCGCCCCAGGCGCCATGGACCAGCACGTAACTCGCCATCGTCTCGTCTCCTGTCGGCTTCGGAAAAGCAGATGGCCCACGAACCCGGCGGGGTCCATGGGCCATCGTTCAGGCAAGGCCTCTAAAGGGGGGAGGTAAGGCCCTGTCCGTAAGGCTTACGCCGCTTAGCCGACGCGCGAGGTGCGCCAGCCGGTCGCGTAGGTTTCGCGGCTCATCTGGCTGTACGGAACCGGCGAGACGATCGCGCGGACCTTCATCTGCTTGTGCGGCTCGACCGTGGTCTTCTTCGTGTTCGGCTCTTCACCCCACAGCACGTGGAGCTCGGTGCCCAGCGGAATCTCATGGTCGACGGTGCCGAGCGAGAGCGCCTTCTTCTCGTTGAACGAGTAGCCGGTGAACATCGACAGGCCGACGGTGTTGCCGTCGGTGTCGACGACCGCGTCGTAGTTCGAGTTCGCGTAGTTCGCGAGCGGCAGGTCGAAGAACTTGTACTGCTCGCCCTCAGGCTCGAACAGCGAGGAGACGATCTTCTGGATGTCTTCCTTGTTCCACTCGAGGGTGACCTTCTTGCGCTGCTCTTCCGGGTTCAGCTTCTCGAGCGCGTCGCGGCCGATGAAGTCGTGGTCGAACTTCACGAACGGGCCGTAACCCAGCTCCCACGGGTTGAGGTAGTAGTCCTCGATCTTCTGACCGATGAACGAACCGCCGATCGCACCGGTGGCTTCGTAGGAGTTGGCCGGCAGCCACTCGCGGTAGCTCTTCAGCTCGTCGCCGGTGTAGATCGCCGGCAGCGGGCTCGGGATCCAGCCGGATTCGAGCGTGTTCGACGGATAGGCACGCGAACCGACCGGGATCAGGCCGAACTCTTCGCCTGCCTTGAGGATCTGCTCGCGGATGTAGTCCTGGTCCTCGTAGGGGCCCCAGATTTCCAGACCCGGCGAACCGGCCATGCCGTGGCGCAGCGTGCGGACGGTCTTGTTGCCGATCTTCATCGTGCTCATGTTGAAGAACTTGAGCTTGTCGAGCGGCTCGCCGTTGAGCTTCTCGATCACGTCCCAGGCGCGCGGGCCCTGGATCTGGAAGCGCCAGGAGATGCGCTGCACCGGCTTGCCCATCGGGCGGCTCGGCGAACGGTCGTCATGGATGATCTCGACGTTGTAGCCGCCGGTCTCACCGTGGTAGCGCAGCCAGTTGGCGGCCGGAGCGCGGCCGACGTAAACGAACTCTTCTTCCTCGAGCCAGAAGATGATGCCGTCGCCGATGACGTGGCCGTACGGCGTGGTCGGCACGTACTGCTTCGCCTTGTTGACGGCCCAGCCCTTCGGCGAGTTGATCATCGTGTCGCTGAGCAGCTTCAGCGCGTCGGGACCCTTGATGTAAAGGTCGACCATGTGGTGCGACTGATCGAACAGCACGGCGCTGTGCTGCCAAGCCCACTGCTCGGAGCGCCAGTTGGAGAATTCCGGCGCGACCACGGGGTAAACGTACGCGCCGATCTGCGAGTTCCGCAGCTTCTCGACGACGTTCGGGGTGTTCTGCAGGATCTGTTCTAGATTGTCGGCCATTCCCAACTCCCTCTCATGTCTATGAAAGAATCACGTATGCGAAATTTGTATGCGGCGCATACAATATTGGGCTAGTCACGCAAGGGGAAATGGCTGCACCGAAGCGGCCTGCAGACGAGAGGAGACGGGCATGAACGTCGAAGCGCTCGACCACGTGAACATCATCACCGACCGGCTCGACGAGACCGCGGAATTCTACCAAAAGCTCCTCGGCCTGGTGCGCAAGGACGCCCCTCCGCCGCTGACGCCGGAGACCGCGACCTGGATGTTCGACGCACAGGATCGGGCGATCATCCACATCAATTCGCTGGACTGCTACCGCACTTACGACCGCGAGGTTGAACCGGGCTCGCTCACCGGCGCGCTGCACCACGTAGCGCTGAAATGCGTCGGCTATGACGAGGTGAAAGCCCGGCTCGATGCTATGGGCGCGGAATACCAGGAGAACCTGGTGAGTGCGATCAACCTGCGGCAGATCTTCACGCCCGACCCGAACAACGTGCTGCTCGAGCTGAACTTCTTTGCCGACTAGCACCTGCGGCAAAATTGACTTGACATTTTAAACCTAATCGGTTACTGCTGTTCCTCGTCAGCCGATTTGGCTGGCAACGCGGCGGGTGCGGGGGCGTGAAAGCGCTTCGCTCTCACATCCCGCAATCAGGCCGGCGCGCCACGGACATCCTTGTCCGCAGGCGATGTCCGATCCGGATGCGAAGACGGCGCGCGGTGGACCTCCAGCACACTACCAGGCCGGGCCCTCCCGGCGGCAGGCGGCCAAGTGCGAGCCCTAACCGCCCCCTCTTTGCACCGCAGGGCCGAGCAGGTGAGCCCCGGGCGTAGCTCTCACCCGCCGTTCGCGCGACCAGCTCACGCCGAGCAACCCTGTGATGCTCAGGTCCCCGCGCCGGCCCGCCCGTCCGCGAGTTCTCCTGGCGTTATCCCGCGCTCGCCGGCGGGTAAATTCGCGCGCCTGCGGCTGCGCGTTCCGGTTCAAGTCCGCGGCCGTCCTCGGCTCGCGCCATCCACCTTCCGCACCCGGCATCCGGCAATCGGCCCGGGCGGCATCAGGTTGGCGTTCACGCCTCGTCGCTCCCGCAAGGAGTCGCGCGGCAGCCAATGCGTCATGCACCCGCAATTCGCGCAGCGATGGAAATCCACGTTCTGGCCGTTCCAGGCATAAGTGTGGGTGCACGCATCCGCCGGAATCGCGACCTCACCGGCGTTGAAGTAAGCCCAGCGTATCCCGTAGCTTCGGCATAGCGAGCAATTGCACTCGGTGACCTCGTCCGGATAGGCCGCCAGCCCGGTTGTCACTGCGCCGCAGTGGCAGCGCGCATGCGGAGCGCCATCGGCCATCGACGCTCAGCCCGCCGCTTCGACTTTGCCGCCTGCGGTGGTCGTCCGGTACATCTCGCGCCTATAGCCGTCGTAGTCGTTGGGCCCGAGGTGCATCGTCGCCCGGTTGTCCCACAGCGCAACCATCCCGGGCTCCCAACGCAGGCGGCAAGTGAAGGCGTGCTGCGTGCAGTGCGCCACCAGGAAGTCGATCAGCGGCTTGGCTTCGTGCGTGGTCATCCCTTCGATGCCGGCGGCGTACGTATCGCAGATGTACAGCGACTCCTCGCCGGTCTCCGGATGAACTCGGACCAGCGGGTGGAAGGTGCCGCGCATACCCTGCTGGTATTCCTCCTCGCTGGCGAAGCTGATCGCCTTGCCGAGCAGCTTTTCCTGCGTGGCGAAGTTGTTGGCCGCGCTCATCCACACGCGCAGGCCGCGCAGCATGTCCTGGTAGGTCTGGCTTAGGTGGCGGAAAGCGAGCGCGCAGTTCGCCCAGCTGGTGTCGCCGCCGTAGGGCGGGCCTTCGATCTGCCGCAACGTGGTGATCGCCGGCGGCTCCTCCAGGAACGGGCTGTCGGTATGCCAGCCGCCGCCGAACAGGCTCGCGGCCTTGGTGTCGGCTTCCTTGATGATCGGGTGGACGTTGCGGTGTCCTTCGACGCCCTTGGTATAGGCATCGACCGCGAAAGGCCCGAGCCGCGCACCGAATGCCTCGTGCTCGGCGTGGCTCAGGTGCTGGCCGCGCAGGAACAGCATCTTGTGGTGGTACAGCGCACGCTTGAAATCCTCGAAGCCCTCGTCCGACAGCTCCGGCAGGCGCACGCCCACCACTTCCGCGCCCATCGCGCTGGTCAGCGGCCGGGTCTCGAAATGCGCGCTTTCGAACGGATGGTTGTCGAAATCGCCGGCCGGCGTGACGCGCACTTCCCACATGGCAGGCTCCTCTACACCAGCTCGATCACCGTCTTGGCAAAGCTCTCCGGCCCCCAGGCGTGGGCATAAGCCTCCTTCGCCTGCTCGAACCCGAAGCGCGCGCCGATCAGCGGCTCGATGCCGTTGACGTCGATAGCGGCATTGAGCCGCCGGGCCATCGCCGCCGAGCCGACGAAGATGCCGCGCATCGTACCCGCGCTCATCATCAGCGTGCGCGGGTTCGGCCCTCCTTCGGGCGACAGCACGCCGATGAAGGCTACTTCCCCGTGCGTGCGCAGCGCCATCATCGATTGCTCGGCCGTGCCCGCGCCGCCGACTTCGACCACCTTGTCGACGCCACCGAGCTCCTGGCCGATGTAGCGGCCCCAATCGGGCATGTCCTTGTAGTTGACCACATGCGCCGCACCGAGCGCCTTGATCCGCTCCAGCTTCTCGTTCGAGGAGGAGGTCGCGATCACTTCGCAGCCGCCCGCGCGCGCGATCTGCAGCGCCAGCATCGACACCCCGCCGCTGCCGAGCACCAGCACTTTCATCCCCGGCACCAGCGCGCGCGGCCCTTCGTAGAGCGCGTTCCACGCCGTCACCCCGGCGCACGGAAGGCAGGCCGCCTGGGCGTAGTCGAGGCTCTCCGCCACCGGCACCACCGCGCTTTCCGGCAGCACCACCAGCTCGGCCAGCATGCCCGGCGCGAACCCGTCCCCGAGCGCCGGCCCGCCTTTGGGCGGCCCGTCTTCCCATTGGGTGAAGAACGAGCCCTGCACCCGGTCGCCTTCCTTGAACCGCGTGACCGCTCCGCCGACCGCGACGACCTGCCCCGCCCCGTCGGACAGCGGGATTGCCGGCGCCTTCAGCGCGCCGCCGAAATACTTGCCCGCCGCCACGGCGAAATCGCGGTAGTTGATCGAGCAGGCGCGGATCTGGATCAGCACTTCGCCTGGGCCCGGCGTAGGATCGGGCAGCTCCTCGAGCTGCAACTTGTCGAACCCGTCCGAGCCGGCCGGCAATCTCCATGCACGCATCGTTCGTTCTCCTAGACCTCGATGGATTCCAGCACGCCCCCATCGACGGCCCAGTCCTGGCCGGTGACGTGGCTCGCCGCGTCGCTGAGCAAGAACGCGGCGACTTCGGCGAGTTCTTCCGGGCTCCCCATCCGCCGCTGCGGCACGCGCTGCGCGATCTTACCTTGCTGCTCCGGCGGAATGCGCTCGAGCGCCTCGGTCTTGATGAAGCCGGGGATGATGCAGTTGGCGCGGACGCCGTGCGGCGCCATCTCCACCGCGATCGCGCGCGTCAGGCCGAGTACGCCGTGCTTGCTGGCGACGTAGGCCGGGTTCATCGCCATGCCCCGCTTCGAGCCCATCGAGCCGGTGACGAGGATCGCCCCGCTCTTCGCCTCGATCATTGCCGGCAACACTTTCTGGATCGCCCAGAACACGCTGGTGAGGTTCACGCGGATGGTTTGTTCGAACACCTCGGGGTCGAACTGGACCGCCGGGGTGAAACCTCCGGTCAGCCCGGCATTGGCGAAGAGTCCGTGGATGGGTCCGTTCTGGTGGACGGCCGCATCGAGCGCCGCTTCGAGCTGCGCCTTGTCGCCCACGTCGGCCGCCGCCCAGGCGGTGCGCCCGCCCATCTCCTGCTTGGCCGCTTCGAGCTGATCGCTGCGCCGCGCGATCAGCGTCACCGCCGCGCCGCGCTTCGCCAGCAGCCGCGCCGTGACCAGCCCAATCCCGCTCGACCCTCCGGTGACGACGATATGCTGCCCAGCGAAATCCATCAGCCTTTCCTCTCTCTTACGAACGCGGCCCAGACCGGCGCGGCTGGGTGGTCGTGCGTCTCAGGCGACCATTGCCGCTCCATCAGCGCTCGTGCCTCACCCTCGGGCATCCCGCAAGCGTCGCGGTGCCAGCGGTAGAAGAAGGCCGAAACCCGCCAGTTGGCTATGCAATGGACGTGGACCGGCCCGCGGCTGCTTTCGAGCGCGCGGGCGAAGGCGTCGTAGTGCGCTTCCTCGGGAGCATCGAACGGCACCGGGATGTGGGTGTAGTCGACGCCTGCTACCGAAAAGCGCGCTGCTGCATCGGGCAGGGCGCCCGGGTGATCGGGCATCGCCAGGTTGATCACATGCCGCACACCGATCGCCGCGAGCCGCGCCCGATCGTGAGCCTGCAGCCGTCCAGACGTCGTGATGCGATCCGACAGCCGCTGCCAGGCGCGGATGTCGTCCGGGTCAGCCGCCACCTGAAAACCCCTCCATCGTCATTCCCGCGGAAGCGGGAATCCGGGGGGCTTTCCGCCCCGCTGCAACTGGGTTCCCGCTTTCGCGGGAATGACGAGAGAAAGGAGACGCCTTGGCGCTCAAACCAGCCCCAGTACCTTGGCCGCGTTGTCCTTCATGATCCCCGGCATCACTTCCTCGCGGAAGCCGACTTCCTTGGCCGCCGCAATCCACTTGTCGGGATGGATCAGCGGGAAGTCGCTGCCGAACAGCATCTTATGCTTGAGCTGGGTGTTCGCGTACTGGATCACTTGCTTGGGGAAGTACTTCGGGCTCCACCCGGAAAGGTCGATGAACACGTTGTTCTTGTGCAGCGCCATCGACAGGCTCTGGTCGACCCACGGCCAACTCGGGTGCGCCAGGATGATCTTCATGTCGGGGAAGTCGACCGCGACGTCGTCGATCAGCATCGGCTCGCCATACTTCAATCGCATGCCCCCGCCGCCGCGCATGCCCGTGCCCATGCCGGAGTGGCCGGTGTGGAAGATCGCCGGCATGCCGTACTCGGCGAT
>JAJUJV010000149.1 GCA_029265155.1 Altererythrobacter sp. | reverse complement strand
GGCTTGGCCCGGCAAGGCGATGATCGCCATTCCGGCCAGCATGGTGGCGCGGCGAACGGCGCGGCTGGTCACCCTCATTCCGTCTCCCCTTGTTCGCCCGCTTTGCTCTTATTGTTCGGCATCTGGGCCGCCGGTTCGGGCTCTCCGGCTTGGCGGCGAGTATATGTTTGATAAAGTCAAACACAAGCCATGTTCGCGTCGATCCGCTGCCTGCCGCCAACGCAGCGGTTCTGCTAGGGCTGGCAAACGGCCTTGCCGGCCGGGATGTCGATCGGAACGGGACGGGGGGACGAATGATGAAACAAGTGAATGCAGCTCGGGCGCGGCCGCAGCCTTCTACTGGAACGCCACCTTGGAGCGAGCAGCATCACGAGTCAGGTTCGTTCCGTGACCTCGTGACGATGCGGATGATCGCGCTGTTCAGCTTATTGCGGCGCGGCGGTACGCTCGCCCAGAAGCGTCAGTTTGGCCTGTCCGAACTCGAGTGGCGCGTCATGGTGAATGTCGCGTTCAGTCCGCAGTCGCTCACCGGATTGGCGGATCTGCTCGTGCTCGACCGCGGCCAGCTCAGCCGGACCATCAAGGCCATGGCGCAGCGCGGCTTGGTTACGCGCGAACGCAAGCCGGGTGGTCCCGAAATCGTCATCGAACTGACGAAACAGGGCGAGGAGCTGCACGAGCGCATGATCGAGTGGGCGGTCGAACGCGACACCGCGCTGACAAGCGGCATCCCGCCCGAGGATATCGCCACGCTCCGGCGCGTGCTCACCCATATGATCGACAAGGCGCGCGTCCGGCTCGAGGAAGAACGCAACCTCGAGGTCGAGCCGCGCGACGCGGACGGCGCCTAGCGTCGGCTGACGGCGCGGACCTGGCCGGACTTAACGCCGGCGGCGGACTGCCACCGGCAAGACAAAGAAAAGGGCGGCCGACCGAAGTCGACCGCCCCTTCTTGCCCGAAGGCGTTCAGGTTAAGCGTCGACCAGCGTGCTGACGCCGACGCCCTTCTGGCGCCAGGAGTCGGCATAGCCGCTGCGCGCCACGGCCGAGTACGGGACCGGCGAAACGATCGCCTTGATCTCGGTCTGGACGTGCGGCTCGACAGTCGGCTTGCTGGTGCCGCCGTTGGGCTCGCCCCAGACCAGCGTCACTTCCTTGCCGAACTCGACGAAGTCGGGGTCGATCATCGCCAGGCTGAGCATCGCGCCTTCGTTCGACGAGTAGCCGATCCAGGTCGAAACGCCGATCACCTTGCCGTCGCACTTCACTTCGTCGAACGGGTGCATCGCGTACACCGCGCTCGGGAACTCGAAGTACTTGGCGCGCTCGCCCTTGGTGAAGGCCGAGCTCATCACGCGGCTCACGTCTTCCGGATCGAGGGCCAGCGTGACCTTGGTCTTGTGCTTCTCGTTCGCCATGCGCTCCAGCGCCTCGCGGCCGACGAAGTCATGGTCGAACTTGACGATGTGGCCATAACCAATGTCCCAGGGCGTCAGGTAATAGCCCTCGATGCTGTCAGGGACATAGCTACCGCCGATCGAGCACATGCCGGCATAGGACTTGCCCGAAGCCCAGGCGCGGAAGTCCTTCATCATCTGGCTGTCGCCGGTGTAGAACGCCGGCAGCGGGCTCGGCAGCCAGCCCGATTCCAGCGTGTTCGACGAATAGGCACGGCCGCCGACCAGGGTGAGGCCGAAGTCCTTGCCGGCTTCGACCAGCGCCGAGTGCACGGCCTGGTAGTCGGCCCACGGACCGAACAGCTCGTAGCCCGGCTGGCCGGCCATGCCGTGGCGGAGCGCGATCACGTCCTTACCGGCAATGTCGATGTGCGCCATGTTGAAGAACTTCAGGTCCGGCGGGGTCTGACCCATCGCCTTCTCCAGCACTTTCATCGCGTTCGGGCCCTGGAGCTGGAAGCGATAGTTCTTGCGCACGCCGTCGCTGCGCATCGCGGTGCGCTCGTCACGCTCCAGCGTCACGTTCCACTTGCTGCCGTCAGCCTTCGGGTACTGAGCGTGGAACTCGACCCACTCGATCGCCGGAGCGCGGCCGACCAGGCTGAACTCGTTCTCGGCCAGGTAGAACAGGATCACGTCGCCGATGACGTAGCCGTCCGGGGTGACCGGCACGTACTGCTTCGCCTTGTTGACGGTGAAGTTCTTGAAGCTGTTGATCGCGGTATACTCGAGCAGCTTGAACGCGTCGGGCCCGCGCACGTAAAGCTCGACCATGTGGTAGCTCTGGTTGAAGAGCACGGCGCTCTCGGCCCAGGCGCGCTGTTCGTTGCGCCAGTTGGAGTATTCCGCCGGCACGCCCGGATAGACGTTCGGGCCGACCTGCTGGTTGCGCAGGAAGTCGACGACGTCGCCAGCCTGGTCCAGCTTCTGCTGCAGGTTTTGTTCAGTCATGGTAGATTGCCTCTCCTAAAGGCGGGGTGGAACGGTTGATGGGTTCGCTTGCGTTGCGGGCATGGCGCGCCACTCCGCAAGGGCCTGATTGACCGCCTCGGGCGCTTCCAAAGGCAGCATGTGCCCAGCGCCTTCGACGATGACCAGCTTGGCATCGGGAATCGCCGCAGCGATCTGGCGATGCCGTTCCGGCGGGCTCCATGCATCGAGCTCGCCGGTCATGACAAGAGTAGGGCAGGCGATCTGCGGCAACAGGCTCTCTTGCTCGGGCCGGCCGAGCAACGCGGTGATCTGCGCGTCGAACACGGCCTGGCCTTTGTCGAGGCACATCTGCCGCATCGGCGCGTAAAGCGCCTCGTCGGAGCGGTTGTGCTCGGCCACCATCGGCGGCAGCCAGGTATCCACAAGAGCCTCGAAGCCCTGTTGGTGGCCGATCTCCCGCAGCTTGTAGCGGCCCTCCGGCTCGTTGGGCCCTACCGAATGCGATCCGGTGCTAACCAGAGCCAGGCGAGACACGCGTTCCGGCGCGAGACGGTAGAGCTCCAGCGCGACTCGCCCGCCCATCGAATGGCCGAACAGATCGAAGCGATCCATTCCCTCCCGATCGGCGAACTCCAGCGCGATACGGGCCATCTGCGGCAGCGAATCAGCCAGACCATAGCTATCTACCGCTCTGGCATCGGGGAACGCAGCGAGTTGCGGCGCAAAGACGTGCGCGTCACAAATCAGCCCGGGAAGGAACAGCAGCATCAGCCTCGCTTGTGTTCGCAGGTGTGAAATTTTCGTCTATCCGAAAACCGGCCACTGCGCTAGAGGCTTTGTCAACGCCCGCGAAGCGCCTATGGGCGCAGCGCGAAAGAGAGGAGCAAGTTTCGATGTCCTACGCCGCCATTCACCCCGATTGGGAAAAGCCGCGCCGCAACATGGTCGATGGCTACTCGCTGGAAATGACGGCGAAGGAGCTCGACGGTCTGCGCGAGGCCGCGCCGCTGATCCGCCCCGGTACGCAGGTCGCCGTGACGTTCCTTCCCGGCGAAGAGATGGAGCAGCGGGTCGATGCCGCCAAGCTCGTCCGCGAGCTCGGCTTCGAGCCGATCGTGCACTTGTCCGCTCGCCGTCTCGGCTCGAAGGACGTGCTCGACGATTATCTGGCCCGCATCACCGGCGAAGCCGGCGTGAAGCGCGTTTTCATGATCGCTGGCGACCCGCCGGAGCCGGAAGGTCCCTTCGAGAACTCGCTGCAGATCATCGAGACCGGTCTTCTCGAAAAGCACGGCATCACGATCGGCGGCGTCGGCGGCCATCCGGAAGGCCACCCCAACGTCTCCAAGGAAGAGCTTTGGGTGTGGATGGAAAAGAAGATCGCCGCCTTGCGCGCGCGCGGCATCACCCCGCTGGTGGTCACGCAGTTCGCCTTCGACGACGACGCGATCGTCGAGTGGGTCGGTGAAATGCGCCGCCGCGGCATCGACGTTCCGGTCCGTCTCGGCGTCCCCGGCCCCGCCGGCATCAAGCGCCTGCTCGGCTTCGCCAAGCGCTGCGGCGTCGGCGCTTCGGCCAGCGTGATGAAGAAGTACGGCATCTCGCTGACCAACCTGATCGGCAGCGCCGGCCCGGACAAGCTGGTCGATTCGCTCGACCAGAAGCTCAACCAGGAAGAGCACGGCCGCGTGCGCCTGCACTTCTACCCGTTCGGCGCGCTGACCGCCTCGGCCGAGTGGATCAACAAGTACGACGCGAAGCACCAGTAAGATGGCAGACATCATCGACGGCAAGGCGATTGCTCGCCAGCTGGACGACAGAACCAAAGCCGAAGTCGACGCCTTGGTCGTAGCGGGCAAGCCGCGGCCGGGTCTGACGGTGATCCTGGTTGGCGACGACGGCGCCAGCCAAGTCTACGTCCGCCGCAAGATCAAGGGTTGTGAAAAGGTCGGCATTCGCTCCTCCGAGCACCGCCTGCCGGCCGACACCTCACAGGAAGACCTGCTGGCGCTGATCGATCAGCTCAACAACGATCCGGAAGTCCACGGCATCTTGTGCCAGGTGCCGCTGCCGCAGCACATCGACACGCGCACGGTGCTCGGCGCGATCAGCCCCGAAAAGGACGTCGACGGGTTCCATCCGGTCAACGTCGGCCGCCTGTCGACCGGTACGGGCGGGATCGTGCCCTGCACCCCGCTCGGGGTGATGATGCTGCTCGAAACGGTGATCGACGATTTCGTCGGCAAGGACGCGGTGGTGATCGGCAAGTCGAACATCGTCGGCAAGCCCGTCGCCATGCTGCTGCTCGAGCGCGAGTGCACCGTCACCGTCACGCACATCTACACCGAGAACTTGCCCGAGATCGCCCGCAAGGCCGACATCATCGTCGCCGCCGCCGGCGCGCCTGAACTCGTCAAGGGCGATTGGGTAAAGCCCGGCGCCGTCGTGATCGACGTCGGCATCACCCGCATCATGGGCGACGATGGCAAGGAAAAGCTGGTCGGCGACGTCAAGTTCGACGAGGTCCAGCACGCCAAGGCCGTTACCCCCGTTCCGGGCGGCGTCGGGCCGATGACTATCGCAGTGCTGCTGCACAATACCGCGCAGGCGGCAAAGGCGCTGTCGAACGGTGCAGACGAAGACGCCGATCCATACCACGACGCCCCGGACCGCTCGCTGATCTACGGGACCGCCGAAGGCGCTCAGGCCAGCTAAGCAGCGCCGCGCGGGCGCCTCAACAGGCTGTGGCGAAGGCCAGTGATTTGGCCTAACGCCGCAGCCATGTCCTCGGCCGAAAATATCTGGACCGCTGCTCTGGTCGTCATAGGCGACGAGATTCTGTCCGGCCGCACGCACGACAAGAATATCGCCCAGGTGGCGAGCTGGCTGCAGGTCCAG
>JAJUJV010000167.1 GCA_029265155.1 Altererythrobacter sp. | reverse complement strand
GGGGTGCTGAACTCCGACAACATGAACATAACCGGCGAGAGCTTCGATTACGGGCCGTGGCGCTGGCTCCCGGCGTGGGATCCTAGCTTTACGGCTGCTTATTTCGATCACGCTGGGCTCTATGCATTCGGACGCCAGCCGGAGGCGATCCGCTGGAATCTGGCCCAATTGGGCATTTCGCTGCGCCGGCTGGTCGACGCCCCGCCGCTTGTCGCCGCACTCGAGCGGTTTCCCGACCTCTACCATCAGGCCATTGCCCGCAGGTTCTGCTGGCGGCTCGGCGTCCGCTCTCGCGGTCTCGATGCCGACATGGCGCTGATCGGCGCGGCCGAGCAGGCGATGCGCGAGGGTGGCCTGGGACCCGATCAGTTCTTCTTCGCCCACCGCGGCGGCCGCCATGCCGGAGGCCCGCTGGCGGAAGCCCTCAGTGGCTATGACTCCGTGATCGATACGCATCCGTACTGGTCGGCCGGTACGCCGCAGTCGATGCTGATCGGCGAAGTCGAATCGATTTGGGCAGCGATTGCCGAGAGGGACGATTGGGCCCCGCTCGAATCCAAGATTGTGGCGCTGCGGGAGATGGGTGAGGCGCACGGCAAGCCGCCGGCCCCTGCGGGCCACGTAAGTGATATCACATGAAACGAGGTCGGGCTGGCGCGGCTAAAGGCTTGTCGGTAAGGCCTTTCAGCATCCCCCGAAACGAGACCCTCGAGCGCCCGTGAACGAGACCGAGATCATTTCCTACGAGCCTGCTACCGGTGAGGAACTGTGGCGCGGGCGGATCGGCGACGTTGACGAAACCGTGATGCGCGCCCGCCGCGCCTGGCCACAATGGGCGGCTCAGCCGCTCGCCACCCGGATCGAGCTGATGCGCCGCTTTGCGAATGAAGTTCGCAAGGAACAGGATGCCTTCGCCGAGCTGATTGCCCGCGAGACCGGCAAGCCGCTGTGGGAAGCACGGGGTGAGGTCGAATCTGTCATCGCCAAAGTCGAGATCTCGATCCGGGCCTATGCCGAACGGACCGGGCAGCGGCGGCTCGACAGCGCTCTGCAGGGCGCCGCGGCCGTGCGCCACAAGCCGCACGGGGTAATGGTGGTTCTCGGCCCCTTCAACTTTCCCGCCCACTTGCCCAACGGCCATATCGTCCCGGCGTTGATTGCCGGGAACGTGGTGATCCTGAAGTCGAGCGAGAAGACTCCGGCGACGGGTGAGTTCCTGCTCCGCTGCTTCCACCGCGCCGGCGTCCCGGCGGATGTCGCGCAACTGCTCATTGGGGCTGCCGACGAAGGCAAAGCGCTCGTCGCGCATGATGGGATCGACGGCGTCCTGTTCACCGGCTCGGCGCAAGTCGGCATCGCGATCAATCGCAAGCTGGCAAGCAATCCCGGCAAAATCGTCGCGCTGGAGATGGGCGGCAACAACCCGCTCGTGCTGTGGGACACACCGAAGATCTCAGACGCGGCCGTGCTCATCGTGCAGTCCGCATTTACCACCGCCGGCCAGCGCTGCACCGCGGCGCGTCGGCTGATTATCAAGTCGAGCCTCTACGACGAGACGATCGACGAGTTGAAGAAGCTCATCAGCCGCATCATCGTCGGTGCGCCGTTTGACGATCCTGCTCCTTTCATGGGGCCGATAATAGACAGCGACGTCGCCGACCAGCTCACTGATAGCTTTCTCTATCTGCTGTCGCACGGCGGCAAGGCGATTGCACACATGCGCCGTCCAAGGGGCGATCTGCCGTTCGTCACCCCCGGCCTCATCGATACGACCGCCATGGCTGACCGGCCCGATGTCGAGCTGTTCGGTCCGCTGCTCCAGGTGATCCGCGTCGAGGACTTCGACGAGGCGATTGCCGAGGCGAATAACACCCGCTTCGGCCTTGCTGCCTCGCTCGTCGGCGGCAGCCCGCAGGAATACAACCGGTTCTGGGCCAACGTCCGCGCCGGGATCGTCAACTGGAATCGACCGACCAGCGGCGCGTCCTCGTCCGCGCCGTTCGGCGGCATCGGGCTGTCAGGCAACCACCGGCCGGCGGCGTTCTATGCCGCGGACTACTGCGCCTACCCGGTCGCCAGTACCGAGATGGAGCAGCCGCGGGCCAGCGTCGGCGTCGGCTTTCGCGAGGAGCGCCGCGTCTCGGGCGAGCGCTAGCCGCTGGTCACCAGATCGACCGCGGTGTTCCCGGTTGGCAAGCGGCGGGCATAGACGATGTAGGCGGCCCGCCCCTTCACCCCGGCCAGAACGTCGTCCCCGTCCTCAACCAGGCGCTCGGCCGAGAAGCCAGCCGTCAGCGCGCGCGTGTAGTAGAAGTCGATCACGTCGCCGATCGTCACGGGAGTGACGAAGTGGACCGCGCGCAGTCCGCAACCGGGCACATCGGTGCCGGCCGCCTCTTGAACCGCCCCCCGCGGATAGACCGGAAAGACCGCCGGCATTCGCGCGGCCCATTGTGCGGAGTATCCGACCCGCTCGACGCAGCGCGCCTGGCCCCCCGTAGCCAACTTGGCGGCCGCGACGAGCGACGCGCTCTCGCCTCCGCTAGCGTCTGGTGCCCTGCGCATGGCGCCACCCCCGCCAACCAGCCGCAACGCCTCGCCGCGCGCGGCCGAGATCGCCTGCGGATGGTTGTCGATGATGGGCCCGTATCCGTCTTGCCACGGCAGTGAGACGGCGCTGTTCGCCCGGTTGAGCGCCACGAGGTCGGGGTCGAACGTCAACGGTTCGTTGAGCGCGCGAGTCAGCAGCGGGTCGCTCTCTCGCTGGCTAGGCGGTTCAGCCTCGCTGCCGCAGGCACCAAGCCATGCCAGTGCCGGCAGGCACAACAAGCAGAAGGCGATGCGTGGAACCATCCCCGTCGCTGTACCCGAAGCTTGTCGCCGAAGGGTTTACGCGCACGGTGTGCGTTTCCAGCGCTGAAACGGACAGGGCGCCCGTGGGATAACCCAAGAGCGCCCTGGCGCGACAACTCCTGAAATCCGATCCAAAGCGGCGCGCCGGCGGCTGCGATTTACAGGGGGGAATGCAGCCGCCTTCCGAATCTCGCCTCAGCGGCAGCGCGTGCCGCCATCGACCTCCTTGCCGATCAGCGCACCGGCGGCAGCGCCGAGCACGGTGCCGAGCGTCCGATCGCGGCCGCCGTCGATCTCACGACCGAGCAGCGCACCGGCAGCACCGCCGATGATCAGGCCGGTCGTCCCGTTCTTCTTGCGGCAGTAAGTGCGGCCATCGTTACCCCGCCACACGCGGGTATCGCGATAGACGGGTTCACCATAGTTGCTGCGGTTGTTGTAGTAACGCCGATCGTTGCCGCGACGATCGTAGTACCGGTCGCGATAGCGGTCGCGGTTGCGCTCCCAGGTGTCTTCCACGGGCGCTGCGCTATATCCGGCAGTGTTGAAGTCGAGAGCCGCGGCGGGGAGCGCGGTCACGGCCAAGCCCGAAGCGACCAGGGCCAGGGCAGTCTTTGTAATTAAGGTTTTCATGGTCTGGGCTCCTACCAAACTTCGAGTGGACGGTTAATCTCTACGCCCCAATTCCTGAACAGAGGACAACTCAGCCATTCAGAAAGCGATTTTTTGTGCGTCGCTTGTTCGGCTGGTCGCACGAGCCTAACGCTTCGCCCGTGAGCCATTCGCCAGAACAAATTAGAAGCGGCCTTCCGTATGCGATCGGGGCTCATGCCGTCTGGGGTTCGATGCCGCTCTACCTGGTCCTGGTCGAGAGCGTGGATCCGCTCGAGTTCGTCGCTTGGCGCCTTCTGTTTACCCTGCCGCTGTGTCTGGTTCTGCTGACAGCAGTGCGGCGCTGGGACGAGATGCGCGCCGTGCTCCGAAATGGGAGAGCGCTGCTGACGCTTCTCGGCAGCGCCATCATGGTGGCGATCAACTGGTGGCTCTATGTCTGGGCCATCCAGACCGGCAACGTCTATGCGGCCAGCCTCGGCTACTACATCCTGCCGCTGATGATGATGCTGCTCGGCCTGGTCTTCCTCGGCGAGCGGCTGAGCCGTCTGCAATGGGCAGCGGTGGTGCTCGCGGGCATTGGCGTCGGCATCCTCGCCATCGGCGCGCTCACGACGATGTGGCTCAGTGCCTCTATGGCGATCACGTTCGGCATCTACGGCCTGCTGCGTAAGACGGTCGCGGCCGGTCCTCTCCCCGGACTAACTATCGAGACGCTGATCCTCTCGCCCGCGGCGCTGGGCATCATCGCCTGGTATGCGAATACGCCTAGCGGCCCGGCGCTGGCACAAGGGTGGGACGTGGCGCTGGCGGTCGCCTGGAGCGGGCCGATGACCGCCCTGCCGCTGATGTGGTTCGCGATCGCCGCGAGGCGGATGCCTTACACCGTGATCGGCTTCCTG
>JAJUJV010000181.1 GCA_029265155.1 Altererythrobacter sp. | reverse complement strand
GCATGGGGGGCACCGCGCGATCACGCTCTTCGCCGTGGAAGCATTGGGTCTGGACGAGGCATGGTGGCTCGTTTCTCCGGGCAATCCACTCAAGCCCAAGGCTGGAATGGCGCCGCTTCCTGCGCGTTTCCTCTCGGCACGCGAGATGGCCCGGCAAGCTCCGATCCGCGTTACGGCGATCGAGCGCGAGCTTGGCACAGTCTTTACGATTGACACCCTGCGCGCGCTTAAGCGTCGTTTTCCGCGACGCCGGTTTGTCTGGCTGATGGGCGCCGACAATCTCGCTCAACTGCACCTGTGGAAGGATTGGCAGAGCATTGCCGCGGAAATGCCGATTGCCGTGATTGCTCGCCCCGGGTATGATGACGATGCCCTCGCGAGCCCCGCGATGGCCTGGTTGCGGCCTTACCGGTTGACCGCGGCCGAGTTTCGAAACCGGAAGGAATGGAGCGCTCCCGCGCTGATTGAACTGCGTTTCGAACCCGATCCGCGCTCGGCCACCGAAATCCGCCGCACGGATCCCGACTGGGCCCACCGCTTCGCCGGAGTATCGCCCAGGGACGGAGTGACGCGTTCCCTCATTCACGAGCCGGACCAAGAGGGCGACGCATGAGGCGTCGCATCCTTACGCCTTCGTTTTCGTCCATTCCCGCACACAGGAGCATGACCCGACACGATGACGCCCGAACGCTTTGGGGCGCAAGCCCGTCCGGAACATTCCGGCTCTTCGACCATCGTCTCTCTGCCTGATATGCCATCGACCGATCCCCACTACGCCGAAACGCTGCACCAGCTGGTGCTCCACTCGCTCGACGAGGACCAGGCACAGGACGTCGTCTCGATCCCGCTGGAGGGGAAGTCGAGCATTGCCGATTACATGGTGATCGCCTCGGGTCGTTCGACCCGGCAAGTCGCCACGATGGCCACCAAGCTGGCAGAGCGCCTCAAGCAGCAAGGCCACGGCACTCCGCGCGTCGAGGGGCTTCCCGCGGCCGACTGGGTGCTGATCGATGCCGGCGACGTCGTCGTGCACCTGTTCCGGCCCGAAGTACGCAGCTTTTACAACCTCGAGCGGATGTGGGGCTTCGGCGACGAAGCCCCTGCGGCGGCGGGGCGCGCCTGACCATTCCTTTGCGCAGCATGGGCGGTTAGAAGCCGCTCATGCTGCTTCACGTCATCGCTCGCGGAAAGATCGGCCGCTCGCCCGAAGCCGAACTGGTGGAGCGATATGCAAAGCGCATCGCCTGGCCGCTCAAGCTGACGGAGCTTCCGGAGAGCGGCGGCCGCATTCCCGAGCCTCAGACGCCGGTCCGCACTGTGTTGCTGGATGAGCGCGGGGCGCAGCTTTCGTCGGAAGCCTTTGCCGAGTTGCTGCGCGACTGGCGCGACAACGGAATTCGCGAAACCCGCTTTCTGATCGGCGCCGCCGATGGCCACAATACGAGCGAGCGCGAAACCGCCGATCGGCTGCTCGCTTTCGGAGCCGCGACCTGGCCGCATCTGCTGGCCCGCGCGATGCTGCTCGAGCAGCTGTTCCGCGCGACCAGCATTCTCGCCGGCCATCCTTATCATCGGGCAGGGTAGCGCCGTGCGCGCGGCTCTGGGTACAGCTGGGCTGCTCTTGCCGGTACTGGCCTGGGCGGCGATCGCCGCGCCGGTTTCATCGCCGCTGGTCGAAAGCCCTGCCGAGGCCCTTGCCGCCCTGCGCGCTGCGCGCATCGAGAGCCGGGCCGCCGAAGCTCGTCGCGCCGAGCTGGAGCAGGCGGCGCAGAACGCGAGCGATGCGGCCGAGCGGGCCGCGCGCGAAGCGGCGGTTGTCGCCAGCCGTATCCAAGAGACCGAAGCTGCGATTGCCGTTGCCGAGGCGCGCCTTGCTCTTGCGGTCCGCGAGCGAGCGCTTCTTCGCGAAGAGCTTGGGCATGAGCAGCAGCCGGTGGTGCAACTAACCGCTGCGCTCCAGCAGTTCTCACGCCGCCCGCTGGGGCTGTCGGTGCTGCGCCCGGGATCGGTGCAAGATGCTGTGTACTTGCGCGCGATGTTGGACAGTGCCGTGCCGCAGATCCAGGAGCGCACGGCGGGCCTCCGCTCGCGGCTCGCCAGAAGCCGCGACCTGCGTGCCGAAGCGTTGGCGGCGCGGGACCAGCTCCGTGCCGAACAAACTCGTCTCACCAACAGCCGCGCGGAGCTAGCCGCGCTCGAAGCGCGTCAGCGCCTTGCTTCCGATGAGGCGCGCGGCGACGCGCAGCGCGAGGCCGAGCGGGCACTGGCGCTCGCAGAGGAGGCCCGCGACCTCGACTCGCTCGTTGGCCAGCTCGAGCGCGCCGGAGACCTGCGCGCTCGGCTGGCGGCATTACCAGGCCCTACGCTGCGTCCAGCCCGGCCCGAGGAGGGGCGGCAGATTGCCGCGAGCGCTCGACCCGTCACCGAGCCTGCAGCGGCAAGTGCGCCCGATCTTTACCTGTTGCCGGTGGTCGGCCGCACCGTCGTCGGCTTCGGTGCGCCGCTGCCGTCGGGCTCCAGCCGCGGGCTGACGCTTGCTCCGCGCCCGGGCGCGCAAGTCGTCGCTCCCGCCGCGGGCCGCGTCGCTTTTGCCGGGCCTTACCGCGGCTATGGGCAGATCGTCATCATCGAGCACGCCGGCGGATGGACCAGTCTCGTTACCGGCCTCGGCCGCAGCGACGTTTCGGTAGGTGACGAACTCGTCGCTGGAGCACCCTTGGGCATTGCAGCCCAGGCGCGGCCCGAGGTCACCCTAGAACTGCGGCGTTCGGGCGAACCGGTCAATCCGCTGCGCCTGGTCGGATAGCGTTGCCCGTTCGACCGCCTAAGCTGGCGTTAAGCCCCGGTGCGCGATAGGTTGGTGCAAATCCCGAGGATTACGATCATGAAGCTTGCCCAGAAACTGTCGGGCTCCGCGCGGGCCGCCGCTCTGCTGACGGCGGTGGCGCTGTTGCCGGCGACGACCGCGGTTTTCGCCCAGGTCGAAAGCAGCGCCTCCCCGGAGTTCGCCAAGCTTTTCGCCACGTACCAGCGGATCAAGTCGAGCTACGTCGAGCCGGTCGAGGACGAAGTGCTGATTCGCGGCGCGATCGACGGCATGCTCGCCGCGCTCGATCCCCATTCGGCCTATCTGGACGGTGCTGCGCTCGAACGGCTCGAGACGATGATCGATGGCAACTACCAAGGACTCGGCATCTCGGTGCAGATGGACGACGGCGCGGTGAAGGTCGTCTCGCCGTTCAAGGGCAGCCCGGCCGACAAGGCGGGCATCAAGGCCGGCGACTACATCACGCACATCGAAGGCAGGTTGATCTACGGGTTGGAACTCGACGAGGCAGTCAAGCAGATGCGCGGGCCAGCGGGCAGCGCCATTCAGCTGTCGATCTTCCGGCCCGGCCGGGACGAACCCTTCGACGTGACGGTCACGCGCGGACTGATCGAGCTCGAGCCGGTCACTCACGAGCTTCAGGAAGGCGGCAT
>JAJUJV010000117.1 GCA_029265155.1 Altererythrobacter sp. | reverse complement strand
GTGGGAGCCGCGCTGCTGGCGGGGCTGGTGAGAGGGATATGGATCAGACGATGAATTTCGGGGAACTGCTGGAGCACGGCCTATTTGCGCTGGGCCAGGTGCTGCGCGTGCCGGTCTTCGTCTTGCTGTGGGTCTGCGTGGCCATGACGCTGTTTTACGCTGCGTCGTACCTCGTTGAAGCAGTACGGCGGCGCAACGATCGTCGCGGCTTCGACCTCAAGCAGTGGCTGCAGGAAGGTCGCGTGCTCGACACCCCGGCGGAGCGGCGGGCGCGCCTGCCTGGATCGCTCGGAGCGATGCTCGGCTCCATTCAGCAACTGGATAGCGACCAGGCGCTACACCATGGCGGATTGGAAAACGTGGTCGCTGAATACGAAGAGAAGCTGCGACACGGCCTCGATGGGCCGCGTGCGCTGGTCAAGGTCGGGCCCAGCCTCGGCCTGATCGGTACCCTGATCCCGATGGGCAGTTCGCTGGCCGCGATGGCGGCCGGAAATCTGGGCGCCATGGCGGGGCAGATGGTGGTGGCCTTCACCAGCACGATTGTCGGGCTGGCGACCGGGACGGTGGCATATGGGCTGGTGGCGCTGCGCAACAGCTGGGTCAGTGAGTCCATCCGCGAGCAACGTTATCTGGCCGAAGTCGTCGCCGCCGAGATGGAGGAGCGCTGATGGGACGCTTCATCAAGCTCGCCGCACCCGAAGAGCCGCCCGAGGAAGATCCATTGGCCGGCGTCGCCAACCTGTTTGACGTGTCGATCGTGTTCATCGTCGGGCTGATGATCACCCTCTTCACCGTCTACAACATGGGCGACCTGATGAGCGGCGAAGGCGAGGTGACGATGGTGAAGACCGACGCCTCCGGCATGCGCGAGATCATCGTCAAGAAGGGTGAGACAATCACCGCCTACAAGGTCTCGGGCGAAACCGGCACCGGCGACGGCGAGCGGCTCGGATCGGCCTATCGCCTGGCCGATGGCCAGATCATCTACGTTCCCGACGAAGAACCGGCGGGTGAGGCCGCGTCTGCACCGGATAGCGATGTCGCTCCTGCTGAAGCTCCTTAAGGCGGCGCTCCTCGCCCTGCTGCTGGTTCCGGCGTCTGCCTGGGCGCAGGACCCGGCTCCTGCGCGTTTAGGCTTCGTCTTCTCGGACAATAACATTCCTGGTTTCCTGTCGGCCTATCGGCAACTGCTCGAAGAGCGGCCCGAACTGCGCGAGCGCGTCGAGGTGCAGTTCCTCACGGAGTCGACCTTTGAGGACGTTCCCGCCGAAGCGCTGCTCGGCAGCGATGTGCTGGTTTTCGACGTGATGAACCAGCAACTGGTCGACCGCTTCAACACCGAGCATTCGGCCGACCTGCTCGCTTCCGTCACCACGGACGGACTGGTTCTCGGCGTCGGCGAAGGATTGCAGGGCGAGGACCACTACGCTGACTTGGGTGTGACCTGGGAGCCACGAGCACGCGCATATTTCGCGCACGGCGGACCGCAGAACCAGCGCGGGCTGCTGGCGCTCGTCCTGACGAGGGCGGGCATCGCCGGCTTAGACCTGCCGGAACCGCAGCTCTCGCTCGATTTCGGATACTACTACCCCGATGGGGAAGGCGGCGGGGTCTTCCCCGATTGGGAGACGTTTCAGGCTTGGCGCGCTGCTAACGGTAAGCTGCGCGAGGGTGCACCGCGCGTTGCGATTGGGTTCTTCAAGGCGAGCTATTATTCCGGCGACACGGCGCTGATCGACGCGATCATTGCCGAGATCGAGCGCCGCGGAGCCGAAGCGGTGCCCGTGTTCGGCTATCCCGGCGCCGTCGCGTTCGAGCACTTGCTCGGCACAGGGGAGACCGTGCGCGCGGACGTAGGTCTGGGCCTGTTCTTCCAGTTCAACGATGCGCAATCCGCCAACGTGCTGGAGCGGGTCGGCATACCGGTGCTCAACCTCGTCAGCTTATACGGCCGCAGCGAGGAGGAGTGGCTCAGTTCGACCAGCGGTCTGTCCGCCTTCGAGGGCACGTTCAACCTGGCCTCGCCCGAACTTGCCGGCACGATCGCCCCAACGGTTGTGGGCACGAAGGAGAAGCGTCGCGATCCTGCCACCGGCCTCTCTTCGGTGATCACCAGCCCCATTAGGGAGCGGGTGGAGATCGCGGTCAGCCGCGGGCTGCGCTACGCCGAGCTCGCGCGCAAAGCGAACGCCGACAAGAAGGTCGCCCTGATCTACTACAACTATCCGCCGGGCAAGGCGAACATCGGCGCGAGCTATCTCAACGTCGCCGAAACGCTCGCCAACGTGCTCGAGCGGATGGCGGCTGAAGGTTACAACGTCGGCGGCGCACCGCCCAGCGCAGACGAAGTGCTCGCTGAGATCACTACCAGGGGCCGCAACATCGCCGGCCATGCTCCGGGCGAGCTTGAAGCGCTGATCGCCGAAGGCGGTGTGCAGCGCGTGGCGGTTTCCGACTATCGGCAGTGGCTGGATGCGCTCGAGCCGAGCCTGCGCGACAAGATCCTCAAAGACTGGGGCGATCCGGCCGAAAGCGACCTGATGGTTGAGCGCCGTCCTGGCGAAGCGAACCTGATCATCCCGGCCGTGGAATACGGAAACGTCCTTCTGATGCCGCAACCCTCGCGCGCGTGGGGCGAAGACCTGGAAAAGCTCTATCACGCGAAGGATCTCGCGCCGCAGCACCAGTACGTCGCCGCCTATGCCTGGCTGCGGGACGGCTTCGAAGCTGATGCCGTGGTCCATGTTGGCACCCACGGGACGCTGGAATGGCTCGACGGGCGTGATGCCGGTCTCGGTCCTGACGATGCATCAGATGCACTGATCGCCGATCTGCCCAACGCCTATATCTACAACGTCGACGTGGTCGGTGAAGGTCTGGTTGCGCGCCGCCGCAGCATGGCAACCCTGGTCGATCACATGGTTCCGCCGTTCGTTGAAGGCGGGCTGAGTGAGGACTTGGCCCGTCTCAGCGGCCTACTCAACGACCATATCCAGAACGAAGGAAAAAACCCGCAACTCGCAGCGCTGTACGGGCGCCAGGCACGGGACGCTGCCGTCGAACTCGGCGTGGCGAAGGACCTCGGCCTCGATCCCGATGCGGAATGGACCGACGAACAACTCCACAGCGTCGAGACTTACCTGATCGAGCTGCGAGGCCAGATCATTCCGTTCGGCCTCCACGCATTCGGCCGTGTTCCCGAGCCCGACGCTGTTGAGAGCACCGTGCGAGCGATCGCCGCTGTCGACCGGTCCGCACTTCCTGATGCCGTCGCCGTCTTTGAGGACGAGATGCGGGAGCGTATTCTAGTCTCGGGCCCGCGCGAGCTCGATGGCCTAATGAAGGCACTCGGCGGCCGGTTCGTCCCGGCCGGCAAGGGCGGCGAGCCGATCCGCAATCCTGATGCCTATCCGACCGGCGCCAACTTCTACGGCATCGATCCGGCCAAGATCCCGAAGCCTGCGGCCTGGGAGATAGGCTCTCAACTCGCACAGGAGATGCTGGACCAGCACGTCGAACGCCATGGCCGCTACCCGGCCAAGGTCTCATTCGTCATCTGGGGCGACGAGACGATGCGCCACGAGGGCATCCTGGAATCGCAGATTTTCTATCTGCTCGGGACAAAACCGGTGTGGGATGCACGCGGTACGTTGGTGGACGTCGACGTGGTGCCGCGCGAAGAACTCGGCCGTCCGCGGGTGGACATCGTCATCGCCTCGGCCTCCGAAGGGCTGTTCGCCGAACTCACGAGGCTGATGGACGCCGCGGTCCAGAAGGTGAAGGCGCTGGATGAGCCCGACAACCAGGTCCGTCAGCACTACCTGCAGATTAAGCAAGCGCTGATTTCGAGCGGGGTCGCTGCGGAAGACGCCGACAAGATGGCCGGCGTGCGCATCTTCGACGAGCCGCCTGGGCAGTTCAACCTCAACACCTCCGGCATAGTCGCGGCCAGTGGCTCGTGGGACAGCGAGGACGGCTTCGCCAACGAATACATCCGCAAGATGGGCCACGGCTATGGCAACGGCTATTGGGGACAGCCGATGCCTGACGTGTTCCGGCTCGCGCTGTCGGGCACCGACGCCGTCGTCCACTCCAACTCGACGATGCTCTACGGCACGCTCGATAACGACGACATGTACATGTACATGGGCGGCCTCGCTTCGGCGATCCGCAGCCTCGACGGCACCACGCCCGAGCTGATGATCACCGATACGCGCGATCCGGGGAAGCCGGCGATGGCGAGCCTCGACCAGTTCATCGGCCGCGAGTTCCGCTCGCGTTACGTCAACCCGAACTGGATCCGCGGAATGCAGCAGGAAGGCTATGCCGGCGCCGGCGCGATGCGCGAGTTCGTCGAGTACCTGTGGGGCTGGGACGCCACCGCGACGGACGCAGTCGACGATGCGATGTGGCAACAGACTTACGAGACTTACGTCGAGGACAAAGCCGGTCTCGGTATGAAGGAATACTTCGAGGCGAACTCGCCGTTTGCATTCCAGGACATCACGGCGCGTATGATCGAGACGGTGCGCAAGGATTACTGGAAGGCCGACGAAGCAACCCGGGCCCGCCTGGTTCGCGAATACCTCGACAACGTGACCCGGCACGGGGTCAACTGCACTGACGTCTCCTGCGGCAACGGGCGGCTGCTGCGCTATGTGATCGAAGAGGCCGAGCGCACCGGTGTCCCGGCGCCGACGATCGAGCAGGCCAAGGCTGCGTTCGAACAGGCGATGGGACGGACGATCGAAGCCGCAGCATCCGAACTCGAGGCTTTCGCGCAGCGCAACGATGCGCGCGCCGCAGTAGAACGTGCAGAAGGTTTGCGTATTCTCGAGCACCTGCCGCAAACTGCTACGCCGGCTGCCACGACCGCGAACGCACAATCCGCCGCACCGGCCGGTCGCGCGGCAGCGGCGCAAACGAGCCAGATGCCAGCTCCGCCATCGGGTGCCAGCGAACGGGACACGCCGCCCGCCCCCAATCGGCTGACCGGCCAGGTAATGACCGAAGAGCAGCGCACTATGAGCCTGCCGCCGGCGCCCGCCGAGCAGGCGATGCCGGTGCTGACCTCGGGCGGCTTGCTGTGGCCTGCCGGACTCTTCTTCCTGCTCCTCCTGGTTTGGCGCTGGCGAGATCGGCGCGAGGCGATTGCAATGCGCCCGGCGTTCAGCGGCTGACCGGGACCTGCGCCACACGGGCGCGGGAGGAAGCCACGTCCAAGTGCGCCCTGTCGCCACGCAGCACGTAGTCGTTCCAGGCAATCAGGAACCCGTCGTCTCGGGCGCGGATGGCCGGCACTCCGGCGTGCTCGGATGACGAGGCCACGCGATAAACCGGAGTGACAGGCCTGCCTTCGGCGCTGAACTGCTGAGTGAAAATGTCGCGCTGGCCGCCGACACGGTCGCTCCAGGCGAGGCCGATCACCTCCCCGTTCCAGGCTAGGTACGCGCCGATGCTGTCTTCGGGCGTGTGGCTGATCCGGCGCGCGTTTGCAGTGCCGATGCTGCCAAGCGCGTCGGCATCACCGGTGAGCAGATAGACCTCCTGGTTTCCGTCGCGCTCGTCGAACCAGGTCAACGCTGCGCGCCCAAACATGCTGAACTGCAAATCCGGGTAGAGCGACGCGTAGCCGTCGTCTTCACTGAGCCGGCGACGCTCCACCAGCCGATTGCGGATCACAATCATGTGCAGCTCGGGCGCCGCCGTGCCGATCACGGCATCATAAGCAATGACAAACGCGCCGTCGTGCACGGCGGCGTTGAGGTTCCACGTCTCGCGGCTTGCCTGCCCCACTTGCATCGGCGGCTGAAGCGGTAAACCAGCAGCGGAGAACCTTTGATACCAGATCGTTGCTTCCGCATTCTCCGGGCCATTCTGTTCGATCCAAGCGACGTGAAGCGCCTCGTCATGGACGCGAACGACCGGATTGCGTGCCTGCTTTCCTCCGCCGCTAAGCGATACCCTCCAGTGGCGTTCGCCGTCCGGCGCGACGGCGGCGAGCCAGGCTGTCAGCATGCCAGTTTTGCGCTCGCGCTCGTACCAGGCGACGACAAGCCCGTCGGCGCTCCACACCAAGTCAGGCTCGAAAGCGAGGCCGGGTCCGTCGCTGATCTGGATCGGCGGTCCGCGTAGTTGTCCTCGTGCATCAAGCCGCTGCAAGTAAATCGAAGAGCGCCCCCGAGGGCCGCCATGCCATGCGACGAACGCTCCATCCGGAGAAACGGCGAGGCTGAGCTCATGCGCCCTCATCCCGCGGTCATGGTGCGGCGAGCACGCGGCGCTGAGGACTGCGAAGGCAGCGAGAAGAGGCCAACCGCGCATGAACTCTTCATGCCTGGCGATCCAAGCCATTGCTACGGGATAGACGGAAGGGCTGGATGTAACGTCCCGGTAACGTCGCGATTACCGTAAATAACTCCCCGCCTCTTCATCGCCTTGTCATAGCCCCCACTGGGGACGAGAGCCGCCGGCGCCTGCGCATGCCGGTAGCGTGACAACGGATGGAAACAGGGAATGACGTTGCAGAAGTTCAGGACGGGGCAAACTATCGGACGCCGAGCGGGCTGGGGAGCAACCACGGCCATGGCCACGCTTATGCTGGCGGTCTCCCCGCCGGCTCTGGCCCAAGCGCCAGTCGCTCAACCTGCAGACATGCAGGATGGCGACGACAGCGAACACGTGCTGATCGTGGTCACCGGCACGGCAACGCCTGTGGAATACGAGAAGATCGGCAACACCATCACCGTCATCGGCGGCGAAGCCATCGAGGCGCG
>JAJUJV010000152.1 GCA_029265155.1 Altererythrobacter sp. | reverse complement strand
CAGGCTCGCCGCGCTGCTGGCCGAACGGCTCGGCAATGGGGTGCGCGAGTTCATCCTGATCAACAAGGTCGGGGCCCATTTCCCGGTAGCGGACAAGTTCCCCGAAGACGCTGCGCGGTACACCCCGCTGCCGCCGCGCGGGCGGATGGCCTCGATCATCGACATCGCCGCCGACGTGGGCGGCCACGCCGGAACCGCTGGCGAATGGCGGCTCTATCGCAACGCCTATCGCAACACGATCGCCTGGAATACCGGCGGCTTCTTCGACCGGCTGTTACCGTACATGCCCGGCACCGGTGCGGTGCTGATCTATACCGCCGATCACGGGCAAGACCTGCACGAGGACGGGCGCACCGGGAAGTCGACGCACTGCATGGACGATGCTCGGCCGGAGGAAGGCGCGGTGCCGCTGGTGGTGATCGCCGCCGCCGATGCGGGCGTCCTGCCCTGGGAGGAAGGGGTAGCGCATCACCGCAACGCCACGAGCCATTTCCGCGTGTTCCCGACGCTGCTTGCTCTGCTCGGTTATAACCCGGAGCCGCTCTATGGTCCGACGCTAGTCGGCGCCGAGCCCGATCCGATGACCTTCACGTCGAACTATTTCGCCGCGCTCGGGCGTGAGCCACACTGGCATAAGATCGAGCCGGGCAGCCTCGCCTCGCCTCCTCGCCGCGACTTCGCAGCTGACGTCGTTAGGAAGGCGCCTTGAGGAAGTGCAGCAAGCTTCGGGCAGTCTCGTCCCAGCCATCTTCGTTCGGACCGTGGTCGGTGAGCATGCGCTTGGCCTGCTCGTCGGTCACACCGTGCCTGATGGCGAAGGACCGGATTTCGGCAGGTGTAGGTTGATGAGCCATGCCAATTCAACCGCAGACAGGGCAACCCGTTCCGCTCAGATGTCGTTGCGGATGGTCGCCAGCGCGCCGCCATCTATCTCCCACTTCGCTCGACTTTATCCATGGGCCGGACACCACGCCGAGTACGACCAAGGCCCTGTTCGGGACCGCAACCGTTCGGCCCACCGACGCACTGAGCCTTACCGGCGGCGTCCGCTACACGAAGGACAAGAAGGTCTATACGTACTTCCGGTCCAATCCCGATGGGACGGTGCCATTCCAAGGGGCTCTGGCACCGCCCGCGGGCGCCCCGCCCATCTGCGAGTACCTCTATGGAGCCGATCCGGATGGCGGTGGCCCGACCAGCATCGGGAACAGCCCGAACTGTCTGCTCACCGGCTTGTTCGGAATTTCGGACGCCTTCGAAGGCGATCGCTTCGACTGGCGCGTGGCGGCCGATTATCGTTTCTCCGACGAATTCCTGATGTACGCGTCCGTGTCGACCGGCTTCAAAGGCGGCGGGGTGAACCCGCGTCCGTTCTTCGGGCCGTCGGCAGGCGAATGCGACGCGCCGGGCTATGTGGCACCGGCACCGTGCAATCAGTTGCGCGCGTTCGATCCCGAGACGATCACCACTTACGAAATCGGCTTCAAGTCCGATCTCCTCGATCGGCGTCTGCGCCTGAACGGCGCGGCGTTCTATAACGAGTACGACAACATCATCCTGCAGTTGTCCGCCTGCCCGTCGATACCCTGCCAGCAGCCGCGCAACGTCGGTACGGCCGAGGTCAAGGGTTTCGAGCTCGAGCTTTCGGCCTACCCGGTCGATGGCCTCACGCTGGACGCCAGCATGAGCTACATCGATTTCGAGTATACCGATGTCGGCACCTCAGGTGTGCCGTTGACCGCGGTTACGCCCTACACGCCCGAGCTGACTTACGGCTTCGGCGTGCAGTACGATCACGAGATCTCGGTCGGCAGTCTGATGTTCCGGTTCGACGGCGCCTATCAGTCCGACGTCTTCAACGAGAGCTTCAACACCGAGTGGGGCCGCATCGAAGGGTACTTCCTGGGCAACGCGCGCATCGGCTTCACCACGGCCGACGATGACTGGAACATCGCTCTCGAAGTGCAGAACGTGTTCGACAAGTTCCACTTCCTGACCAAGGCCGATGTCACGACTGCGCTGGGCGTGGTGACGGGCGTGCCGGGCCTGCCGCGTACCTGGGCGGTGACCGTGAAGCGCAACTTCTGATCGATCGCCGAACGCCAAACTCAAGGGCGCGGGTCTTCAGGATCCGCGCCCTTCATATTTCCAGGAAGTTGGGCGAATGGACGGCGAGTAGCGCGCCCTGAGGCGGTGTCGCGGCCGACAGTCCTAGTCGGTATTCAGCCGCTCGCGCATTTCCTTGCCCGGCTTGAAATAGGGGACGCGCTTCGAGGGGACGTCGACCGGATCACCGGTGCGCGGGTTGCGGCCGACGCGGGCGTCGCGCAGGCGCGTCGAAAACGTGCCGAAGCCGCGCAGTTCGACCCGCCCCCCTTCAGCCAAGCGCGATGCGATTTCGTCGAAGAAGATGTCGACCACTTGCTCGACTTCTTCAGGCCGAAGGTCGGGGTTTTCGGCGGACAGCGCCTGCAGGAGTTCGGATCTGATCATCGACTTTCGTATCCCTCTGGCGTGCCGCTCGGCCCCGCCAGCTTCACCATGCCGTCTCGATGACTCCGAGCACGACAGCCGCGACCCCTTAGCCAATTTGGCAGAGTGGCCGCCACAGCGCAATTAGTTCAAAAAACAAATATTGGTTAATGTCGATATGAAATCACGCTTCGTCGAGAATATCGGCCAGTTCGATACCGAGCCGCCTCATTCTGCTTCGGATTTCGGGCCACTCCTGCTGCAGGAACAGAGCCCGCTCAGATGCGCGGAGCCGTTCGGCAGCGCCTTCGCGCACGAAGATCCCCACGCCCCGCTGGACGCGGACCAGTCCACTGGCCTGGAACTGCTGGTATGCCTTGGCGACGGTCAGGGGATTGGCGCGCTGTTCGGCTGCGAGTGCGCGAACAGATGGCAACATCTCCCCTTCCGCATACCGCCCGTCGATGATCGCCGCAGCGATCTCGTCGCGGAGTCGCAAATATACGGGGCGAGTATCAGCCATAGGTGATGCAGTGCCATAATACAGCGCTGCGGGCAAGGTGCGTCCGTTTCCTCTGCAACCAAAATCCGCTTCACAGCGAAAAATCAGGCGCTAGTTTGCGCGCGACCGGCCGGGCATCCGGCTTCCGACAGCGGAGAGCGGCTTGAACTTTCAGGAAATCATTGTCGCGACGGCCTGTGCGCTGCTGCTCATCCTGCTGGTTGCGGGGGGAACGATCGTCGCCTCTTCAAAGCGCGAGTTCGCCGGGCATCCCAAAGGGCTCTACGTCCTGTTCTTCGCCGAAATGTGGGAGCGATTCTCCTACTATGGCATGCGGGCGCTGCTGATCTTCTATCTGACGCAGCACTGGCTGTTTTCGGACGAGGACGCTTCGGTCATCTACGGGGCCTACACCGCGCTGGTGTACATCGCTCCCGTCGTGGGCGGCTATCTCGCCGACCGGTATCTTGGCCAGCGCAAGGCCGTGCTGTTCGGTGCGGCCCTGCTGACCTGCGGGCACTTCCTGATGGCCTTCGAAGGCGATCCGAGCCTTGGCCAAGCCAACCCGATGATCAACGTGTTCTGGGCCGCGCTTGCTTTCATCATCGTCGGCTCGGGCTTCCTCAAGGCCAACATTTCGGTGATCGTCGGCCAGCTCTACCCCCGCACGGACGTGCGCCGCGACGGCGCCTACACGATCTTCTACATGGGTATCAATTCGGGCGCGGCGATCGGCACGATCATCGCTGGTTACCTTGGGCAGACCTACGGCTGGGCTTATGGTTTCGGAGCGGCCGGCCTCGGCATGCTGCTCGGCCTTATCGTCTTCGCGGTGTTCAAGCCGCTGCTGGAGGGCAAAGGTGAATCTGCCGTGCCTGAAAAGCTGGCGGCGCCGTTCATGGGCATCAAGTTCGAATGGTTCCTCTACCTCGTCGGTCTCGGCGCCGTCGCGGTGACCTGGTGGCTGGTGCAGAACCAGGCCGTGGTCGGCTCCATCCTGGGCGTGTTCGGCGCGCTGCTGGTGATCTACGTGATCTGGACTGCCGTCACTAAGCTGGAGCCGCACGAACGCGACCGCATCTTCGCGGCGATGTTCCTGATCATGGGCTCGATCCTGTTCTGGGCTCTGTTCGAACAGGCTGGATCCTCGCTGAACCTGTTCACCGACCGCTACGTCGATCGCCAGGGGGTGGAGGCGTCGATCTTCCAGTCGATCAACCCGATCTACATCATTACGCTAGCGCCGTTGTTCGCCGGCCTGTGGACTTGGCTCGGCCGCCGCGGTCTGGAGCCTTCCGCTCCTGCCAAGTTCGGGCTCGCGATGGTGCAGTTGGGAGCCGGCTTCCTTGTTCTCGTATTCGGCGCCCAGGCCGTGGGCCTGCAAAACATGACGCCGGTGATCTTCATCTTCCTGATCTATCTGCTTCACACCACTGGCGAACTCTGCCTCTCGCCCGTCGGCCTCAGCGCGATGAATCGCCTGGCGCCTACGCACATGGCGTCGCTGATCATGGGCACGTGGTTTTTCGCGTCGGCGACCGGCAACTTCGTGGCAGGCTTGATTGCCGCTGCCACCGGCTCCGAAGCAGCCTCGGGAGAAGGCGCCGCCAAGGAAACCGTCCTCGCCGTCTATAGCCAGATCGGGTGGATCGCCGTGGCGGTGGGGATTGGCGTCGTCGTCATCAGCCCGCTGATCAAGCGCCTGATGCACCTCGACACCTTGCGCGACGAGGATGTCGGCAGCGATCTCGAAGGCCAGGCCCAAGCGGGGATCGAAGCTCAAGAAGCCGGGGTTCATCCGACCACGAACCGGTAGGTCTGGCCCGGCGTTCGGATCGCCCGTCCGTTCGCCGGCACTCTTCTAGAGCATCGTGCGTTTAATCTGGCGCATATCCAGCTGCTTTGAGATAGTTCCAGCATTCGTCGGGGGAGTAGCGGTCGCAGATGTTGCCGAGTGCTCGCCAGAGGGCGTCGATGGTTCTGGCTCCGATGCGCCGCAGGTGAGCCTTGAGCTTGGCGAAGGCCATTTCGATCGGGTTGAGGTCGGGCGAGTAGGGCGGCAGGAACAGGAGCCACGCGCCTCGTTCCTTGAGGAT
>JAJUJV010000096.1 GCA_029265155.1 Altererythrobacter sp. | reverse complement strand
GGGAGTGCTGCGAACGCGGCGGCAAGTTCCTCGGCCTGCTGCGCCAGGCCGGGAAGATTGCCGGTGCCGCTATTGATCGCGATCCACCGTTCGGTCAGCGCCAGCATCTCCGCCGCATCGAGCGGCTCGATCAGGTCTCGCTCGGCAGCGGTCAGTTTCATCCGTAACGAGCGTAGTTTCTCGTCCCGCGCTGTCAAACTGTCCCTCGCGTTGTTGAGCGCGTTTGCTTAGGGGGAGGTCGGGTTAGGAGAGCGGTATGGCTGGCGAACGGGTCGAGAAGAACGGGCTGCAGGTCGATGCAGAACTGGCGGCGTTCATCGAAAGCGAGATTCTCGCGACGTTAGGCCGCGATATCGACGCGTTCTGGGCCGGGTTTGCCGATCTCGTCACTCATTTCGCGCCGCGGAACCGGCAGCTTCTCGATAAACGGGACGAGTTACAGGCCAGGATCGACCGCTGGCATGCCGAACGGCGCGGGCAGCCGCACGATGCGGCCGCTTATCGCGCCTTCCTGGAAGGGATCGGTTATCTGGTTCCGGAGCCGGAGCCGTTCGAGATCGGCACGCGCAACGTCGATCCCGAAATTGCGGCGATGGCGGGGCCACAGCTCGTGGTGCCGGCGCTCAATGCCCGTTTCCTGCTCAACGCGGTCAATGCCCGCTGGGGCAGTCTTTATGATGCTTACTACGGCACCGACGCGCTTCCGCATGCACCGGCTGCCACGGCGCCGGGCTACGATCCGGCACGCGGCGCGGCGGTGATCGAAGCCGCACGCGCTTTTCTCGATATCGCGCTGCCGCTCCACGATGGGAGCTGGAGCGAGATCACCGGGCCCGACGATATTGAGCTGTGCGAGCCCGACGCTTACGTCGGGCGGACGGCGGACGGCCTGATGTTCTGCCATAACGGCTTGCATATCGAGGTGGTGTTCGACCCCGAACATCCAGTCGGCCGCGATGACCCAGCCGGAATAGCCGACGTG
The DNA here is from genome assembly GCA_029265155.1 of Altererythrobacter sp. Lineage (GTDB taxonomy): Bacteria > Pseudomonadota > Alphaproteobacteria > Sphingomonadales > Sphingomonadaceae > Croceibacterium_A. Next base: position 7,811 of record JAJUJV010000096.1, on the reverse strand, counting down.
AGGCTCGAAGCGGCGATTACCACGATCGTCGACTTGGAAGACTCGGTCGCTGCCGTCGATGCCGAGGACAAGCTGCTCGGCTATCGCAATTGGCTCGGCGTCATTCGCGGTGATTTGGAGGCCAAGTTCAACAAGGGCGGCCAGGAGGTAACCCGCAAGCTTTCCGAAGACATCTCGGTGACCTGTCCGGATGGCGTCGAGCGGGTTCTCTCTAGCCGCAGCCTGCTGTTCGTGCGCAACGTGGGACACCTGATGACCAGCCCAGCCGTACTGATGCCGGGCAATGCGGAGATCCCCGAAGGCATCCTCGATGCGGTTGTCACCGGCGCCATCGGCGCGCTCGACGCGACAGGCAAGATTTCGCGCCCGAACAGTGCTTGCGGCTCGATCTACATCGTCAAGCCGAAGATGCACGGGCCGGACGAGTGCGCGTTCACCAATGACTTGTTCGACGCGGTCGAGGACCTGCTCGGTCTCGACCGGCATACGATCAAGGTGGGCGTAATGGACGAGGAGCGCCGCACCAGCGCCAACTTGGCCGCCTGTATCCACGCGGTGCGAGACCGGATCGTCTTCATCAACACCGGGTTCCTCGACCGCACTGGAGACGAAATCCACACATCCATGCGCGCCGGTCCGATGATCCGCAAAGGCGCGATGAAGAACTCGGACTGGCTCGCCGCATACGAGAGGCGCAATGTCGCTATCGGCCTTGCCTGCGGGCTTTCCGGCAAGGCGCAGATCGGCAAGGGGATGTGGGCCGCCCCTGACCGGATGCACGCGATGCTGGAGGAGAAAGGCGCTCATCTCGAAGCGGGGGCGAACACGGCTTGGGTGCCGTCGCCGACCGCAGCGGTGCTCCACGCGCTGCATTATCACGCTACCGACGTGTTCGAGCTCCAGCCGTTGATCGGGGAGGCGCCGGGCCTCGACGAACTGCTGGCGCTACCGCTGGCCGAAGGCATGAACTGGAGCGAGGAGGAAATTGCGGAGGAACTCGACAACAACTGCCAGGGATTGCTCGGCTATGTCGTGCGCTGGATCGATCAGGGCGTCGGCTGCTCTAAAGTGCCCGACATCAACGACGTTGGCTTGATGGAGGATCGCGCGACGCTGCGTATCTCCAGCCAGCACATCGCCAATTGGCTGCTGCACGGCGTCGTCAGCCAGGAGCAGGTCATGGCCGCGCTGAAGCGTATGGCTGAGAAGGTGGACGCGCAGAATGCGAGCGATCCTTCCTATCGGCCGATGTCCGGCGCCTGGAGCACGCACCCGGCTTTCCTCGCCGCGCAAGACCTCGTATTTCGGGGGCTGGAGCAGCCGAACGGCTATACGGAGCCGCTGCTCCACGCCTGGCGGCGCAAGGTCAAGCCGGCGGCCTAACAGAAGGCCAGCGGCGTCTCGCACATCGCTATCGCCACGGGAAGAGTGCCCACCACATCCCCGTCCGCCTGGATCGGCAGCGCCGCGTCTGAGGTGGCCCTCAGCCGGGTGCAGCTCAGCACCGTCACATCGGGCAGGACGGCTGGGTCGTGGCCGCGCAGCAATGCCCACACGAAGCGGACATAATCGCGCCGCCCGGCGGATGTCAGCGCGACGACGTGCAGCAGCGGCTCATCGAGCCTCGCTTGCGGAGCGAAGCTCCACCGGCCGGCGTAATATCGCCCCTTGGCGACGTAGAACGCCTCGCAGTCGAGCACGCGCTCGTCACAGGTGAGAGTAATGCGATGTCGTGGCCATTTCCACAGCAGGCCGAGAAAGGCCGCCGCGTAGGCTAGCCGGCCGATCCTGCGCTTGAGGCCGAGCGACACGTTCGCCACCGTCAGGCTATCCGGCCCGACCCCAGCACAAGCGAAGAAGTAGCCGTCGCCGAGCGTGGCAGGATAGTGCTTGCGGCGTGGCTCGCTAGCCAAGACGCGCTGCGCGAATTGCATCGGGTCGGTCGGGTAGGCCGCCTCCATCGCCAGCAGGTTGACCGTGCCGGCGGGAAAGATGCTGAATGCGACCGGGTGTCCCGCGCGCGCCACCGCGCCGGCGACGTGGCGGACCGTGCCGTCACCAGCTGCCACGCACACGTGCGTCACCCCGTCGCGGATGACGGGCGGCGTATGGCCGCTTTCGCTCTCGATGACGGTCGCCCCCAAGCTTTCGAACGCGCGGGCGAGAGCGTGGAGGCGCTCCGCCTTGTAGGAACCGGAACGTGGGTTGCTGAACAGCTGGATGACAGCGCTCACGTCAGCTCGCGCGCCACTGCCGCAAACTCGGTGACGCTCAGCGTCTCTGCCCGCCGCTGCGGATCGATGCCCAGTTTCTCCAGAGCCTCGAGCGCTCCTGGCAACGCTTTCAGGCTTTGCCGGAGCATCTTGCGCCGCTGCCCGAACGCCGCCTCGGTGACTCGTTCCAGCCGGGCGGCCGATACGCCTGCGGGGGCCTCACCCGATTCGACATGTACGACCGCGCTCATCACTTTGGGCGGGGGCGTAAACGCGCTGCGATGCACCTTCATCGCCAGCTTGGCGGTCGAGCGCCATTGCGCCAGCACTGCAAGTCGGCCGTAAGCGTCGCTTCCCGGGGCCGCGACGATGCGCTGAGCTACTTCGAGCTGGAACATCAGCGTCAGGCTTGTCCATCGCGGCGGCCACGCGTCGCCGCCCAGCCAGCGGGTGAACAGCATCGTGCCGACATTGTAGGGCAGATTGGCGACGACGGCGAACGGCTCGCCCATCAGTTCGTCATGGTCGAGTCGTGTCGCATCACCTTCTACGACGCGGAGGCGACCTGGAAACGCGTCGCCAAGTTCGGCCAGAGCCGGCAGGCAGCGGCGGTCCATCTCGATCGCGGTGACCCGCGCCCCGGCACGCAGCAGCGCGCGGGTCAGCCCTCCCGGCCCGGGGCCGACTTCCAGCACCGCCCGATCGCTCAAGTCGCCCGGGACGCGCGCGATCCGGCCGAGCAGTTGTTCGTCCAGCAAAAAGTTCTGCCCCAGCGCCTTGGACGCGCTCAGCCCGTGCGCGGCAATGACTTCGCGTAAGGGGGGAAGGGATATCGCAGGCGATGTGCCGTCCTGTCCGTTGGCAGGCTCAGGAGGTGTGGATGTAGCCCCCACGCTCTTTTACTCCGCTGGTGTTGAGCCTGTCGAAGCACCTTCGCGACGTAAAGCCATCTGGCCTGCCATGCGGATGGCCGCGATCATGGCGCTGGCGCTTGCCTGACCTGTCCCGGCGATCCCGAACGCCGTCCCATGGTCGGGGGAGGTACGCACGACAGGCAATCCGAGTGTCACGTTCACGCCTTGATCGAAGTCGAGCGTCTTCAGCGGGATCAGCGCCTGATCGTGGTACATGGCAATCGCCACGTCATAGCCTTCCCGCGCGTGCGGCGCGAACAGCGCGTCGGCAGGATGGGGGCCGCTTACCTCGATTCCTTCTTCGCGCAGCGCGGCGACGGCTGGGGCTATAATCTCGATTTCCTCACGGCCCATGCGGCCGTTTTCGCCGGCGTGGGGATTAAGGCCGCAGATCGCCAGGTGCGGCGAAACGATGCCGAAATCTTGGCGCAGCGCGCGTGCCACGATCCGGCTGCGGCGGACGATAAGTTCGGTGGAGAGGCGCCCTGAAACTTCCGACAAGGCGCAATGCACCGTCATCGGTACCGTCCGCAGTCGCGGCCCGGCGAGCATCATCACTGCATCGTCCGATGGAGCGCCACAGACGGCTGCGACGAACTCGGTTTGCCCGGGGAAAGTGAAGCCTACCCGTGCGAGCTGATCCTTGGAGATCGGAGCAGTAACGACGGCTGCTGCTCGCCCCTCTACGACGTAGGCTGCCGCCGCTTCGAGCGAGCCGAGCGCAAGACCTGCTCCGTCGTCGTCCGGCTGTCCGGGTTGGTAGTCGCCGTCAACCTTACCGAGGATCGGGAGAGCTTGGTTGAATGCGGCCACCGCCTCGGTGGGGTCTTCTACCGACGTGACAGCCAGTTCGATCCCGCGTGTTTTCGCCGCTTCGACCAGTACCGAAGCGCCGCCGGCAACAAAGAACGGCGGCAGGCGCTCGGCTTCCCGGCGAGCCCACGCGTCGACAATCAGCTCCGGACCGATCCCGGCCGGATCGCCCAGTGAGACCACGAGCGGCTTTGCGATAGAGCCGGACACGCTCAGCCCCTCGCTGGGATCAGTACGGAACGCGCGTCAGTTATAGTCGATCACCGCGTCGCGGCGCAGGTCGCGCAAGTAGCGCTGGGCCCGCTTATTGATCCGGTCCTCTTCCATCTGCGAGAGGATGGTCTCGCGATCGGGACCGGCGGCTTCCGTCGCGGGATCATCACGACCGCACAGCATCAGCACGCGTACGCCCTCTTCCAGCGAACCGAAAGGCGGAGTGGACTGGCCGATGTTGAGCTGCAGAATCGTGTTTTGCAGCGCTTCCGGCAGGGCACGCACGGCAATGTCGTTGCCAACGATCTGGGCCCCAAAGCTGGCAGCCGAGGTCTGCGCCTCACCGCAGCCGCGCAGCTGCGAAACCGACTGCTGGAAGCTAGCGATGCGCTGGCGGGCATCCTCTTCGGAAGTGCCCTGCGGGAAATCGATCGCGATCTGCAGCAGGCTGACGATCGCGTCGCGCGGGTCGGCGACGCCTACCTGGCGCTTGTCGATCAGATAGAGGATCGAGAAGCCGCCGGGGATTTCGATCGGCCCTGCGAGTTGGCCAGGGCTCAACGAGCGGGCCACTTCCTCAAGCTGCGGGTTCTGCAACTGCTCGAGCCGGATCCAACCGAGGTCGCCGCCAACCGCCGCAGTCGACGCTTCGGAGAATTGCCGAGCATAGGCAACGAAACTACCGCCCTGGCGGAGTTGATCGACGATGCGGCGGGCGTTCTCCGCCACCGACTCCCGCGTCGTCGGCGTGGCCGAGAGATAGATTTCACCGAGACGGTATTCCTCGGTGCCGCGCGACTGCTGGATCCGCTCCCACGTCTCGTTCACTTCGCCGGCGGAAACCTGGACGAACGGCGCGACGTTGCGGCGCAGCAGCCGGTCCCAAGCCATCTCGCCTTCGATCTGCCGCTTCAGCGACGCCGCCGAGGAGCCGATCGAGGTCAGGTGCGTGTCGAGTTCCGCTGGCGTGCGGTTGAAGCGCTCGGTCGCCAGGCGGGAATATGTCTCGTTCACTTCTTCCGGAGTGACCGTCAGCTCCTGCGCCCGTGCTTCCTGGATCTGCAGGGTTTCGTCGATCAGGTTGCGGAACACCTGCAGGCGCAGGCGCTGCAGCTCTTCTTCGGACGGAGTGGCTTCGTTAGCGGCGACGATCAATGCAACCCGGTGATCCACGTCGGTACCAGTGATGATGGTCCCGTTGACGGTAGCCGTCGCTTGGCGGAGATTGGGATCGCTCGGCCCAAGAATGGAGATGTCTTCGGGGATATTGAATGCGTCGGCGGAGCTGGCTTCATCCTGCCCGTGGGCGGCCGCAGCGAAAAGAGCGGCCAGTGCGACGCCGCAGCCGATCCGCTTGAATGTCTTGGTCAACGCTGTCACTCGCAAATCCCTGTCGCCCGGACACCCGTCGCGTCCTTCTGGGTCCGCCGGATGCTCGCAAACGGCTTAACCTTGGCTGAGTGGTGCCGGATAGCGCGTTTGCGTGGACCTGCCAACGCCGTCAGCGGAAGCCCAAGTTTCGCAGGGTGAAATAGACGCGAAAGCTGTCGCCATCCTGAGCGTCGGCCAACTGGACGTAGTCGCGCCGCCAAGTGAAGCCGAACTCGAGGCAATCGTCGGCGTAGGCAATACCGAGACGGGTCCGCAGCGGCTTGAAGCCGTCCGATGTGAAGGTGGGGTCTTCCTCGCGATTGGTGAGATTGACCACCGCCGAGCCGAAAACGGACCAGTACCGGGCAAAAGCGACGCGGCCGGCAGCGCGCAGTTCCTCGCGGTCCTGGAGATCCTCGAACTCCGCGTCGATGTCGCGGTTGAGCCGCAGGTAACCGATCTCGGCATAAGTCTCGTCGCTGCCGATCGCCGCGTCGATTTCGTTCCTACGGACGGCGAAACTGTCCTTGTCGACGCGGTAGCGGTGAGTGAAGCGGATGAAGTCGCGGAAGCGCACTTCAGTGCGGCCGACCCAGTCCGAGAACTCGGAGGTGAGGCCGGTACCTTGCGGGAACAAGGCCGGCTCGTCAGTCAGCCGGTAGGATTGGCCAATGGTCGCCTTCACGCGCCAGCCGGGCCAATCGAGCTGCCAATCGGCGCCGTACGTGACACGCGCGCCGTCTTCGACACGGTCGTAGCCGGCGAAGCGGTTGAGGGCGAAAAGGTTGCTGTCTTCCAGGTCGATGGACCGCGCATCTTCGTTGGGGATCGCCAGGTTGCGGATCGGCGGGCTGGCGACGAATTGAACCCGAGGTGTGAAGACCTGGGAGGCACCGAAGAAGCTGCCGATGAACGGCCATTTGACGTCGACTGCGCCGATCGCCACTCCGCGCGCCTGCCATCCCGATTCGCCGCGGTAGGACGGCGTCACCGTCAGATGGTTGTCATTCGAATGATAGACGTCGCCGCGCAGCAGCGCGGTCACGGTGACTTCCTGGCCGAGGGGGGTGATCCGCCGCAGGTTCCACTCGGCCCGGGCGAAGGCGCGCTGCGTGTCCTGTCCTGACGTGCGGGTGATCGCCAACGAATTGGCTTGCAGTTCTATCTGTCCGCCAAGCACCGGATCATCGATACGGCGGCGGTAGTCGATCACCGGCAGCGCGATCGGCACCAGTCCCTGCGGCGTCGGCACCAGGGTGGCCTGCGTCACCCAACCGGCGATCGAGAAGTAGCTGTCTTCGTCGATCCGCTCGAGGTCGACCGTTGAGCGCAACCGATCGTCGCGGCTGATGTCGTAGCGGCGCAGGAACGTGCGGTCCGAAGCGTAGCGGAGCGATCCGGTCACGCTCCAGTTCGGATCAAGCTGGAAGCGGCCATTGGCGAAAAGATAGCCGCGCAGGTCCTTTTCGGTCACCGGCTCGGCCGAGTTGAGCGGAACACGCGAACCGTAAGTGAGGTAGCCGGTGACCTGATAGGCGCCGCGCTCGATCAGCGCCCGATATTGCGCGGACGCCATCGGCAGCGTTTCGGTGTACAGATAGGCCGTCAGCAGCAGGTCGCGGTTTTCGGCTAGCCGCGCATAGTAGCTGCCGGACACTTCGACGCCGTTGGAGGCGGTGAGGCCCAGGTCCGGAACCAGGAAACCGGACGTCGCGGCTCCATCGGCCCGCAGCGCCAAACCCGGGAGGGGCAGAACCCGCTGCCCGAACAGCTCCAGGAAAGCGCCGTCGAAGCGAACGCGCTTGGTTTCGTTGTCGTACAAGACCCGGCGTGCGGTCACTCGCCAGCTGGGGTTCTTCGGACAGCCGTCTTCGGTGACAACCGCGCAGGCCGAGTAAGCCGCGCGTTCGAGTTCGATGTCTCCATCCGCGTTGCGGCGCCCTTCCACCGCCGCGAGACGGCCGCCGGCCCGGAAGGCGAGCAACAGGTTCGTCATCGCCCCGGCCTTTAGCTCGTCGGTCAGCTCAAGGCTGTCGGTGAAGAGCTGGTTCCCGTCTTCATCGACGAAGCGGACATCCCCGGTGGCAATAATCTGCCCGCTCGTCCGGTTCCAGCTAACCGCATTGGCCCGGACGGATTGGTCGCCGGAGCGGAGGATCACATTGCCGGTAGCGCTGACGATATCAGCATCGGCGTCGTACTCGATTCCGTCTGCCTCGAAATCGATTTCGCGGTCATCTCCAAGTGAGGGAAGCGACGGCGGCGGGCCGGGTTCGGGTTCTTCGGC
>JAJUJV010000029.1 GCA_029265155.1 Altererythrobacter sp. | reverse complement strand
TCAGCTCGGCGCGGTCTTCGCGCACGACATCCGGGCGGTGGGCATCGATTTCGATACGCCGCCGCGCCAGGGTGAGCCGTCCACCGCCCGCTGCCTGATTTTCGTAACGCCTGACGGGCAGCGAACGATGCATACTTTCCTCGGCGCTTCGCAGTTTCTGCCAGCCAGCGCGCTCGACGAAGAGGCGATCGGCGGCGCGAGCATCCTCTATCTGGAAGGCTATTTATGGGATCCGGAAGAGCCGCGCGCAGCCATGCGGCGAGCGATTGCGACCGCGCGCGACGCGGGGCGCAAGGTCGCGCTTACTCTGTCCGATGCCTTCGTCATCGCCCGCCATGGCGACGACTTCCGCGCGCTGTTGGCTGAAGGGATGATTGACATCCTCTTTGCCAACGAAGCCGAACTGGCGGCATTGACCGGGAGCGACGATTTCGAAGCGGGAATTGCGCAGTTCGCGCCGCAGGTGCCGGTGCTGGTGGTTACCCGCAGCGAGAAGGGCGCGGTTGCGCTTTCGGGCGGAGAGCGCGCGGAAGTCCCTGCCGAGCCGGTCGAGCAAGTCATCGACACCACGGGGGCCGGCGATCTGTTCGCGGCGGGTTTCCTGTTCGGCTATGCCCGCGAGCGGGATCTCGAAACCTGCCTGCGCATCGGCGCGGTCGCCGCCGCCGAAGTGATCAGCCACTATGGGGCGCGGCCCGAAGCCGACCTCAAGGCCTTGGTGGAAAGCCGGGTAGGCTGATACAAGAGATTGATTCGAGAGGGAATTTGAACGTGATGAAGCAATTCGTTTTCACTGCCATGGCGTTGGCCGGTGTCGCAGTTGCAACGCCTGCCGCCGCGCAGGGAAGTTGCAACCGTGAGCTACTCGAAGGCATCGCCGGCGATTGGGTCTCGGCGGTCGAGAAGGGCAGCGGTTTCGAGCTGCAGCTGGGCGAATGGGTCGATTTCCAGGCCAACCTCGAAATCGGCTTCATGGGCGAGTTCCTCGATAAGCCGCGGCAGGTCGATTGGCACCGCGCCCTGCTCGACACGACATCGTGCAAGGTGATGGTCGAAAGCGTGATCTTGGACGAGGCGGAGCCGATGGTGCTCTCCACCGTCCTCACGAACGGTTTCTTCGGGGTCAGCCCGATCAGCAACATCGTCACCAAGCGGGGCGACTGGCAGTTTGACGCCGCGGCTACCGCGCAGCACGCCCGAGCGGAAGACTGGGCGCCGATTCCCGAGGGACAGCGCGATTCCCGCGACGAGTTGCTTGCCGTGGCTAACGCCTACCTTGACCGCCTCGGCGACAGCAGCGTGCAGGTGCCATGGGCCGCGTCGTGCGTCCGCATCGACGGCGGCACGCAAGTCGCGAGCTGCGAGACTGGCCTCCCGGGCAACCTGGCTGCCGCCGATCGTCAGTTCACGGTGGACGAGGTGCTCGGCGCGGTGAACGTCCAGCTCCGCTTGGGCGAACAGCGCCGTGCGGGCAGCGTCACGCTGCGGATCGAGGACGGCAAGGTCCGCTATGTGCACACCATGGCCAACTGCGGCGGTGATGCCGACTGCGGTCTTCCGCAAGCGAGCTAATTAGATGGTGGGCTGCTCCCGGTCAGCCGGCGGCAGCCTCCCGCTCCACTTCGCGCCAGCCGATGTCCCGGCGACAGAAGCCGCTTGGAAAGTCGAGCGCGTCCACGGCGCGATAGGCGTTGCGTTGCGCTTCGGCGACGGTGCTGCCCTTGGCTGTGACGTTGAGCACCCGGCCGCCGCTCGCCACCAGGTGGTTGCCGTCACGCGCGGTGCCGGCCTGGAACACGCGAGCGCCGTCGGCTTCGGCCGCCTCGATGCCGCTGATCGTCCCGCCTTTCTCGGGGGTGCCTGGGTAGCCCTTGGCAGCCATGACCACTGTCAGTGCGCGGTCCGACGAGAACCGGGGCCGTTCCAAGGAGCCGAGGCTGCAATCGGCGCAGGCGAGCAGGTATTCGCCGAGATCGCTCTCCAACCGCATCATCAGGACCTGGCACTCTGGATCGCCGAAGCGGCAGTTGTACTCGACCAGCTTGGGCCCTTCGGCAGTCAGCATCAGTCCCGCGTAGAGCACCCCGGAGTAGGGCGTTCCTTCCTCCGCAAGCGTCTTCACGGTCGGGGCAATGATCCGCCGCATCACTTCATTCCGCAAGTCCGGCGTGAGTACGCGGGCGGGGCTGTAGGCGCCCATACCGCCGGTGTTCGGGCCGGTGTCGCCATCCCCGAGCCGCTTGTGGTCCTGGGCGCTGCCGAACGGCACGATCATCGCTCCATCGGTCAGGGCGAAGAAGCTGACTTCCTCGCCTTCCATGAACTCCTCGATCACCACTTCCGCGCCCGCCGAGCCGAACGCGCCGCCAAACATATCGGCGAGCGCGCCTTCCGCTTCGGCCCGGTCCTGCGCGATAACTACCCCCTTGCCGGCGGCAAGCCCGTCGGCCTTCAGGACGTAGGGCGGAGTGAAGCGGTCAAGTGCGGTGAGCGCTTCGTCAAGCGAGAGGGTGCGAACATAGCCCGCAGTTGGGATACCCGCCCGTTCGCAAAGATCTTTGGTGAAGCCCTTGCTGCCCTCGAGCTGCGCGGCGGCGCGCGAGGGACCGAACACAGCAAATCCGGCAGAGCGCAGCGAGTCAGACAGCCCGTCCACCAGAGGAGCCTCCGGCCCGATCACGACCAAGCCGACGCGCTTGTCGCTGCAGAACGCGGCTACGCCGTCGTGGTTGGACAGGTCCAGCTGGACCAACTCCGCATGCTCGGCAATGCCGGGATTTCCGGGCGAGGCGTAGAGCGTGCCACCTGCGGCAGTGATCAGCCGGGATTGCGCCAGCTTCCATGCCAGCGCATGTTCGCGTCCCCCCGATCCCACCAACAGGATATTCATGCCCGGCCTTTCCTTTGATGACGACGAAGCGCCTGCCGCGGGGCTGGTAGCCAAGGGGCAGGCAGGGGACAACGCTGCTCCGTTGACGATCAGCGAGATTTCCAGCCTGCTGAAGCGGACGGTCGAGGACCGGTTCGGTTTCGTGCGCCTGCGCGGGGAACTGTCGGGCGTGAAGCGCGCCGCTTCAGGACACCTATACTGCTGCCTGAAGGATGAAGGCGCGGTGATCGACGGGGTGATGTGGCGCACCGGTGCGCAGCGTCTCGCCTTCGTGCCGGAAGATGGGCTCGAAGTCGTCGCCAGCGGCAAGCTGACGACTTACCCCGGCCGCTCGAAATACCAGATCGTCATCGAATCGATGGAGATCGCCGGCGAAGGCGCGCTTCTCGCGCTGCTTGAGAAGACCCGGCGGCGGTTGGAGGCCGAAGGTCTATTCGCTAGCGAACGCAAGCGCGCGCTGCCCTACCTGCCGCGCGTGATCGGCGTCGTCACCTCGCCCACCGGCGCGGTCATTCGCGACATCCTGCACCGGCTCGAAGATCGATTTCCGGTGCGGGTGCTGGTCTGGCCGGTGCTGGTCCAAGGGCGCGGGGCGGAGCAGCAGATTGCCCAGGCCATCGACGGTTTCAGCCGGTTGGACGGCACTGGCCCAGTGCCTCGGCCCGACCTGCTGATCGTCGCGCGCGGTGGCGGCTCGATCGAGGACCTGTGGAGTTTCAACGAGGAAATCGTGGTGCGGGCTATCGCCAACTCCACCATTCCGACCGTCAGCGCGGTTGGCCACGAAACCGATACGACGCTGGCGGACTACGCAGCGGACCGACGTGCGCCAACCCCAACGGCGGCGGCCGAGATGGCGGTGCCCGTGCTTCGCGATCTTGCCAATGCGCTCGACGAGTTGGGACTGCGGCAGCGCAAGTGCGCGTTGCGGCCCGTTCAGCTGGGGCGCGAGCGGCTGGAAGCGCGCGTGGCCCGGATGCCGAAGCCCGAGGCTTTGGCGGCATCGGCCGCCCAGAAGCTCGACGAGCTCGGCGAGCGGTTGCGCCGCGGCTTGGCGGATCGAGCAGGCCGGGCGCGGGATCGTCTTCAGGCCGACGCGGCGGCTCTGTCGGCACCGTTGTTGCGCGCCCGTCTACAGGCGGCGCAAAGGGAATTGATTACCACCCGGTTGCAGCCGGCGTTGCTTACCCGGGCTTTGCAGGAACGCCGCGAGCGGCTCGCCGCGATCGCACGGCTCGCCGAGCAGCTTCATCCGGAACGGCCGCTGCAGCGCGGCTATGCAATGGTGCTGGACGCTGGAGGGCGCGCGGTCACGAGCAGCACTGCCGCCCGTAAGGAGCCGGCGCTGATGCTGAAGTTTCGCGATGGTACGCTCGATGTCGCGCCCGGGACGGCAGGTCGTTCAGCGCGCCCGAAAGCCGGTTCGCCGAGCGCTACACAGCCCAAATTGCTTTGATGCCAGCGGGTTGGTAAGGCGATGGCCATGCTGATGTCTTCTGGCGAGAACGCTGCCACGCTGATCTACGGTCCCAATGGTTTCCGGGTGATCCGGCCCGGCCGTTTCGTACCATGCGCGGTGAGCGGTGCGCCGATCCCGCTGGAAGAACTGCGCTACTGGAGCGTCGACCGTCAGGAAGCTTACGCTAGCGCCGAAATCTCTACCCGCCGGGCCCTCGGCCAAGCGTGAAACGCGGCTGGGCTCTTGCTGCGGCCGGGTTCGCCGGCGGATGCGTTCCGCCTGCCGCCACGCCCGTCGCCCCGGAGCCGCCGGCGGTGGTGCAACCGGTCCAAGCTCCTGCGCCCCCGCCCGAACCCCGGCCGGCAGGGCCCACTACATTCCTTTTTCAAGGCGAACTCACTCAAGGCGGTTGGATCCGTGGGCAAGTTCCGGTCGGAACGGTATCGGCGCAGCTCGGGGAACAGGCGTTGTCGTTCGCTGCCGATGGCCGCTTCTTCGCCGCGTTCGATCGCGATGCCGGGCCACAGACCGTGCTGTCCGCCACCCTTGCCGATGGAACCCGGATCGAAAGCCCGCTCACCATCTCGCCGCGCGCTTGGAATATCGAAAACATCAATGCTTCGCCCACGGCCAACGTGCCGAGCGCGGAGTTTACCGCGCGCCGCCGCCCGGAGCTCGAGCGGATCGGGGCGGCACGGGAAATCGACACCGGCAGTTCCGGCTGGCGGCAGGATTTCATCTGGCCGGTCACCGGTCGCATTTCGGGGCGGTTTGGCTCTCAGCGCGTCTATCGCGGCGAGCCCGGAAGCTACCATTCCGGCATCGACGTCGCCCAGCCTACCGGCACGCCCTATGTCGCGCCGGCGGACGGTGTGGTCGTGCTCGCGGCCGAGACACCGTTCACACTCGAAGGCTACCTGCTGATCATCGATCACGGCATGGGTCTCAACAGCGCGTTCCTGCACTCTTCGGAACTGCTGGTGCGTGAAGGGGAGGCGGTGAAGCAGGGGCAGACAATCGGCCGCATCGGCGCCACCGGCCGAGCCACGGGGCCGCACATGCACTGGGGCCTGATGTGGCGCGGCCTGCGGCTCGATCCGCTGCTGTTCACCGGACCGATGCCCTGAGCGCCATCGCTGCGGGTTGACCACCGGACAAGCCGCTGCGAGGCGCCGCGGGCACATGCGGCGGCTGGTTCTTCTTCTCATCGTAGCCATCGGCCTTGCGCCGGGAACCTGGTGGCGCTCGGCCGCGCCGTTGCCTGACGAACCCGCATCGATCGAGATCATCCCAATCGACGTCGAACCGGGTAATGTCGGCGCCTTACAGCTTCTCGGTGCATGGGAGCTGCGCAGCTCGAGCAGCCACTTTCATGGCTATTCCGGACTCGTCTCCTTGGGGGACGGCACGCTCCTCGCCGTAAGCGACCGGGGGCGCCGCCTGCGTTTCGCGCCACCCGGATCCGAAGGCGGCATCGTTGAAATGGGCCTCTACGGCGAGGACGACGACAAACGAATGAGCGACATCGAAGCGCTGACCCGGCACCCGGAAAGCGGCCGGCTGTGGGTCGCTTACGAATTTGCCAACGCGATCGAGCGACAGGAGCCAGATGGCAGCGGGACCCGCCGGGTCGCACCACAAGCGATGGCCGATTGGTCGGACAACGCAGGTCCGGAAGCCATGGTCCGGCTGGCGGACGGGCGGTTCATCGTCATTGCCGAGGGTCGCATGCTGTTCGGCCGGACAGAAACCGAAGCACTGCTCTTCCCTGGCGATCCGGTGGAAGGGGCCGAGCCACTGCGCTTCCGCTTCGCGCATCCGCGCGGCTATCGCCCGGTTGACGTGGCGCAGTTACCGGATGGCCGGGTTCTGATTCTGACCCGTGCGGTGGAATGGGGCCTGCCGCCGCGATTCGGAAATCGGCTGATCCTGGCCGATCCCACTGAGATCAGCGCGGATCAGACCTGGCGAGGACAGGTGGTGGCTGAGATTGCCGAGCCCCTGCCGAGCGACAACTACGAGGGGATCGCTATCGAAGCCGAAGCAGATGGCGGCGCGATCGTTTGGCTGATCTCGGACGACAATCAATCCGCTTTCCAGCGCACGCTTCTGCTCAAGCTACGCTGGCCCGCCAAATGAAAAAGCGCGCGGGACGAGCCCACGCGCTTTTCTGATTCGCTGAGATGTCGCCGTTTAGGCGGCCGCGCTCGCCTTCTTCAGCTCACGCTTCACCTTGCGGGCGGTCGGGCTGAGCTTCTCGTCCGAAGTCTTGAGCAGCCAGTTGTCTAGCCCACCGTTGTGCTCGACCGAGCGCAAGCCATGCGTCGACACGCGGAACTTGAAGCTGCGATCCAGCTTCTCGGAAAGCAGCGTCACGTTCTGCAGGTTCGGCAGGAAGACCCGCTTGGTCTTGTTGTTGGCGTGGCTCACGTTGTGGCCGATCTGGCGGCCCTTGCCGGTCAGTTCGCAGATGCGCGACATGGTTCGTCTCTCGAAATTGGGTGTCTGGGAGGTTGTCCCGGAAAGCGGCGCGCATAGCGGGGACCCTGCCTTGCGTCAACCGATCATGCGCTTTAGCGGACCAACATGACCCGCTGGCCTCTTCCGCCACCCATGGCTCGGGCCCTCGAACTGGCGAAAGCGGCGGGGCGCTTCGGAGAGGTGCCGGTGGGCGCGGTCGTCGTCAAGCAGGGCCGGATCATCGCCGAGGCGCACAACAGCCCGCGCGAGTTGGCCGACCCGACGGCTCACGCCGAAATTCTCGCGCTACGCCGGGCTGCCGCGGCGCTCGGAAACGAACGGCTCGATCAATGCGAGCTATGGGTGACGCTGGAGCCTTGCGCGATGTGCGCCGGAGCGATCGTCCACGCGCGAATCGCTCGGCTCTACTACGGGGCAGCCGATCCGAAGGGCGGCGCGGTCGAACATGGCGCGCGCGTGTTCGATCAGCCGCAATGCCTGCATCGGCCCGAAGTCTACACCGGGATCGGCGAGACGGCGGCGGCGACGCTACTGCGCGATTTCTTCCTCGCCCGGCGTTAGAGGCCGCGCCAGATCTTCACTGGAGTGGCGTCGTCCGGGCCAAAGCGGCGACGGTCGCAGGCGGCCGGCCTGAAGTCCTTGCCATAACACAACCGCATTTCCTTCAACCAACCCCGCTCGTTGACGACTAAGCCAACGTGATCCGGGTGCCAGCCGCGATTCGCCGCGGTGAAAGCAGCTCGGATATCGCCGGCGGTGAGCTCGTCCCGGCGACCGAGCCGGTCGTAATCCGGCCAGCGTAGACTGTTCCACAGGATGCGCGTCACGCGGAAGTAGGCTTGCGGGCTCTTCACCATGCAGGCGCCATGCTTGGCCCACTCGTGAGCCAGAAGCGCTGTGGAGGGCGTCATGCACAAGTTCGGCGCCAGATCGCGGGAGGTGAGGCGCTGCTGGCTCGGGCACCATTGCGGCCAAGTGCTGCGTCCTTCGGGCCAGAGGCCGTGGACGATGAAGCCGAACCGGCCGGCGCGGCCCGAGCACTGCCGGGCATCGGAGGCCTTGGTCTCACGGCCACGGCAGTATTCGGGCGACCAGCTCAAAGCGAGCGTATAGCCGGTGATGGGCACCTGGCGTATCGGCCCATCGCGCGGAGCGACGGGGACGCTGACCGCACCCTGAGGTATGCGGCATTGATAGGCCTGCGCGGCGGCTGCAGAGGATTGCAGCGCTATGGCTGCCGCAGCGGCGGTCAGCGCAAATCTGATCAGTCGAACGTCTCCGGGTTCGGCCCTTCGGCACCCTTGTTGCTTAGCCACGCCTTGGCATCGGCCTGGAACAAGTGTCCCACGGCGGCGATCTGCAGGACGTAAACCGCGAGGGCGGCGATCGTGCTGAAGTTCCAAGGGCCTCGCAGCGCATCGGGTACCGAAAGCAGGCTGAGCAGCAGGAACAGCACGAGCACCCACTTCGCCCAATTCGCCGCTTTTCGCGCGATAAGATACCACAGCAGAAGGTAGATGGCGTAACCCGCCAGCGCCAAGGCGATCACGAAGCCGCCGCCGAGGCCGACCCGCTGCAAAGCCGGATCGTTGGTGATCTGCTGCGAGAATTCGCCGTACCCGATCGCGAAGACGATCACGTTGAGCACGATCGAGGCGAGAAACAGCCGTTCGAACATGACGATAGATTGCGGACGCATCGATCCTCCCCCCTTTGTTGTCACGGCCACCGTGCGACAACGAAGGCCATAGCGCAACGTCAGAGAGGCGTGAAATCCAGCCCGATGTCTGCGGCGGGCGCGCTCTGGGTCAGCCGGCCGACTGACACGTAAGTGACGCCGGTCCCGGCGATCGCGCCGATAGTTTCGATCCGAACCCCGCCCGACGCTTCGGTCGGTACGCGTCCCGCAACGAGGGCGACGGCTTCGCGCAAGGTCGCCACATCCATGTTGTCGAGCAGCAGGTGAGTGGCACCCGCCATCAGAGCCGGCTCGATCTGGTCGATCCGGTCGACTTCGCAGATGATCCGCTTCACGCCCGCCTCGCGCGCGCGGCGCACCGCTTCTCCGACGCCGCCGGCGACGAGGACGTGGTTGTCCTTGATCATTGCCGCATCCCACAGGCCCATGCGGTGGTTCTGCGCGCCGCCCATGCGCGTTGCGTATTTCTCGAGCACGCGCAGGCCAGGAATGGTCTTGCGCGTATCGAGCAGCACACAGTCCGTTTCGCCCATGGCTTCGACGTACTGCCGGGTCATCGTGGCGACGCCGGAGAGATGCTGCACAATGTTCAGGGCGCTGCGCTCGGCGGTCAGCATGGAGCGGGCGTTGCCGGTCAGCCGCATCAGCTCGGTCGCGGCGCCGACCTGCTGTCCATCCTCGGCCAGCATTTCGATCTGCATGTCGGGGGCCAGCTGCCGGAAGAACGCGGCCGCAATCGGCAGGCCTGCCACCACGATCGGATCGCGGCTGTCCATGACGCCGGAAAAGCGCGCGGCGGCAGGGATCACGCTTTCAGCCGTTATGTCACGACCGCCACCCGTGAGGCCGACGCCCAAGTCTTCGTCGAGCGTCGCGCGGACGAAGGCTTCGAGATCGAAGCCGGGAAGAGAGAATGCAGTCACCGCGATGCCCTATCCGGGGGAGCCAAGTGAAGTCGAGGGTTCTTGCGCAGCCTGTATCGACTTCACCCTTTCGGCCCCAGAAACTGGCGCGCTAGTGGACGAACCTCGCTACCACGTCGCGGTACGACCGGCTCACTTTCACTTCCGCGCCTGAATCGAGCACCAGGAAGCATTCGCCGTTGGTGTGCGGCTTGACCTGGCGAACCTGGTCGAGGTTGACGATCGTCGAGCGGTGGACGCGCTGGAACACGCGCGGATCGAGGCGGCGCTCAAGATCCTTCATCGTCTCGCGCAAAATCAGAGAGTTGTCGCCGGTGTAGATGCACATGTAGTCGCCGGCAGCCTCAATGTGCTCGATGCTCTCGACATCGACGCGGAAGATCTGGCCGCGGTCCTTGATGTTGATCATGCGCTCGTACCGGCCAGTGTTGTCGTCCTCCGCCGGAAGGTTATCGATCGCGTCAGGGGCAATCTCGGCAAGCACGTCCTGCAACTTCTTGGCTTCTTCCGCGGAGCGTTTCTCAGCGAGACGGGTTCGCACGCGGTCCAGCGTGTCGGCAAGTTTGTCGTCGTCGACCGGCTTCATCAGGTAGTTGACGGCGTTCGCCTCGAAAGCACGGATCGCGTGCTCTTCGTAAGCGGTGACGAACACGAATAGCGGCGGCTCGATTTCCATGACGCCCTTGACCACCGAGAAGCCGTCGAATCCGGGCATCTGGATGTCGAGGAAGACAAGGTCGGGCTTCTCGGTCTTAATCGCCCGGATGGCCTCGCGTCCGTTGGCGCAAGTGCCGATCACTTCGACGTCGGAATAGGGCTGAAGGCGGAGCTGCAGGCCTTGGATGGCGAGTTTCTCGTCATCGACGATAAGCGTGCGAATGGTCATGCATTGGTTCCCATCACCCGTTCTCCGGGCAAGTTGGTAACGGCGGGATCGCCCGTAGGTTTCTCGATCGAACTCCGTGCCCCGTCCGGATCCTCATGGAGCTCGTAGGGGATTTCGATAGTCACGGTAAAACCGCCTTCGGGCGGATTGTCGATGTCGAAGCGGTGCTCTTCGCCGTAAGCCTGCGCCAGCCTGTCGCGAATGTTGGCCAAACCTACTCCGGTGGACACTGCGCGGGTGCCGGACAGGCTGTCGCTCACCCGTTTGACCGCTTGTGCCTGCAACCCGGGTCCGGTGTCGGCGACAGTCACGCGCAGCCGCGTTCCGATGACCTGCGCGGTCAGGCTGATCCGCGCGCCTTCTTCCTGCGGCGAGACCGCATACTTGATGGCGTTCTCGACCAGTGGTTGGAGCAGCAGCGACGGAATGCTGGCCTGGGCCGCCGCGGGTTCGACCTTGAACACGGTGCGCAAGCGCTCCTCGAAGCGCATCCGCTCGATGTCGAGGTAGAGCTTCAGCGTCTCGACTTCCTGCGCCACCGAGACTTTGCCGCCCGGCTGAGTGACCAGGGTGTGGCGCAGGAAGCCCGACAGGCGGGTCAACATCGCGTTGGCCGGCTCTGTCTGCTTGAGCAGAACGAGCGTGCTGATCGAGTTCAAGGTGTTGAACAGGAAGTGCGGATTGAGCTGGTAGCGCAGCATCGCGAGCTGTGCGCTGGTTGCCTGAGCTTCGAGCCGCTCGAGCCGGTCGGCCTGCTCTTCGACCTGGAGATAGTAGTTGATCGCATAGTAGAGCGCGGACCAGGCGCCGAGCAGCGGCGTGTCGAGATAGAACGCGCTGAGGATCGCGCGCGCCAAGTTGGCGTCGCTGCTGCCTTGAACCAGGATCAGCGTCCATCCATTGATCGCCGCCGATACTGCCACTGCGACCGACAGGGCGAGCGCGGTCAGGCCCCAGGTCAGGATTGGCCGCCGATTGATGAGCTTGCGGTAGATGACCGAAAGAATCAGGCTGATCGAAAAGCCGGTCACCGTGGCGATCAGCGTCGTGACCAGCTGTTCGGGCTTGCCGTTGGCGATGTTGGTCGTGGCGCGCAGCAGGGCCGCGCCGCCCCATCCCGCCAGCTGCAATCGCCAGAAGGCCCTGTTCTTGTCGGCGAAGAACGGCGTTGGCGCGAAAGGCAGCATCGTCATCGACCCGCTTCGCGCCGGTTCGGCTTCGCGCGTCGCGGGCGGGGTTCCCGGGCGGGAGAAGGGGTTCAGCCAGCTCAGGACTGGCGAGCCTCCTCGATCGCTTCCTCCAGCGCCTCCCGCCCGACAGCGCCATTTAGGGCCTGGTCGCCGATGACCCACGCAGGCGTGCCGGAAACGCCTAGTTCGGCAGCGAGCTGGCCGTTGCTGCGCAATTGATCGTCGAAGGCGCCCGTTTCGATTGCCGCTCGTGCGCGCGCCAGGTCCACCCCCGCCTCGCGAGCGGCGGCCTCAATGCTCTCAGAGCTAGGTGGGCTCATTCGAAACATGGCTGTGTGGAACTGAGCATAGCGGCCCTGCTCGGCCGCCGCGAGCGCCATCCGCGCTGCCTCCAAGCTCTGGGGAGACAGGATCGGGTATTCGCGGATCACGACCTTGAGATCGGGATTGGCGGCTACCAGCGCTTCGACATCGGCCAGGCTTTGCCGGCAGTAGGTGCAAGCATAATCGCTGAACTCGACCAGAGTCACCGATCCGGCCGGATTTCCCAGCACAGCCCCAGGGAACGGCGTCTCCAGCTCGCGGCGCAGCGGATCGATCCGGGCCTGTTGGTCGCGTCGCTGCAGCACTTCCATCGCTTCCGGCAGAACCTCGGGGTGGGCGAGGAGATAGTCACGCGTCGACCGGTCTCCGAGACCACTGACGTCCCATAGCGCAGCGCCCGCAAAACCCGCCGCAAGCGCGACGATCAGGGTCATGAACCAGCGCATCGGTCCCCGCCTAGTTGCGCTCGCGCTCGCGTTCAAGCTGGCCTCGCGCCTGCAATGCCACGTCGCCGGCGCGAATCCAGTCGGTCGAGCCGTGCGGAAGGCCGCGAGCCGCAGCCTCAGCGTTCTGGAGCGCCTCACGCGGCCGGCCGGTCATGATCTGCTGCTCGGCGCTGGCGAGCTGGGCGCGGGGAATGTCACCGCGGGCGCCATAGACCATGCCGAGCTGATACCACGCGAAAGGATTTTCCCGATCGCGGCCTACCGCGGCACGCAGGACCTGCTCCGCTTCCTCAAGGTGCGACTTGTCCTCGGTGGCGAGCAGCGCGTGCCCCAGGGTGCTGGCGATGAGCGGTGCGTTTCCGCTGAGTTCAGCTGCCTGACGTAGCGAAGCCAGGGCCTCTTTCGGTCGCCCGGATTCGAGCAGGATCTGCCCTTTGAGTTCTAGGAAATAGGGATCGTCAGGATCGCTGGCGACAAGGGCGTTCACTTCGTCCAGCGCCTCCTTCACCCTTGCATCCTTGTGGTAGGCGTAGGCGCGGGCATAGCGCGCAGGCACGCCTTGCATGTAAGTGGGATAAGCGTTCAGCGTCTGTGCGGGCGTGGCGAGATAGCCATAGAGCTTCGCCTTGATCCGCTCGAACCGAGCCTGCTGTTCGGCATCGGGCGGTCGGTCCCACGCCGGGTCGGCACGGTAATCGGCCTCGAGCCGGGCGATACGATCGCCCGAAAGCGGGTGAGTGCGGGCAAATGCAGCTTCGTCGTCTTGCCTGCGGGCGTAGCGGAACTCCATGTTCTGAAGCTTCTTGAAGAACTCCAGCGAGCCTTTGCCGGTAATACCGGCTGCCGACAGGTACTGCGCGCCGGCGGCGTCGGCGCTCGATTCCTGAGCACGGTTGAAGCTGAGGAAGTTGCTCATGGCTACTTGCTGCCCCAGCGCCATGGCGCCCATGGCGGCCTCTCCGCCGCCCGCGAGGGCCGCGGCGATGCCGACCAGGGTCGAAAGCAGCGAGATCTTGGCCGCTTTGCCATAGCCGTCGTAGAGGCTGATGATGTGGCCTCCGGTAATGTGACCGAGCTCGTGGGCGAGCACGCCCTGCACTTCATTGGCGCTGTCGGCGGCGTTTATCAGGCCGGAATGGACGTATATCCGCTGTCCGCCTGCCACGAACGCGTTGATCGAGGGATCGCTGACCAGCACCACGTCGACCGCGCCGCGCTGCAGCCCCGCCGCTTCGGCCAGAGGGTCGACCAGATCCTGGAGCAGCCTCTCAGTCTCGGCATCGCGCAGCACGGTCTGCGCTGCAGCCGGCTGCACGAGGGCGAACATCGCCAGGGCCGCGAGCATGAGCAGGCGGGCAGGCAGGCGGAGAACCAGCGTCATCACCCCCTTGCTAGCGCATTGGGGTGTGAACGGGAACTGAAGGTGGATCAGCCGATCAGTTGCCGCGCGGCGCGTTCGACCAACGCCGCGTTTTCGGAAACTTCACCCAGCACGACCACGTCTTCGCCTGCGATCCGGCGGATCACCACCAGCGAGAACTCATCGCCGTCGGTGCGGAGCGCTTCGAATCGCTGAGGAGGCAGTTCACGCAACTTCCTGGCGAGGGTGCCACGCACTTTGCTGGCGGGTTCGACCGTTTTGCCCGCTTCTTCCTTGCGCAGGCGGCGCTCGGTTTTCACCACACCCTTCAGTCCGCCTTCGGCCTGGCGAAGGAACTCGCCCAACGCGCCCTGAGGCAAGGCGAGCCGGTGCGCGTGGGCCAAAGCGGCGGCATATTCGGTGAGGCGGGTCTTATCGTAGTCGGCGCCGAACACGAGCTTGACCACCGGCGTCATTGGCGCGCGGCTCTGCCGCTTCAGCCCCGAATCCGCCAACAACTCTTCGAACTCCGCGGGAGCTACTGCGGCCGCGAGCGAAAAGTCGTACGCGCGCCCGATCGCTTCATATAGGGCCGCACGCGTCCGGTCTTCGCTGTTGCCGGCTGCGACCGCTACCTCGCGTGCCGCGGCCAGCCAGTCGCTGAGATTCATGGTAGAGCGATCGAGTTGCGGCAGATCGAGGTCGTAGCCGTCCTCGCTCGTCTCCAATTCCTCAGAAAACGGCTCGCCAGACAGATCGAGCGGAGTTTTCGACGTCTGGATCGGCAGCTTCAGAAGCGAGCCGAATACCGGGCCAGGGCCGGATTCCTCATCTTCGTCGTCCATGCCGAAGGACGGTAGCGGCAAGGAATCTTCTTCGCCCTCTTCATCCATGTCGAACGCCAGGGCGTCGGGCGCTTCACCCGCAATGCCGATGTCCATGCCGGTCGCTTCGTCGTGCTCGTGGACGGGGTTCGCTCCGGGGCCGTCCGCCCAATCCGTCAAAGGCGTAGTTGCAGCGGCCATCGTCTTGGTTTGCGGCTGGAGGGCCTGGTCGATCTCCAGAAGCAGTTCATCGGAGTGCTGCGCGTCGGCAAGCTCTTTCCAGTTGATGACGCCGTAGATAAAGTCGATCGTGTCGTCGTCGCTGGAGAACGGCAGGAGGATGCCGCGGTAAGCCACCGTCGCCCCCCGCTGGTTCACGAACTCCGCTTCGAACCCGATCGGAGCCTGATTGGCGAGGATTTGCATGTAATGATCGGTGATACGGGTTAGGAGGGAGAGCTGCGGCACTTGGGCGAGGGCAGTAAGCTCGTCCTCGCCGACCCCGCACTCTTCAGCCAACTTTTCGCCGAGATAGCAGATACCCGGATTCTCGATCCCGGTACTGAAATCGAGCAACACGCTATAAGGCCCGAAATCCGGCAGGCTCTCCGGCTCGAGATCTTCGATGGCCGGATAATTGCGGTCTTCGAGCAGGCTCGCCCAATGGTTGTACGCGCGAACCTGCATGCGCCGCTCGTCCTGACCGATGGGAGAAGGAGCCGAATGGGCAGCGTCGTCATCGTCGGCAGGATCGTAGCCGCCGGCATCTGCCAGCGAGCCGAAGTTGCCGCGCATGGTGTCCATCACCAATCCCTTTCCACTCTCGTCGTCGTGGGGTTTGGCGCGACATAGTTAATTCGGGGTAAAGTTGCGCCAAACCGGCGGCAAAATGCTGCCGAAACGTATGGCAGCCGAGATGAGGAGGAGGTGCGCGCCGCCGGCGCAGTGTCAGTCGTGCGTACGCCCCCAGCTGCCGCAGTGCGGGTCGAGCCCCACGAGCTGGCGGCGCAGCGCGGTGCGCGCAAGCCGCTCCACCTCGACGCGGCGCCGTGCAGCCGCGAGCGGTTGGCTCGGTGCGGGGCGGACGATCTCGGCGTCATACTCATCGGCGACGATAACTCCGCAGCACTCCGGCCGGAAGTCGGCGCCCTCCAGGCAGGCCCGGTCGAGTTCCGGGGGCAGGCCCCAATAGAACCGGTCGCAGAAGTCGAGATAATCAGGCCACTTGCCATCCCCGAGCAAGTCGGAACGTGCGGTCTTGATCTCGACGATGACCACCTGACCGCGCGGATCGATCCCCATCAGGTCGGCCCGCCGCCCGTTGCGGAGCGGCATCTCGGTCAAAGCCCAGATGTCGTTACGCGCGAAGAGGCGGCAGATGCCGCGAGCCACCGCTGCCGCACGGCGTTCAGCCGCTGGAACGGCAGGAGTAGAAGCAAGGGATTCGCGCATGTTCCATGTCTGGAACAGACGCGGAACACGGTCAAGTTCGACGAGGCTAGGCGAACGCGGGCGGCGGCCCCAGTAGTGAGAGCACCGCCTCGCGAGCCATGTTGAACTCGTTCCATAAAGACAGTGCCGCGGGGCGCGGATCGCCGTTGCGGTCGTTCACCGCCAACAAGGCGGCAATGCCGGTTTGAAGCACCGCCACGAGATCGTCGATGCCGCGCCGGACACATTCGATGCGGATGGGATCTGCCTGTGTCGCTAGCGGCATGGCGTTTTGTGGAGGAGCGATTTGCGCCAGGTGCGCGACGACAGCCGCCGCGCTGTTCAGCGCGCTCCAGCGCTCTGCCAGAGTGTCCATCGAGACCCAAGGGTGGCCGGCGAACTCCTCGGACGCGGCAAAAGCAGGCGGAACGGCATTCATGGCAGGCAAGCTACCGTCCCGCTGCTTGCGATTCGGTTACGGTCCGGCGGTTATTCCGGCAGCGGGCCGAACGGATCTTCCGCGTCCAGCTCATCGAACCCGAGATCGATATTCGCGCCGCCGTCGTCCGCGATCAGGCGATTGTTCTCTTCGCAGACGTATTCGCGGATCTCCCAAGTCGGTTCCTTGCGAAAGGCCATCTGCTGCACGAACGGCTCCGTCAGCACGTCGGGATCGGTAATCGTGGTCTCGATGCGCAGCACGTCCGGCCGCTCCAGCCAGATCTTCTCTTTGATGTGCATCTTCTCACCGTGCGGAATGCCCGCCGCGATCACGGTGGCAGGACTGAAGCCGACGGTGTCGACGTACAGCGTGTCGCCGTCCCAGCGGCCTACCGAGTAGCCGTTGAACAGCAGGTCCGGATCTTCGGGAATCGAGCGGCCGTCGGTGTAAATGCGGCGCGCCTGGCTGTAGGTTTCTGCAAAGATCGTGACCCGGCCAGGCGTGAACAGCACCTCCATCGGATAAGGCTGGCGCATGATGCCGGGCATGCCAGGGGGAACGCAATTGATCTGCGCGGTTTGATCGACGCCCTCGGCCTCCTGCCGCGCCCGAAACGCGTCGAATCGCGCCTGCGCCGCGGGCGTCAGCTGGGGCTGAGCCGGCGCCCCGCCTCCACCTCCGCCGAACAGCAACGACCAATCGGGGTTCCACACACCGCTCCAATCAGGCAGGCGTTCGAGCTCGGCGTAACCGTCGCCGCGCGGTATCGCCGTATCCTGCGCCGGTGCCGCCGCAGCCAACGCCAGCGCTGCACCGCCCGCGAGCGCGCGCGCCATGAATGCCCAACCCTGCATGGTGGTGACCCTCCGGTTATGTCCTCTCCGGCGCAAGGTTTGCGGTCGGTCCACGCGGCAAGTCAAGCGGCGGGTTGATTAAGCGCTGACTTTGCTGGCAAAGTGGCGGCAAGGCGACCGCCCGAGTGAGAGCGGGGGGCTGAGGAGAGGATCATGTCGAGCAAGATATTCCGCCGTCTGGCGATGGCCGCTGCCCTGGGCGCGGCTGGAGTGGCCGCTCTGCCGGCCGTGGCGCACCATTCGACCGCCATGTTCGAATGGGGCACCGCTACGGAAATGAAGAACGTCACGGTGGAGCGGTGGATGTGGACCAATCCGCACACTTTCCTCTACGTCAAGGACGCGCAGGGCAACCGCTGGGCGTTCGAGGGGATGAGCCCCAACCACCTGTCGCGCGCCGGGTGGTCGAAGCGCTCGCTTGCTCCGGGCGAGAAGATCGACCTCACTTACTACAAGCTGCGCGACGGCCGCCGCGGCGGCTTCAACGTGACGGTCAAACGGGCCAACGGAAGCGTTCTCAACCAGTTGCCCGTTCGCGAGTGATGGAGCGGCGGCTTCGCTGACAGCCATAAACTCCGACTCCTGACTGCCGGGGTCCTGCGGATCCCGAGCCTCACGCCACCGCGTCCGATGTCGCGGACTCCTGGCGCTGGGCGGACAACAGGCCCGCGAAGTCGAGCCCCGACGGTTCCTGGAACAGCCGCAGGCCGAATTCCGGCAGAATCGCAATAAGGTGGTCGAAGATGTCGCCCTGAATGCGCTCGTACTCTGCCCAGGCGGTGGTGGAGGTGAACGCATAGATTTCGAGCGGCAGGCCCTTTTCGGATGGCGCCAGTTGGCGAACCAGCATGAACAATTTGTCTGAGATGTCGGTCCGCGATTTCATGTAGGCCGACATGTAGGCCCGGAACGTGCCGATGTTGGTCAGCCGCCGGGCGTTGACCGGGTCATGAGCCCGCTCCGGTCGTGCGGAGTTCCATTCTTCGAGTTCGGCGCGCTTGCTCTCGAGATAATCGTCGAGCAACGAGAAGCGGCGGAGGCGATCCACTTCTTCGGCTGTCAGGAAGCGTACCGAGTTCTGGTCGATCAACAGTGACCGCTTGATGCGCCGACCGCCCGATTCGAACATTCCGCGCCAGTTGCGGAACGGCTCGCTGATCAGGCGGTGCGTCGGGATCGTGGTGATGGTCTTGTCCCAGTTCTGCACTTTTACCGTGTGCAGCGCGATGTCGATCACGTCGCCATCGGCGTGAAGGTCCGGCATCTCGATCCAGTCCCCCAAGCGGACCATATCGTTCGAGGTCAGCTGCACCGAAGCGACGAGCGAGAGGATCGTGTCTTTGAACACCAGCATCAGGACCGCCGCCATGGCCCCTAGGCCCGACAGTAGCAGCAATGGCGAGCGGTCGATCAGCGCGGCGATGATGAGAATGGTGGCCGCGGAGAACACGGCGATTTTCACTACCTGGACGTAGCCCTTGATCGGACGGTTGACCGCGTGGGGCCGGCGGCCGTAAAGCGCCTCAACCCAGTCCAGCGCCGCGCTGATAGCCAACGATATGGTCAGGATGACGAAGCCGGTCGTCACGTTGCGCGTAAGCGTCACTGCCATCGGCGGCAGATGGGGAACGGCACCGATACCGAGCTGAATGATCGTTGCAGGAACGAGATTGGCCAAACGCCGAACGACGCGCAGGAACGCGTCACGCTCTGCTTCGTGAGTAGTCCGGGCCAACATCATCGTCAGGACCCGAAGGAGCACGCCTTTGGCGATCCAGTTCCCGATCGCCGACACGGCAAGCAGCGCGCCAAGCGCAACTAGCATTTGTGCCCAGGGATCAAGAATCCCGAGGCCATCGATCAAAACTGAAATGTCATCCTCCCAAAGCGCGTGCTGAAATATTAGACATGGTGGGCGTCAGGTGACGACTGCTGCCTTGCGGCGCCCGGGCAACTCCGTGCCTCGCAGCGACTTTCCAGCCGTCTCAGGCGTAAAGCGCAAGGCCACCATGCCGATGACACAAGCGACCATCATCACGTATGCCGGCATCAATTCGTTGCCGGTCGCGCCAATCAGCCAGCTGTTGAAGGCCGGAGCAGTCCCGCCAAACAGCGATGTCGCCACGTTGTAGGAAATTGCAAATCCGGCAAAGCGAACGTGGGTCGGGAACATCGCCGGAAAGGTGGCCGAGATCGTCGCCAATTGTGGAACGTAGAGCAGCCCGAGCAGGGCAAACCCGATGATAGCCCCGGGAAAGCCTGTAGCCATCAGCATGTAGAGCGGCAGGACGCCCAGGAAGAGCCCCAAGAGCGAGAACCGCCACAGCGGCTTGCGTCCCACCCGGTCCGACAGGTGCCCGGCGAAGGGGACGAACACCATCATGAACAGCATGCCGATGATGGGAACGACAAGAGCGTCGTCCGTCGTGAGGCCGAGCCGACGCTGGAGATATGTCGGCATATAGCTGAGCAGAGTGTAGTTCACGACGTTGAGAGCCACGACCAAGCCCCCCATCACGACAAGCGGACGCCAGTAGCGAGAAAAAAGGTGGCGTAATTCGGTGGAGGCGGCGGGCTCGCGCTCACCTTGGGCTTCGATCTCCCTAAAGATCGGGGTGTCTTCCATCTTCGAGCGAAGATACATGCCGATGAAACCCATTGGCCCCGCCACGAAGAACGGGATGCGCCAGGCCCAGTCGTACATCGCCTGCTCGCCGAGCAGCAGAGAGAAACCCAGCATCAGCAGGGCACCTAGGGAGAAGCCGGCCAGCGTGCCGAATTCCAGGAAGCTGCCGTAGAAGCCGCGTCGATCGTCCGGCGAGTATTCGGCCATGAAGGTCGCGGCGCCGCCATACTCACCGCCGGTCGAGAAGCCCTGCACCATCCGCAGGATCACGAGCAGTGCCGGCGCCCAGAACCCGATCGTATCGTATGAGGGTATAAGCCCGACGCCGACCGTCGCGGCGGACATGAGGATGATGGTGAAGGCCAGAATGGTCTTGCGGCCGTAGCGGTCGCCCAGCGGCCCCCAGAACAAGCCCCCCAGCGGACGCACGAGGAACGAGATCGCAAACGTCGCCAGCGCGAATAAAGTGGCTTCAGCCGTGTCGCCAGGAAACAGTGCGGCTGACAGATATACCACGCCATAGGCGTAGATCCCGTAGTCGAACCATTCCGTTGCATTGCCGACGGCTGAGGCTGCGATGGCTCGGCGTAGAACAGGCTTCGGGACGTCTTCGGTATGACCCAGCGGAACATCCGCGCCCACCAGCTCGTGTTGTGATGTGTCGGTCATCGGGTGTCCTCGGCTTCTTGCGGCGCCAGTGGATCAAGCGCGGCTGAAACCGGCGTGGTCCGCGGCAGGAT
>JAJUJV010000006.1 GCA_029265155.1 Altererythrobacter sp. | reverse complement strand
CCTTCCGGAAACCTTCGATTACAAGGTCTTTACCGAGGAATTCGACGAAGTCGTCGAAGCGACCGAGCTGTGCGACTTCGAGGAACTCGACCGGCTGCGCGCCTATCTCGACAGCCAGCTGACGGGCCTGCAGGGCGTCGTTACCCGGCTGGCCAACCGGCTGCAGCGGCGGCTGATGGCGCAGCAGAACCGCAGTTGGGATTTCGACCAGGAAGAGGGCCTGCTCGACGCCGCGCGGCTGGCGCGCGTCGTGGTCAGTCCCGGCCATTCGCTGAGCTACAAGATCGAGCGCGACCAGGAGTTCAAGGACACCGTCGTCACGCTGCTGATCGACAACTCCGGCTCGATGCGCGGGCGGCCGATCTCCATCGCGGCCATCAGCGCCGACATCATGGCGCGCACGCTCGAACGCTGCGGGGTGAAAGTCGAGATCCTGGGCTTCACCACCCGCGCCTGGAAGGGCGGGCAGAGCCGCGAGAAGTGGCTGGCGAACGGCAAGCCGGCAATGCCGGGGCGGCTCAACGACTTGCGCCATATCGTCTACAAGCAGGCCGACGAGCCCTATCGCCGGGCGCGCAAGAGCCTCGGCCTGATGATGCGCGAAGGGCTACTCAAGGAGAACATCGACGGCGAGGCGCTGATCTGGGCGCACAACCGCCTGCTCGCCCGTCCGGAAGACCGCCGCATCCTGATGGTCATCAGCGACGGCGCACCGGTCGATGACAGTACCCTCAGCGTGAACTCGGCAGGCTACCTCGAAACGCACCTGCGCAAGGTGATCGACTGGATCGAGAAGCAGAGCCCGGTCCAACTCGTCGCCATCGGCATCGGCCACGACGTGACGCGGTACTACCGGCGTGCCGTGACGATCATGGACGTCGAGCAACTCGGCGGAACGATCATCGAGCAGCTGGCCGGGCTGTTCGAGGTGGAGTGAGCGCAGCAGCTTCGCTCCTGTGGGTCCCGTTCACGCTCGCGGCTGCCGCGGGACAGGTCTTGCGCAACGGAGCCCAGGCGCAACTGACCGCCAAGATCGGCACGTTGGGTGCGACCCAGGTCCGGTTCGTCTTCGGGCTACCCTTCGCTGTCGCAGTCCTCGGGTTGGCGCACGCGTTCACGGGCGAGTCCCTGCCGCCCGTGAACGCGGCTGCGGTCGGCTGGGCGCTGCTAGGCGGAGTTAGCCAGATTGCCGCGACAGCGCTCATGTTGATCGTGATGGATCGGCGGGCCTTCGGGGTGGCTTACGCCTACATCAAGACAGAGCCGGTCCTGGTGGCGGTTCTCGGCGCGATCTTGATTGGTGACCGACTTTCAGCTCCGGCATGGCTAGCGATCGGGACGGTGACCGTCGGTGTGCTGCTCGCCTCGACGAAGGCAGGGGAAGTGCGCAACCTCGTGCGGGAGGGCCGCATGATCGCCACCGGTCTCGCGGCGGGGGCGTTCTTCGGGCTCTCGGCCATTGCCTTTCGCGGCGCGATCATCGCCCTGCCGGAGGGCGGATTTCTCATTCGTGCGCTCACCGTTGTCGTCATGGGACTGTCGATCCAGACGGGCCTGCTCGGCATCTGGCTCGCTCTCCGCGACCGGGCGGCTTTCGTCGGCGCGTTGCGCGAATGGCGCGTGTCGATATCGGCGGGGTTTCTCGGGGCCTTCGCGTCCGCCGGGTGGTTCATCGCCTTCTCGCTGACCGCCGCGGCCAACGTTCGAACCTTGGCCCTGGTGGAACTGCCGCTGGCCGCGCTGCTCTCGGGTCGCCTCACCGGGCGGCGCATGGCCTGGAGAGAATTGGCGGGCCTGGGCGTGGTCCTGGCGGGGCTGGCGATCCTCTTGGTGACGGCGCCGTCTTGAGTTGACCGCCGACGACCCGGGAAGGATCAGCTCGCGACGGTCGAGCCTGGCTGACCCTGTTCGAGGAACGGCAGCAGGCGCACGAGCGGGAAGACTTCCTCGAGGCTCTTCTCTTCGGGAAGGATGTAAACCATGCCGCCTTCCTTGAACGACGGTTTCACCTGTTTGAGATAGAACGACGTGTCGATGTTGATGCAGCCGTAGGTGATGCGGTTATCATCTATCGTCTCCGACTTGAGCCGCTGCGGGCGCCTTTCCTTCTTGTTGTCCTTGACGACCGCGTGCAGCGCGACCGAGCCGGCGTAGTCGACCCAAAGCACGCTTTTCCAGCCGACGGCCGTCCCCAGATGCGCGGCGAAGCGGCCGGCAGGCGTGGTCCGTTCGGCCGTGCCGATCTCGCTGAGCGACTTGGCGCCGATGCCGGGCGTCGACTCGTCCCCGACTCCGACCCCGATCAACACCGGCGTTTCGCCGAGCAGCGTTCCGTCGGAATCGAACAGGAGCATGGCGGCCGCCTGCTTGTCGATGACGATGTAAGGCTTCTCCCCGTTGTCGCCGGTAGCCGCGATCCACTGGAGCAGGCGGTCGGCATCGGGGGAATTGATCAGTTCCGGCTCGAGAGCGGCGTTCTCGGCGTCTGCCTCGGCGGCAGCGGCGGGTAGCGATAGCGGCAAGAGCGTTGCGGCCAGACCCGCCGCAACGCACCTTGCTCCGGGCAAGTAAAGACGAATTTTCAAACCTCTGAACTACGATAGCTATGCCGACGAACGCTCGGTTCGTCGGCGTGTTCCTTCGTCTAGTTGCGCGGCGTCCTCTGCTGGCTCAGCCGCTGATCGATGCCATCGACGCGGCCGGAGAGCTGATCGATGCGCTGCGAATTTTGCTGCGACTGGCCTGCAGCCGCCTGCGCGGTGGTCAGCGCGTCGCCGGCGGTTCCTTCGACCGCCGAAAGCCGGGAATCGATCCCGTCGATCCGCTGGTTCACGGCAGCGATCTGCTCGTCGACGTAACCTCTCGTAGCGCAGCCGCCTAGGACCAGGGAACCGCCGAGAACTGCGGCGGCGAATGCCATCTTGGTGGGGGGAATATGCATTCGATATCCTTTCGGGAATGCTTCGTAGCAACTTCAGCCCAAGTGCGACGCATGCGTGGCGGCAAACGAAAAAAGGCGACACGTTCGGCAATTCGGTCAGGTGGAATGGAGGGAGGGCAAAATCGCCGCCGCTTGACCTGACCCGGCTCGTGCGTAAGGCGCGCCCGATGACCGCGCCCCTCCGCCTGTTCAACTCGCTGACCCGCGAGCTCGAGACCTTCGAGCCGATCCACGAGGACGAGGCGCGGGTCTATACGTGCGGACCGACGGTTTATAACTATCCGCACATCGGCAACATGCGTGCCTATGTGTTCGCCGACGTGCTCGGGCGGATGCTGAGCTGGCGGCGTTACAAGCTGACCCATGTCATCAACATCACCGATGTCGGCCACCTGACCGACGACGCCGATGCGGGTGAGGACAAGATGGAGAAGATGGCTGCGGAGAAGGCGCAGTCGATCTGGGACATCGCGAAGCACTATACCGAGGCGTATTGGGCGGACGTGAAGGCGCTCAATATCCGCGGGCCGATGAAGCAGGGCGAGCCGGAGGCGGCGCACTGGTCCATTGCGACCGACTACGTCCCGGCGATGATCGAGTTCGCCAAGAGCATTGCCGACAAGCACTGCTACGAGCTCGACAGCGGGCTGTACTTCGATGTCTCGACTGTGGCCGATTATGGCCGGCTGGCGCGGGCGCAGACGGAAGAAGGCGAGGGGCGGATCGAGGCGGTCGAGGGCAAGCGCAACGCGGCCGACTTCGCGATCTGGCGCAAGACTCCGCCCGGCGAGACGCGGCAGATGGAGTGGGATTCCCCCTGGGGCCGCGGTGCGCCGGGGTGGCATCTCGAGTGTTCGGTGATGAGCGGGCAATTGCTCGGCTTCCCGTTCGACATCCACACCGGCGGCATCGACCACCGCGAGATCCATCACCCGAACGAGATCGCGCAGAACCAGGCGTTCTGCTGCACTAACGGCCTCGACGATCCGCTCAACAGCGGGGCGAAGCTGTGGATGCACAACAACTTCCTGGTCGAACGCTCGGGAAAGATGAGCAAATCGGCCGGCGAGTTCCTGCGGCTGCAACTCCTGATCGACAAGGGCTATCACCCGCTCGCTTACCGGATGATGTGCCTGCAGGCG
Organism: Altererythrobacter sp.; assembly: GCA_029265155.1. Classification (GTDB taxonomy): domain Bacteria; phylum Pseudomonadota; class Alphaproteobacteria; order Sphingomonadales; family Sphingomonadaceae; genus Croceibacterium_A. Next base: position 38,377 of record JAJUJV010000006.1, on the reverse strand, counting down.
CATTATCGCAGCGAGCTTGAGTTCTCGTGGGACGGGCTGGGTGCGGCGCTGACGCGCCTGAAGCGCATCGTCATGGCGGTCGAGCGGCTGAAGGAAACGGCGAAGGCCGAGCCGGAAGAGCAGCCCTATTCGCCGCCCGAAGGCGTGGCGGTGCAGGCCCTCAAGGATTTCGACGCAGCGATGGCCGACGACCTCAACACGCCGGTTGCGCTGACCAAGCTCGAGGAAGTCACCACGATCAAGAAGTGCCCGGCGGCGGTCAAGCTCGGGTTCGTCGAGCAGATGGATTCGGTGCTCGGCCTGAACCTCGCCGGCCTGACCCGAGCGGACCTGCGGTTGCGGCCGAAGGGAGCGACAATCGGCGAGGCCGAGATCGAGGACGCTCTCGTCCGACGCAAGGCGGCGCGAGCCGAGAAGGACTTCGCCCGCTCGGATGCGATCCGCGACGAACTTTCCGCGCAAGGCGTCGAGGTGATGGACGGCGATCCGCTCGGCTGGGAGTGGAAGCTCTCGTGAATCTCCCGGCCGCTTGCGGGAGGGAAGAGTGACCGTCGCCGTTCTACCGGTGTCCGTTCGGCCCTTGCTCGGCGGCCGCCTGCCGGAATGGCTCGACGCGCGATGGTGGGATACCCCCGAGGCGCTCGTCGCGCTGGCCGCCGAGGCGGAGATCGGCTGGTTCGATCGTCACGAAAAGGCGGCCCCGCTCGCCGCCATCGCCGCGGCGCGGCGGCTGCGCTGGCTCAACAGCTCTTATACCGGCGTCGACTGGATGCCGCTGGCGGAGCTCGACCAGCGCGGCGTGGCGCTCACCTGCGGCTCGGGCCTGACCACCCACCAGGTCGCCGAGTTCGCGGTCATGACCATGCTGGCCGTGGCCAAGGACTACCCCGCCGTGGTCCGCGCGCAGGACCGGCACGAGTGGCTCGCCGCGCCGCCGGGCACGCGCGATCTGGCCGGCAGCCGGGTGCTGATCCTGGGACACGGGGCGATCGGGCAGGCGATCGGCCGCGCGCTCGAGGCGTTCGGAGTCGAGGTAGTCGCGGTGTCGAGCCAGCGCCAACGCGGCTGGCGCAGCCATCTCGGCGGCTTCGACTGGATCGTGCTCGCCGTGCCGGGCACCCCGCAGACGCGGGGGATGATCGGCGCAGCCGAACTCGCCGCGATGAATTCGCAAGCGGTGCTGGTGAACTTCGCGCGGGCCGATTGCGTCGACCAGGATGCGCTGATCGACGCCTTGCGCGAGCGCCGCATCGCGGCGGCAATACTCGACCTCACCGACCCCGAACCGCTCCCGCCCGAGCACCCGTTGTGGTCGCTCGACAACGCCCACGTCACGATGCACCTGTCGGGAATGCCGACGCCCGCCAGCCAGGCGCGGGCGGCGGAGCGCTTCCTGCGCAATTGCGAGCGCTTCCACGCCGGCGAACCGCTCGAGGCACGAGTGGACCTCGCCCGCGGCTACTGAGCGAAGGGAAGGGTTGACGCCCCTGCGCGGCGGAGTTGTCACCATTCGATCCTTCTATCCCATTGCAAACGTTCAGAAAAGTACGTTTCCGGCTGAGCGGCGTGTAACCTTCCACTTTCATGCTTCCTCCAGCAGAAGCAGTTCACAGGTAACCTGCATCCAGGGCGGATCGAGCCGGTGATCGACAGCCGTGACCGCAGCATCGGCGACGAGTTGGCCGGGAATCTCGAATTCGTGTTCGGGCAGGAAGGCGATGAAGCGCTCGCCGGCTTCGACGGCCTCGCCACCTTCGAACGTCAACTCGACCCGGTGCCGCGCGCCGGCGAAGGTGATGCTGGCCCAGCTCGTCTCATCGTGGCGAAGGATCGTCGGCTGCCCGGCGGCCAAAGCCAACAGCTCTTCGCGAAGCCGCGAGCAAGTGTCGCGGCGAAGCCGGACAGGGCGAATGTTTTCAGCTTGCATGAGGTCTCTCCTGATATTGGTTCATGAAATGTTCCACTCGTGTTTCCATACGGGCGCGCGGCGTCCTTCCGCGGCGCAAGTCGAAGACGAACCGTGGATCGCGTGCGACTCGTCGTCCGAATTCGCTCGGCGTCATGTCCGTCCGACGGAGGAACACTTCGATCTTGCGCAGCAGCATGGAACCTCCTCGCGTCGAGAGTGACGAGTCGCTGGCGGTGGAACTGGTCTTGCCGGTGAAATCCTACTTGTCTAGGAAATTTCCTTCGCGTAAGACGTGAGCTTGGACAGCCGCAGGAAATCCGCCCATGGAACCGCGTGACAAGCTCGCCATTCTGGCTCGCGAGCGCGGCAGCAGCCTCGCTGCACTGTCGCGCATGCTGGGCCGCAATTCCAGTTACTTGCAGCAGTACATCACCAAAGGCAGCCCACGGAAGCTCGAGGAAGTCGATCGTCGTCGGCTGGCGCAGTTCTTCGGCGTCTCCGAACATGAACTCGGCGCGCCGGAGGAAAAATCTCACATTCCGGCTGGCGAATGGGTGGAAGTGCCGCGCCTGCCACTCGAAGCTTCGGCCGGGCCTGGGGCGATCGGTGCGCAGGAAATGCCGTTCGACGCGTTCCGCTTCTCGCGTCGCTGGCTGCGCGAGCAGGGGCTCGACCCGGCCATGCTGTCCTTGATCCAGGTCGTGGGCGATTCGATGGACCCGCTGCTGCGCGACGGCGACGAGATTCTGGTCGATCGAACGCCGCGTCCGTTTCGCGAAGGCGTCCACGTCGTGCGCCTGGGCGAGGCGCTGCATGTCAAGTTGCTGCAGGCGGTCCCGCCCGGCAGCCTGAGGCTGATCAGCAGCAACCCGGCCTACGAACCGGTCGAAGTGGCGGTAGCCGACGTGGACGTGGTCGGCCGCGTGGTTTGGAAAGGTGGGCGGCTATAGCGCTGGGCGCGGTTCCCAATCGGCGTGGGTAGACGCCCTGAAGGACCGGCAACCTTGCACCGCCATCCTGGCCGTGTAGGTGGACGCCGCTTAATCAATGTTGGCCCTGGAGAGTTATGCCCAAGCTTCCCGCTCGTTCGATTATTGTGTTCGCGCTGATACCGGCGATGGCAATTTCCACCCCGGCTTCTGCGCAGTTTCGCGGGTTGCTGGGCAATTTGCAGGACCGGGTGGAGCGGGAAATCGATCGCCGCGCGCAGCAGCCGCAAGAGGTCAGGACTTCACAAGCCGGAGAAAGCGCGGCGAATCCGCGGCTGCGGATCAACGAGGGCTTCACCTTTGTACCTGGCGCCACCACGCTGGTGGAGGACGATTTCGCCGAGACGCCGCTTGGCGCCATGCCGGCGAGTTGGAAGACCAACGGTTCGGGTTCCGTGGTCAGCGTCGATGGTCTGGACGGGCGATGGCTCTCCCTGCAGAGCTTCGCCACTTACAAGCTGACGCAGCCGCCCGAGCTTCCGAACAATTTCACCATCGAATTCGACCTGGTGCTGGCGGCGGATTCCAGCCGGGATGTCGGTTCCCTGCCGTTCGGCTTCACCGCCGATAACAGCGTGCGCTCCTACGTTCAGGATGCGCACAACGACGGGGGCATCGCTGTGGCCACTCTCGGTCCGAGGGGAAGTTCGACCGTGTCGAGCAGCGCCACCGACTATTATCATTCGTTCGACTTCGACTATCGGCCGTATGCCAATCGCGTCCTGCATGTCTCGATCGCGGTCGAGGGGGACACAATGAAAGTGTTTCTCGACAAGACCAAGATCGGCGATTCGCAGCTGTTCCGCAGCAATCCTGCCAAGTACTTTTTCATCAGTGCTCCGATCAACATGGATAACGGAGCAAACGTCTTGTTCGGCAACTTCCGTATCGCCAGCTGACGCCTCGTTCCTGCTCGCCTTCGGAGTCCCGAAGGCAGTGGCGCGGGGAAGGTTGAGGAAGGTGGTGACGAACACCCGCTGCCTGTAAGTCAAAGGCAACCGACCCGTCGTGGCCTGCGCCGCGTAGCGGGCGAACAAACGGGGAGAGATCGGATGTTTCATCGCTTCGTCGCCGCCGTGCTGATTTTGACGGTGCCGGCCGCTGTCCATGCGCAGTCGTTCACGCTTGAGCAGCGGGTCGAGCGGATGGAGGCCGAGTCCGCCATCCGCCGTGCGCTGATCGAGTATGGCAAGTTCCTCGATGCAAAGGACTATGCCTCCTACGCGGCGCTGTTTGCCGATGACGGCGTGTGGACCGGCGGGTTCGGCAGCTTCACCGGGCCGGCGGCGATCGAGGCGATGCTGACTGAGAACCTCGGCGCACCCGAGGCGGGGTTCGTCAACAAGTCCAACTTCCACATGCTGACCAACCCGCTGATCAAGGTCGACGGCGACCGGGCGCAGGTCGAATCGAAGTACCTGTTCTGGACCGCTTCGCTCGACAACCGGCCGACGCCGCTGCTCGCTGGCCGCTACGTCGACGAGTTCGTCAGGCAGCGCGGCGAATGGAAGATCGCGCACCGCACGACCTGGGGTGAGATTCCGTTCCGCGATCCGAACGACCCGCCGGCCGCGGGCGGTGGTCCGGCCGCAGCTCCTGCGCCGCTGTCGACCGAGGAGCGGCTGCGCCGGGCTGAGGACCAGCTCGCGATCCAGCGCGTGATCGTCGAATATGCGGCGCGGATCGATGCGCGCGATTTCGACGGCTATGCCGACCTCTTCGCTCGCGAAGGCGAGTGGCGCAACGGTGCCACCGTGCGGCGGGGAAGGGCGCAGATCAAAGACCTGCTGGTCGGCCTGTTCGGCGAACCTGCGCCCGATTACGTCAACATGGAGAGCTATCACCTGGTGTCGAACCCGCAGGTGGATGTCGATGGCGACCGCGCCACCGCCCGCTCGCGCCACTTACTCATCATGCGCGGCGCCGACGGTAGCCCGGTTCCCGAGCTGACCGGCGTCTACGAGGACGAGTTCATCCGCGAGGACGGCGAGTGGAAGATCCTGCGCCGGGTGGACAACCCGATCATGCCGACGCCCGACGAGTGGCGGAAGGAGATGGCCGAGCGCCAGGCGCGGCAAGGGCCGTAGGCCGTCCCGTCGGCAAGGATTGAAGCCGCGGCGGTTTACCGCCACCTAGCCGGGCATGACCGAAAGCCCGCTGCGCGCCGCCATTATCCCCGTCACCCCGTTCCAGCAGAACTGCTCGCTGCTGTGGTGCACCAAGACTATGCGCGGGGCGCTGGTCGATCCGGGCGGCGAACTGGACCGACTCAAGGCCGGCGTGGCCAAGGCCGGAGTGACGCTGGAGAAAATCCTCCTCACTCACGGCCATGCCGACCACTGCGGGCAGGCCGGAATGCTCGCCAAGGAACTGGACCTGCCGATCGAAGGCCCGCACGAGGCCGACCGCTTCTGGATCGCCCGGCTCGAGGACGATGGCCCGCGCTTCGGCATCGAAACCAGGGTGTTCGAGCCGACCCGCTGGCTGGAGGATGGCGACACGGTTCGTTTCGGCGAGGTGGAGCTCGAGGTGATTCACTGCCCGGGCCACACGCCGGGCCATGTCGTGTTCTTCCACCGGCCGACGCGGTTCGCTTTCGTCGGCGACGTGCTGTTCGCCGGCTCGATCGGCCGCACCGACTTTCCGATGGGCAACCACCAGGACCTGCTCGACGCGATCACGCAGAAGCTCTGGCCGCTTGGCAATGAGGTGACCTTCGTGCCGGGACACGGGCCGACCAGCACCTTCGGGAAGGAGCGGGAGTCGAACCCCTTCGTCGGCGATGCGGCGATGGCCGCGAGCTAGGATCAGCTCCTTGCGCGACAGCGAAAAATCGCTATAGGCCGCGCCTTCGCCGCATGGCTAACCTTGCCGCTGCTGCCCTTGCCTAAGCATGGGGCATGGCATAGGGCCGCCGTCAAAGCAGATCTAAAGATTTCAAGGAACAGGTGCCGCGATGGCTGTCCCTAAGAGAAAAACTACTCCCTCCCGCCGGGGCATGCGTCGGTCGCACGACGCGCTCAAGGTCGAAGCCTTCCACGAATGCCCGGATTGCGGCGAGCTGAAGCGCCCGCACAATCTGTGCACCGGTTGCGGCCACTACAACGGACGCGAGATCGTCTCGGTCGGGCTCTAAGGCTCGGAATACAGGGGTTTACGCATGAGTCTGCCGCGTATCGCCGTTGACGCGATGGGCGGCGACGAGGGCGTGCGTGTCATGGTCTCCGGCGCGGCGCTCGCCCGCCGGCGGCATGAGCGTTTCAAGTTTCTGCTCGTTGGCGACGAAGCGCGGATCAAGGCTGCGCTCGACAACCACCCGAACATGCGCAGCGCTTCCGAGATCCTCCACTGCGAGGGCGTGGTCTCGGGCGACGAGAAGCCGACTCAGGCGCTGCGGCGCGCCAAGAGCACCTCGATGGGGCTGGCGATCGACGCGGTGAAGAAAGGGCAGGCCGGCGCCGCGGTCAGTGCGGGCAACACCGGTGCGCTGATGGCGATGAGCAAGCTCTCGCTGCGTACGATGCCGGGCATCGATCGGCCCGCGCTCGCCGCGCTGATGCCGACGCTCGAGGAGCACGACGTGGTCATGCTCGACCTCGGCGCCAATACCGAGTGCGACGCCCGCAACCTTGTGCAGTTCGCGATCATGGGCGCGGCCTATTCGCGCATCGTCACCGGCCGCGAGAAGCCGCGGGTCCGCCTGCTCAACATCGGCACCGAGGAAACCAAAGGCACCGAGGAGCTGCAGGAAGCCGCCCAGCGGCTGCGCGCGGCGACGGGGCTCGCGCTCAGCTTCGAAGGCTATGTCGAAGCCGACAAGATCAACCGGGGGAACGTGGACGTGGTCGTCTCCGACGGCTTTTCGGGGAACATCGCGTTGAAGGCGATCGAGGGTTCCGCCCGCTTCGTCACAGACTTGCTGAAGACGGCGTTCCGCAGCTCGCTGCGTTCGAAGATCGGCTTCCTGGTCTCGCGCCCGGCGACCGAGCTGCTGCGCCACCATCTCGATCCCAACAACCACAACGGCGCAGTCTTCCTCGGCCTGAACGGCGTCGTCGTGAAGTCGCATGGATCGGCGACCGCGGCGGGCGTTGCCAATGCCGTGGCAGTAGCGGCGCGCCTGCTCGAGGAAAGCCTGACCGAGCGGATCGCTGCCGACCTGGCCGAACTCGGCGAAGGCCGCTTGCGTGAAAACGGCAAGGCCGGCCCCGTGCGGACGAGCGCGTCATGATCCGCTCGGTTTTCAAAGGGGCCGGTTCGGCTCTGCCGGCGAACTGCGTGACCAACCAAGAACTGGCCGAGCGCGTCGACACCAGCGACGAATGGATCCGCGAGCGGACCGGAATCACCTGCCGTCATATTGCCGGGGAGGGGGAAACGACCGCTTCGCTCGCGACCGAAGCGGCGCGTGCCGCGCTCGCCGATGCTGGGATCGAGGCGTCGGACGTGGACCTCATCGTCCTTGCCACCGCCACTCCCGACAGCACGTTCCCGGCTACCGCCACCAAAGTCCAGCATGCGCTCGGCTGCAACGGCGGCGTCGCCTTCGACGTCGCGGCGGTGTGCTCCGGGTTCCTCTATGCGCTGGCGACGGCGGACGCGATGCTACGCAGCGGGATGGCCAAATGCGCGCTGGTGATCGGCGCCGAGACGATGAGCCGCATCCTCGACTGGGAAGACCGCGCGACGTGCGTGCTGTTCGGGGATGGTGCCGGCGCCTTCGTGCTGCGCGCGGAAGATGTCGCCGAAGACGGGCCGGGCATCCTCGCCAGTAAGCTCCACGCCGATGGCGCGCATGGCGAGTTGCTCTATGTCGATGGCGGACCCTCGACGACGGGCACCGTCGGCAAGCTGCGGATGAAAGGCCGCGAGGTGTTCCGTCACGCGGTGGTCAATCTCGCCGAAGTACTCGAAGAAGTCCTCGCCGCGACCGGCCATAAGCCCGCCGACATCGACTGGGTCGTGCCGCATCAGGCCAACCTGCGAATTCTCGATGCGACCGCCCGCAAGCTCGGCCTGCCGATCGAGAAAGTCGTCGTCACCGTCGATCGCCATGCCAACACGTCGGCCGCCTCGGTGCCGCTGGCGTTCGACGTCGCTCGCCGCGACGGGCGTATCAAACCCGGCGATCTGGTCATGCTCGAAGCGATGGGCGGGGGCTTTACCTGGGGCGCTAGCTTGATGCGGGTCTGAGCGGCTTCGCTTTGCAGAGATCCTCGGCCCGCACCTTGCTTTGGACGCCCGATTCAGCCATCAAGGGGCCGGAGCATAGGGGTTGAGCAAAGGGGAGGTTGGACGGCCAATGATGCGATCTGTAGGCACTCTCACCCGGGCCGATCTGGCTGAGACCATCAATCGCAAGATGGGTTTCTCGCGCGCCGAGAGCCTGGCGCTGGTCGAATCCATTCTGGCCAAGATGTGCGAGGCGATGGCCGACGGAGAGAACGTCAAGATCTCCGGCTTCGGCAGCTTCATTCTGCGCAACAAGCGCGAGCGCATCGGCCGCAATCCGAAGACCGGAGTGGAAGTGCCGATTACGCCGCGTCGCGTGCTCACCTTCCGGTCGAGCCAGAAGCTCAAGGACCGGATCGCGCACGGCGGATGAACGACGCCACCGGCCAGCTTCGCTTCGACGACGGGAAAGACCCGCAAGCGCTGCGGACCATCGGCGAAGTGGCGGCTGCTTTCGGCATACGCCAGCATGTCCTGCGCTATTGGGAGCAGCAGTTCCCGATGCTCCGGCCGCTCAAGCGCAGCGGCGGCCGGCGCTATTACCGGCCTGAGGACGTGGCGTTGGTCGAGACGATCGACCGCCTGATCAACCGCGAAGGCTATACCCTCAAGGGCGCGCGTCAGGCGATCGAGCGTGGTGCGACCGCCAACGCTCCCGTCGTCCCGGACCTTACCGGGGCGGCGCCGGTGCCGTCCGCGGCACCGCAAGCGGACGAGGAATTGCTCGTCAGCCTCAAGGCCATCCGCCAGCGCCTGGCGAGAGCGCTCGCCGCCTGAGCGTCTTCCCAGCCGATGAAGAGCTTCCGACCTGTCGGGCCAATCGGATGACGGGGCGGAAGACATCGAGGGGGAGGGGCTGAATGAATCGCTGGGCTATACCGCTGGCAGGAGCCGTTATGGCCATTTCCGCCCCCGCCTCCGCACAGGAGGCGGTCGGCGATTGGCAGGGTACGCTCGATGTGGGCGGGACCAAGTTGCGCCTCGTGATCCACGTTCAAACCGGGACGAACGGCAAGTTAACGGGTACGCTCGACAGCCTCGATCAGAGCAGCTTCGGCATTCCTCTAGGCGACGTTTCGCTCGAAGGAGACCGGCTGACGATCGCGGTCCCTTCGCTCTCGGGTTCGTACGCTGGGCAGTGGGACGAGGGGACGAAAGGCTGGCGCGGCTTCTGGAGCCAAGGCGGCGCGTCGTTGCCGCTCGCGCTGGCGCCGGGTGGGCCGCCTCCCGAGGAGCCGCGCGCGCCGGAACCGCTCCCGGCCAACTGGCAGGTTCCACCGAACGAGAAGATCGAAGCAGCTATCGCCGCACGGATCGCCCCGCGAGACGGGCAAGGTCTCGTCGTCGGCGTGCTGGAGCCGAGCGGACGCCGCATTGTCAGCGGAGGACCCGCGAGCGGCGAACCGTTCGATGGCGATACGCTGTTCGAGATCGGCTCGATCTCCAAAGTCTTCACCGCGCTGCTCTTAGCTGACATGGCGAACAAGGGCGAAGTCTCGCTCGACGATCCGGCGGAGAAGTACCTGCCCGAAGGCGCCTCGATGCCGGCGCGCGGCGGGAAGAAGATCACGCTGGCCGATCTCGCGACCCACACTTCGGGGCTGCCGCGGCTGCCCTACAACATGCCGTTCGCCGATCCGGCCGATCCCTACGCGGACTACACCGAAGCGATGATGCTCGAGTTCCTGGCGGGCTACGAGCTGCCTCGCGATATCGGCGAGCAATGGGAATATTCCAATCTGGGATTCGGCCTGCTTGGCTACCTCCTCGGCCGCGCCGCGGGTGCCGACTACGCGACGTTGCTGCGCGAGCGGATCACGGGCCCGCTCGACATGGACGACACGGCCATCATGCTCACGGCGGAGCAGCAGGCGCGGTTCGCGCCCGGGCACGACATGTACCTGCAGCCGGCCAAACCGTGGCATATTCCGGCGCTCGCCGGCGCGGGAGCCATTCGGTCGACCGCCAACGACATGCTCAAGTTCGCCGCTGCCGTGCTCGACACCGATTCCCCGATCCGCCGGGCGATGGAGACGACACTGACCGTGCGGAGAAAAACCGGCGAGCCGCGCGGCGAACAGGCGCTTGGCTGGCAGGTGGCTCAGATCGGGCCTGGCCGGGAGGTGATCATGCACGGCGGCGGGACCGGCGGCTACCGGTCGCATCTCGCCATCGAGCCCCCGACCGGTCGGGTGGTGGTGGCTCTGGCAAACAGCGGAGCCGAACCATCGACGGCCGACCTGGCAATGCACTTGCTCGTCGGCTCGTCCGTGGCTCCCACACCAGCGGTCGCAGAGGCTCCGGCGGCGCCCGCTTCACGCTCGGAAGTTCAGCTCCCCGCAGAAGAGCTCGATCGTGTGGCGGGCCGCTATGACTTCGGACCTGGAGTGGTGTTCCGTATCTGGCGTGAGGGCAACACGCTAAGAGCGCAGCGGGAGGGATCGATTACCGGCCCGGTGCTGACAATCCATGCCGAAGCGCCGCTGCGCTTCTTCTGGCGGGCTGTGGACGCTCAGGTCGTCTTCACGACCGACGACGCGAGCGGCGAAGTCACCGGAGCGGTGTTCACGCAGAGCGGCCAGTCGCTGCCGGGCCGCAAGCTCGACTAGGAAGCCGCCGGTCCTAGCGCGGGATCGAGATCGCGCGGGCGGGCGAGGTGGACCAGCGTGCCGCAGCTCGGCGTGCAATCGGCCCAGCGCTCGATCTCCAGTTCGAGCACGGCAAAGGCGGCGGTCGGGTATTTCTCGGTGGCGGCGGCGAACAGCTCGTTCTCCCGCTCGGGCGCGACCAGCTCGAAGATCAGTTCCTGCAAGCCGGGGTTGTGGCCGGCGATCAGAATGGCCGCGGGATCGCCTTGGACGCCACGCACGACTTCAAGCAGCGCTTCACGGTCGGCCAGGTACAGGCGCTCGTCCCAGCGCGGTGCGACCCGTAAGCTCGCCGCATCGAGTGTCAGGCGGACTCGTTCGGCAGGGCTGGCCATCAGCCGGTCCCACTTAATGCCGTGTTCGCGGATGTGTCGCCCCATCAGCGCGGCACCGCGTTGCCCCTGCGCGTTGAGGCCGCGTTCGAAATCACGCCGTGACAGGTCGTCGAGGTCGGACTTGGCATGGCGCAGCAGCCCCAGAACCTTCTTGGGCGTCTTCACGGTTATCCTTCGTGTCGCTCGTCTTCGCGCCGCTCGGGCGCTGCCGCTCCCCGACCCGAGGGAACACCAGCCGCGATGCGTTGTAAAGCCTCCTCGAGCGACAGCCGCAGCACAGGGGTGCCTGCCGGGAAGGCGCCGAGCAACCGGCTCGGGAAGGCGGGCGAGAGCACGACAAAGTGGCCGCTGTCGTCGGCCGAGCGGATCAGGCGGCCGAAGGCCTGGGCGAGCCGCGCGCGGATGATGCGATCGTCGTAGGCGCTGCCCCCGTTCGCCGCTCGCCGTGCCCGGTGGAGGATCGAGGGCTTGGGCCAGGGGACCTGCTCCATGACCACGCAGCGCAAGCTGTGGCCGGGGACGTCGACACCGTCGCGCAACGCATCGGTGCCGAGCAGGCTGGCCGCGGGATCGTCGCGGAAGATGTCGACCAGAGTGCCGGTGTCGATCGGATCGACATGCTGGGCATAAAGCGGCAGGCCGGCGCGGGCGAGCCGGTCGGCGATGCGGCCGTGGACCGCGCGCAAGCGGCGGATCGCAGTGAACAAGCCGAGCACTCCGCCGCCGCTCGCTTCGATGATCCGCGCGTAAGCACCAGCGAGAGCGGCGAGATCGCCTTTGGTCACATCGGTGACGATCAGCACTTCGGCGCGCGAGGCGTAGTCGAACGGGCTGTCCGCGCTCGCAAGTATGGGCCGCCCGTCGAGGTGGAGCGCGCCCGATCGGGCCAGCGCTACATCCCAGTCGGGCCCGTCTCGCAAGGTGGCGCTGGTCAGCATCACCCCATGCGCCGGTTCGAGCACGACTTTCGCGAACGGCTTCATCGGATCGAGGAAGCGGCGGTGGAGGCCGATGTCGAACTCGCGCGCGTCGGAGCGCTCGACCGTCAGCCAATCAACGAAATCCGGGTCAGCCGGGCCACCGAGCCGTTCGAGCAAGGCTTCCCAGGCCGCTAGCGTGTCGATCCGCCAGGCGAGCGAATGGCGTGCCCCTTCGATCCGCGCGCGCCCCTGCGCGTCGAGCCAATCAGGCGCATCCTCGGCAATCGCTTCGAGCCTGAGGCCGAGCTTGATCAGCGGCTGGCGGATTCCCGCGAGGGCGCTGGCCGCCTGCTGGGCCAGTTCGACGAAATTGCCGTCGAGCTGTGCCGCTTCGGTTTCGATACCGTAGCCCATCTCCTGACCGCCGCTCTCGTCGCGAGCGTAAGTCGTTGCCCGCACCGCGGCGAGCAGTGCCTCGAGCGGCCCAAAAGGATTACCTTCCGCGAGGCGCTGCAGCCAGCCGTCGCTGGGCAGCGTTTGGGCGGCCTCGCACGCCTGCGCGATCGCCTTGGCGCCGGCTTCGTCGTAACTGGCGACATCGGCAAGCCGCGCCGCAAGCCCGCGCCGGCGTCCGCGCGAGCCTTTCTCTGGCCCGACGATCCAGCGCTTGAACTCGATCGCTTCCTGGCCGGTGAGCGCCGCGGCAAAGGTGCTGTCGGCCGCTTCGAACACATGGTGGCCTTCGTCGAATACGATGCGGGTGGGGCGCTGAGCGTGGTCGCGCCCGCGCGCGGCGTTGACCATCACCAGAGCGTGGTTGGCGATGACCAGATCGGCTTGCGCCGAGGCGCGGGCGGCGCGTTCGATGAAGCACTTCCGGTAGTGCGGGCAGCCGGCATAGACGCACTCGCCGCGCTGGTCGGTTAGCGAGCGGATCGCCCGGTTGCGGAACAGGGTGCCGAGCCAGCCCGGCAGATCGCCGCCGATCATGTCGCCGTCCTGGCTGTAGGCAGCCCAGCGGGCGACCAGGTGCGCCAGGATCGCCGCGCGCCCGCCGAAGCCGCCTTGCAGCGCGTCTTCGAGGTTGAGCAGGCACAGGTAGTTCTCGCGCCCCTTGCGCACGACGACCGGCCGTGTGCCGTCGGGCCTCCGCTCGGCCCAGGCGCGGGCGCTTTCACGACGGAGCTGACGCTGCAGGTTCTTGGTGTAGGTCGAGACCCAGACGGTGCCCTGTGCCTTCTCCGTCCAGACCGACGCCGGAGCGAGATAGCCCAGGGTTTTGCCGATCCCGGTACCGGCCTGCGCCAGCAGCATGTGCGGTACGCCGCGCCGCGGGCGGGGGCCGAAGACGCGGGCGGCATCGCGCGCATAGGCGCGCTGCCCTTCGCGGCGCTCGGCACCGTCGCCGGTCAGCCGCTCCAGCCTGCGTTCGACTTCGTCGGCTTCGATGTCGACTTGCGCCGGCTGCGGCCGTTCCGGCGCTTCCTCCCATTCGGGCAGCCGGGAGAACAGCCATTTCTCTGCGCGATCCGGTTTGGCGATATGAGGGGCAAGGACCGGTGCCCAAGGCCAGCGCAGCCGCAGCAGGGATTGCAGCGCGCTCCAAGCTCCTTCGCGCTCGGCCCAGTCTTCGCTCCGGCAGGTTTCAAGCAGCGCGCCTGCCGCTTCCTGCAGCAGGCCCGGAACGGCATCGTCGCTGGCAGGCGCGGGCAGGCGAAGCGCGTGAGCCAGTCCTTTCGGCGTCGGCACGACGAACCGCGCTGGATGCACGAAAGCGAACAGTTCGAGCAGGTCGAGACCCGAAAGGTCTGGATAGCCGAGCCGCGTCGCCACTAGCGGCGCGTTGAGCAGGATCAGCGGCGTGTCGGCGGCGGCCATGATCGCCTCGCCCTTGCCGGTCGCCCGCGTGGGGCCCTCGGCGGTGCGCATCCAGGTTCCAGCATGACTGGCGTGGAGCGCGGGGAGAGCGAGCGCGGGCATTGGGCATTCGAATGGAGAATGCGGAACGAAAAGTAAACGCAGCGGCGGCGACTATCTCACAGCTCGCGCGCTTCCCACGGGGACAAGCGGATCATATCGCCGGGCAGGGAGGGCGGCTCACCGCGCCGATCCGCAGAAAAAAGCAATGAAAACAACGGGCAGCCTGTGTTTCTGAACGAACATTCAGGGAACGGTCGTCGGTGATGGGGCTTTTGACGATAAGCCCGTTGGGCAAACGACACGCCGCCGTCCGTCCCCGCGGCGGCGTACAGCGAAGGGGCGGTCCTCCATCCCCGGGGCCGCCCCTTCAGCGCATCATGAGCTCGCGCGCGGCACGCACTGCCAGCTTGCCGGATCGTTGGCATCGCCGCTGCCGCGATAGCGCGCCACGTTCGGCCAGGCGCAGTGGGGGCGGACCAGGGGGCTGTTCGCCTTGCGACCGATCAGCACGTCCGGCGCGCGACCCGTTTCCACCCAGCCGTCGAGCGCCTCGAGAAGCTCGATCTGGTCCGCTCCCGGCCCGCCGGCGCAGTGGCCGACGCCCGGATAGAGGAAGTAGCGCATGCTCTGGTTCGCGTTCGGCACGCGGGACAGCACGGCGCGGGCATAATCGGTCGTCGCGACCGGGCTCGGGCCGGGATCGTTCTCCCCGTGCCAGAGGATGAGCTTGCCGCCGCGCGCGAAGAAGGGCCGAAGGTTCGGATCGCCGGCTTCGTACATTTCGGCGAACGCGGTCCGCCGCAGTTCGCGGGCATCGGCGGCCGAGAACCCGGCGAGGTCCACCTGCCGGCCCATCCCCAGCGGGAACAGGGTTTCGAGCGCGCTGTAGCTCATGTCACGGCCGCTGCCGTCGGTTCCGACGAACGCCGACCATCCCGCTTCGCCGCCGCGGCTGAGCGGATGCATCAGCCATTCGCCGTCCGCATCGCCCGCCCCTTCGTAAACCGAACGCAGCGCGGCGACCTGGGCCGGAGCGAGGCAACTGTCGGTCTTCGCGCCGGTGCACTGGATCGTCGCGGGGTCCCAGCGGCACTGGCGGGGATCGTTGATCAGGCCGTCCTCAAGCCCGTCCTGCCCGTCGCACGCCGCCACGGCCGCGTTCTGCGCGAGTTGCAGATCGGCCGGCGAGAAACCGCCGTTGTTGCGGGCGAACGCCTGGTTGCGGAAGATCGCGCTGGTTTGCGTCTGGAGCGTATAGACGGGGGCGCCGGCGCTGATCGCATCGTAATCTTCCGGGAAGCGCTGCGCTTCCATCAGCGCCATGCGGCCACCGGTGGAGCAGCCCTGGAAGTAGGCGCGGCGGTGCGGCTGGCTGTAGTATGCCGCGACGAGCTTCTTGCCGGCGACGGTCATCTCGTGAACCGCGCGGTAGCTGAAATCCCTCAGCGCTTCCGGATTGGCCGCCCAGCTCGTGTCCCAGACGTTGCCGGGTGCGTGCCCACCGTCGGTCTGCAGCGTGGCGTAACCCTTGCGCAAACCTTCGGACGCCGTCTGCAAGGCGACGTTGCCCTGCCAGCCTCCGCCGCCGAAGCCGAGCACCTTGCCGTTCCAGCTCGCGGGCAGCCGATAGACGACGCCGATGTTGGAGCCGCCGACCGGCGAGAGCGTCGCGGTTACCTCGCAGAAGCCGGGCAGGCCGTTCGCTTCCTCGACCCACTTGCCGCTCGCGGTGGTGGCGCCGACCATCGCGGGAGTGACCGCGGCACAGCGATCGGCCCCGGCGAGAGCCGGGAAGCTGGCGGCGCTCGACCGATCTTCACCCTGCGGAGAGCAAGCCGCGGCCAACGCCGCGAGAGCGACGGTTGCGAGTAACCTCATTCTTCGACCCTTTCGTTATGCTCAGGCCAGCCGCGCCGAGGCGATCCGCCAGCCTTCCTTGTCCTTCACGAATTCGGTGGCGAGCATGCGCTGTTCGGCGTGGCGGTGGCTGCCTTGGCCCTGGAAGCGCGCCATGCGTTCGAGCGTGGTATCGCCGGTGAACTCGATCTCGCGCTCGACCCGGCATTTGCAGCGGGCGCTGGCGGTGAGGCCGTCTTCGGCGAGGACCAGCTCGGCCTCGTGCGTCATGTCCTCGGCTATGGCGCGCAGGCCTTCGCCGAGATCGACCGCGTCGGACGAGGCGATGAACTCGCCGCAGTCCGCCGCTCCGTTGAGGTGGCGCAGGAACTTGCGGTGCAGCGCTTCGAGGCTGCGTTCGTCCTCCAGCCGGGCGAGCTTTGCGCGGCTGCCGTGGTCGGCGAACGCAGCGGCCGGCACGCCCACCGCAGCGACGGGAGCGGCGATCAGCGCGCCCGACTTGAGGAAGGAGCGGCGATCGGTTGCGGAAAGCTTGTCCATCTTTTGCTCCTCAAGCCTTGGGGAAGAACTTGTCGACGTCGAACTGGCCCGCATGGCGAGCCGGGGCGCCGACCGCGCTCATGGAAAGGCCGTTCTTGCCGCAGTGATAGCCGATGCCGGCATCGTGCATCGTGCGCATGTTGAGCAGCAGCGTGCCGAGCGTGCCGTTGCAGGCCTCTTCGCACCAGCGCGCGAAATAGAGCCCGTCGCGGATCTTCACGAAGTCCCCGGTGCCGCTCCACTGCGTGCCGAAATGCCCGGTGTCGGCATTGGGAATGATCCACGAGGTCGTGTTCGGCGTGGAATAAAGATGCATCGAGTTGAGCCCGGGCGAATACTCCCAGGTGAAGGCGCGGCCGAGCAGGTCGCGCGTGCGCTCGTGCCGGCGGCGTCCGGGATCGGGAATGCCCTGGCCGACCATCCGGCCGAACAGCGTTTCCGCACCGGCTTCGTTGGCGAAGTACGGGGTATTGAGGAACCCGTGGAAGTTCGTCGCCATGCCGTTGTCGAGATCGATCACGACGATGTGCCCGTCGTGGTTCGGCTCACCTTGGAGCAGGTGGCCGAAGATGAACGCGTTCGGCATGACTTCCCAGGCGTTGTACTTCGCCTGGCGGAAATCGCCCGCGCCGTCCTTGCGCCACTGTAGCTGGTCGTTGGAGACGAAGCGGTACTCCATCTTCGGGCCACCGTCGTACTCGATGGCGAAGGCCTTGGCCGCCAGCTTGCCCGTGGGCGGCGTGCCGTTGCCCGCCATCGGGCTCGGCCGGTCGAACACGTGTGTGCTCGCGTCGACGGCGGCCGCCACTTCGGCGGGAGTCATTTTCTCCATCGTCGCCAGCGGCCGGTAGATGCGTCGCTCGCCCTTCTTCGGGTTCTCGATCGGGATCGGCTCGGCGCTGAAATCCCCGAGCTTCTGGAACCGCGCGTTCTGCCCGAGCCATTCGCCGGTGCCGCGGAACATGTAATATTCGAGCTCGTCCGCCCCGTTGAAGCCGAGCCGAACGCCCGCCTGTTGCAGGCGGTTCGAATCGACCAGGTACATGTGCAGGAGGCCCGAGAATTCGGCCTCGACTCGCGCGAAGAGGTAGAGGTCTTCGGTGAGCTGGATGTAGTCGGCCGGCGCCGAGTAGCCGCGCCCGTCCTTGAGCCGGTCGAGCTCGACCCAGTGCGTGTATGTGTAAGATGGGAAGTATTCGATCGTGCGCAGCCCGGTGTCCTCGGTCCAGGCATAGGCGCGGCCTTCCATGCGGATGGTCGGGCTGTGCCGCTCTTCCGGAGCCGCCCCGTCGCCGGTCTGCACGTAGCCGTGCCAGACCGCGCGGTTGATCTCGCGCGTGTGCGGGGCAGGGCCGCCGCCCCACCACAGCTCGAACACGGTGGCGAGGTTGTTGTGCCGGTCCCAGGCGATCGCCCAGGCCTTGGTGCTGTTGGGGACGATGTGGCTGATCAACGTGATGTGATCGAGCGTCAGCGCGCCGTAGCCGCCGGTGGCGCCGTCATGCGTGACGCGGTTGCCTTGGCCGAACTGCCAGTTGAGCGTGCCCGCCCCGTCGGTGACGATCCTGAGCGAAGTGCCGGCGAGATCGGTCTCCAGGCCGCTCTTGCTGCCGGGGCCGGCCTGGGCCGCCGGCGCCAGCTTCGCCTGAATCTGGGCTTCCGTGAGCTGTGTGTACGGGTACCGGAACAGCGGCACGCTCGGATAGGCTTCAAGCGCCATACCCCGTCTCTCCCTGTTGTTTTGTTTCCCCCAGAGTGCCGGGAGCGGGTGGGGAGCGCAAGCGGGGAATCGGGATGCCTGCCTGCAGGAAACGGAACGCTCGTCCGGCGGTTGAACGATAATGACATCCGCATCGCCGCTCTCGCGCTTCGCTCCGATCCTTTTCGCCATCCTGCAGATACTGATCCCGATGCTGCCCCAGCTCGGGCTCGGTGAGCCGATCGGCGAGCGATCGGACAACGTCGATACGCTCATCACGCCGGCCGGCTGGGCGTTCTCGATCTGGAGCGTACTCTATGCGGGCTCGGTCCTGTTCGCGATCTACCAGGCCCTGCCGGCGCAGCGTGACAATCCGCTGCTGGTCCAGATCCGCTGGCCGGCCGCCGGCGCCTTCGCCGGCAACGCGGTCTGGGCCATGTACACGCAGAGCGAGGGGCTGAGCGCCGTGTCGAGCGCGATCATCCTGTTCACGCTGGTCTGCCTGCTGCTGATCTACCGCCGTTTCGCCGAGTGGCCGCGCGCGTTCAGTGCCGGCGAACGCTGGTGTGCCTTCGTGCCGCTGAGCGCCCTGGCGAGCTGGCTGACCGTCGCGACCCTGGTCAACGTCAGCGCGAGCTTGCGCTTCCACGGCGTGGAGGTGGGCGACGCGGCCCCCATGGCGGCGGCTGGCGTGGTCATCGTCGGCGGCGTGATCGCTGCTCTGGCCCTGCTGAGGGGCGGGGCAACCTGCTTTACGCTCTGGTGTTCCTCTGGGGCCTCGCCGCGATCTTTGCCGAAGGCGGACAAACCGCGACGCTCGTAGCAATGGCGGCGGTCGTGGCCGGCTTGCTAGTGGTCGCCGGGGCGATCCTCGGCTGGCGCCGCGCGGAGCCGCGCAGCTCGCTGTAGTTGGAAGGCGAGAGTCTACTGAGCAAAGACTAGCCCGCTGACAACGGCGTCTTGCTTGCGCTTGTCGCCGGGTTCCGCAAAAGGCCGGCACCATGTTCGACGAAGCTTTGATCGCCGCCGCCCGCGTGTCCAAGTCCTGGCCGTTCCAGGAGGCGATGAAGCTCGTCAAACGCTATCCCGATGGAAAGCCGGGTGGCGAGCCGGTGCTGTTCGAGACCGGCTACGGGCCTTCGGGCTTGCCGCACATCGGCACCTTCCAGGAAGTCCTGCGCACCACGCTGGTGCGGCGCGCCTACGAAATCGTCTCCGGCGGCGCGCCGACGCGGCTGGTCGCGTTCAGCGACGACATGGACGGGTTGCGCAAGGTGCCTGACAACGTGCCCAACAAGGCGCTGATGGAGGCGAACCTCGGCAAGCCGCTGAGCCGCATCCCCGACCCTTTCGCCGCCGGGTTCCAGAGCTTCGCGCACCACAACAACGCGATGCTGCGCGATTTCCTCGACCGCTATGGCTTCGATTATGAGTTCGTCGCCGCCAGCGACCGCTACAACTCGGGCGCGTTCGACGACGCGTTGCGGCTGGTGCTCGAGCGCTACCAGGCGATCATGGACATCATGCTGCCGACGCTTCGCGCCGAACGGCAGGCGACCTATTCGCCGGTGCTGCCGATCAGCGACAAGAGCGGCGCGGTGCTGCAAGTGCCGGTGGAAGTGGTGGATGCGGCGAATGGCATCGTGCGCTTCGAGGACGAAGGCGAGACGGTCGAGCAGTCGATCCTCGGCGGCAAAGCCAAGCTGCAGTGGAAGGTCGACTGGGCGATGCGCTGGTTCGCCCTCGGCGTCGACTACGAGATGTGCGGCAAGGACCTGACCGACAGCGTCACCCAGTCCGGCCGCATCGTTCGCGCTCTCGGCGGCCGCATGCCCGAGAACATGATCTACGAGCTGTTCCTCGACGAGAACGGCGAGAAGATTTCCAAGTCCAAGGGCAATGGGCTGACGATCGACGAGTGGCTGACTTACGGCACCGAGGAGAGCCTCGGCTTTTACCTGTTCCGGGAGCCCAAGAGCGCCAAGAGCCTGCACGTCGGGATCATCCCGCGCGCGGTGGACGAATACTGGCAGTTCCGCGCCAAGATTCCGGATCAGCCGCTCGAGCAGCAGCTCGGCAACCCGGCATGGCACCTGCTGCGCGCCAATGGCTACAAGGGCGGCGACGGGGACACGCTGCCCGTTAGCTACGGGCTCCTGCTCAATCTCGTCTCCGTGCTGGGTGCCGGCGCAACGCGCGAGCAGGTGTGGAGCTACCTGGGCAACTACATCCCCGATGCCGATCCGGCGCGCTATCCCGATCTCGAGGCGCTGGTCGATCGGGCACTCGCCTACAACCGCGATTTTGTCGCACCGACGCTCAGCCGCCGCGCGCCCAGCGGCAACGAGGCGGCGGCGCTGCGGGCGCTCGACGCTATGCTCGAAAAGATGCCGGAAAGCGCGTCGGCCGAGGACCTCCAGACGGAGGTGTACGAGATCGGCAAGCGCGAAGAATTCGGCTTCGAGTCCCTGCGCGATTGGTTCCGCGCGCTTTACGAGACGCTGCTCGGCTCGAGCCAGGGTCCGCGCATGGGCAGCTTCATCGCCCTGTACGGCGTGGCGAATACGCGCAAGCTGATTGCCGAGGCGCTGGCGGCGGCCTGACCCGGCTCCCGCCGCCGCGAAGGCTTAGTACCAGCGCCGGGCGCGGTACCACTTGGTGATGATGTATTTCACGCCTTTGACCACGGGATCGCCCGAGTGGATCGTCCAGGGATTCGGGCGGCCATCGGGCTCGGCGTTGTTCCAGACCAGCAGGCAGCCGGGTCGGGGCTCGAACGAGACGCCGAGCCGCGGGAAGGTCGTGGCGCCGCCTTCCTCGACCGGGTTGAGGTAAGCCATCGCGGTGATGCTGCGCTGCCCGCCGCGCTTCTTCTCCTGCTCCCAGTAGTCTGTGCCGCCCGGAAACCAGTCGCAGTGAGCCTGGAACTGCTGCCCCGGCAGATAGCGCTGGCCTTGGATGGTCTCGCCATAGCTCGGGTCGATGCCGAGCAGGTCGTCGAGCCGCCGCTGGATCTTGCGCACGAACGGGTCGTGCGGATCGACGTCGCCCGAATAGGACGTGCGGTATCCGCTTTCGTACGCGGCGTCGAAGGCCCGGCTCGGCTTGGCGACGGCATCGATCATCGCCATCAACCGTCCGCATTCCTCCGGACTGAAGAAGTTGCCGATCGCGAAAATCTCGGCCTTCTCCACCGGCACGCGGTAGGCTTCCGGCAGGGCGGTCAGTCGTTCGCGCACCTTACGGCCGATGCGCCGCAGTCGGCTGTGATCGCGGTCGTCGTCAGGGGCTTGGACAAGCGGGACTTCGGTCATGGCCGCCGTTCTTCCACAGGCGGTGCGCGGCTTTCAACCCCTCGGAAACGCAGAAGCCCCCGTACCTTGCGGTACGGGGGCTTCGCTCCTGCCGGGCCACTCACACCGGCTGAAGAGGGTTACCAGAAGAAGTCATGGATCACGTCGACCACTTCGCCGCTGTAAATGTCGACCAGAAGCACGTCGTTGTAGTACCGAACCCAGCGATAGGGGCCGTAAACCTCGGGCAAACGGTACTGCCAGGGACTGCTGATCCAGTAACGGCTGCCGAAGAACAGCGAGTCGAGCCGGTATCCGACATTCACGCGGCGGTAGCTGTAGTTGCGGTACGGCGCGTAATAGGTGCCGAGACGGAACACGACGCGGTTGGTGTTGCGATAGCGCTGCCAGTCATACCGGTTGTTGTCGCGCCAGCGGCGGTCCCAGCGCCTGTCGTTACGGCGATCGTTGCCGCGCCAGCTGTTGTTGTCATTGCGCCAGCGGTTGTTGTTGTCGTTCCGCCAACGATCGTTGTTGTTGGCAGCCCGGCGCGCGTCGCCGCGCCATTCGTTGTCACGGCGTTCTACCCGGCGGTCGGCTCGGTCTTGACGATTGTCGCCGCGGCGTTCGATCTGCTGCGCGCGCCAGTCGCCGCGCCGTTCGATCTGCCGGGCCGCCTGCTCGCTGCGGCGGTCGATCTGCCGCGCCTGATTGCGGTTCCCCTGCCAAGCTGCCTGTGCAGCTGCCCGATCGCCCTGACGCTCGACCCGCGCGGCGCGCTGCTCGCTGCGACGGTCGACTTGTGCTGCCCGCCGCTCGGCACGCCGCTCGATCTGCGCGGGCCGCTGTTGGCGGCGTTGATCGGTGCGCACTGTGGTGCGTTGCTGGCTGCGCTGCGCCTGGGCCCGTCGCTCGAAGGAGCCACCGGAACGAGCGCCCTGATTGCTCGAACCTCGCTCAGCCGAGCGCGCCTCGCGCACATTCCCGCGGTCCTGTGCGGACGCGGGCAGGGCAGTGACCATCAAGGCAGCAGCCAGTGCTGCCATCCCTGCGGCCTGCAAAAATTTACCGGAAAACATCTGCGGCATCTCCTTAGGCATGCCGCCGAGTGGCCGCGGCCCAATATGGAGATAGCTAGCCGATTCGCGCTTTCTGTTAAGTGAACTGGCTAGATAGCTTAACGTTCAGCTTCTACTCCACCTGGGAGCGGTGCGGCTGGCGGCACGCTAAAGCGGCCGCCGGCCTCACAGTTCAACGGGTTAGCTTCTTGTAGGCGAGGGATGTCGGGCGATCCGCTGCATCGCCCAGGCGGCGGCGCTTGTCCTCCTCGTAGCTGGCGAAGTTGCCCTCGAACCACTCGACGTGGCTGTTGCCTTCAAACGCGAGGATGTGCGTCGCCAGACGGTCGAGGAAGAAGCGGTCGTGGCTGATGACCACGGCGCAGCCGGCGAAGTTCTCGATAGCGTCTTCGAGCGCACCCAGAGTCTCGACGTCGAGGTCGTTGGTCGGCTCGTCGAGCAGGAGGACGTTACCACCTTCCTTCAGCATCTTGGCCATGTGCACTCGGTTGCGCTCGCCGCCCGAAAGCTTGCCGACGTTCTTCTGCTGGTCCTGGCCCTTGAAGTTGAAGGCGCCGACGTAAGCGCGCGTGCTCATGTCGTGGCCGTTGACCTTCATGTAGTCGAGCCCGTCCGAGATTTCCTCCCAGACGTTCTTCGACGGGTCGAGATGATCGCGGCTCTGGTCGACATAACCGAGATGCACCGTCTCGCCGATTTCGATCGTGCCGCTGTCGGGTTGCTCCTTCCCGGTGATGATCTTGAACAGCGTCGATTTGCCGGCGCCGTTAGGCCCGATCACGCCGACGATGCCGCCCGGGGGCAACATGAATGAGAGGTTCTCGAACAGCAGCTTGTCGCCATAGGCCTTCGAGATGTTCTTGGCCTCGATGACCTTGCCGCCGAGCCGCTCGGGCACCTGGATGACGATCTGGGCCTTGCCGGGCCGGCGATCGTTCTGTGCATCCTGAAGCTGCTCGAACTTGCGGATACGCGCCTTGGACTTGGTCTGGCGCGCCGCAGGCGTCTGCCGGATCCACTCGAGCTCGCGGCTGAGCGCCTTCTGGCGTCCGCTCTCCTCGCGCTCTTCCTGCTCGAGTCGCTTGGCCTTCTTCTCGAGATAAGTCGTGTAGTTGCCTTCGTACGGGAAGTACTTTCCGCGATCGAGCTCGAGGATCCAGCCGACGACGTTGTCGAGGAAATAGCGGTCGTGGGTGATCATCAGCACCGCGCCGGCATATTCCTTGAGATGGTTTTCCAGCCATTCGACGCTCTCCGCATCGAGGTGGTTGGTCGGCTCGTCGAGCAGCAGGATCGACGGCTTCTGGATCAAAAGGCGCGTGAGCGCGACGCGGCGCTTCTCACCGCCCGAAAGGTTCTCGACGGATGCGTCGCCGGGGGGACAGCGCAGCGCTTCCATCGCGATCTCGAGCTGGTTGTCGAGCGTCCAGCCGTCAACCGCGTCGATCTTCTCCTGGAGGGTACCCATCTCCTCCATCAGCGCGTCGAAATCGGTGTCGTCCTTCGGGTCGCCCATCTCTGCGCTGATCGCATTGAAGCGGTCGACCATGTCGGCCACTTCGCGCGCGCCATCTTTGACGTTCTCGAGAACAGTCTTCGACGGATCGAGCTCCGGCTCCTGCGCCAGGTAGCCGACGGTGATGTTCTCACCCGGCCAGGCTTCGCCCGTGAAGTCGGTGTCCAACCCCGCCATGATCTTCATCAGAGTCGACTTGCCGACGCCGTTCGGGCCTACGATGCCGATCTTGGCGCCCTGGTAGAACTGCAGGTTGATGTTCGACAGCACCGGCTTCTGCGCGCCGGGGAATGTCTTCGTCATGTTCTTCATGACGTATGCGTACTGGGCGGCCATCGTCGTCCTTCAGGGGTAATCAGGTGGGTGTGAGGATTGCCAGCGCAGATAGGGACTGAGGCCGCCGGGAGCAAGCGCCGTGCCGCCGTGCGCCGAGGTGCCGCCGGATGGTCGGGGAGACAGGATTCGAACCTGCGACCCTCTGCTCCCAAAGCAGATGCGCTACCAGGCTGCGCTACTCCCCGACCGGCCCGTGCGGACCTGCGCTTGCGGTATGGTGGGCCCGGCAGGATTCGAACCCGCGACCTAGCCGTTATGAGCGGCCAGCTCTAACCGCTGAGCTACAGGCCCTTCACCCATGACTCGCCGCTTGCGCGAGCCGCGACGTAAACGCGGGGCGGGTCATTGGCAAGCAACGCTAGCGCGCATGTCCGCAAACTGGCCAAGCGTCATCCTCAAGTGCGTTCGGCGCTGCTAGGCGGCGGAGGCTCCGTCTCTTCTATGGTGATCGGGCGCTTGGACGGTCCCCACCGGCAACCACAGCCTGATCCGGTCGCCCTCCCGGACGAGACCGCCGCCGGCCGCCTCCGCTTCGGCTCGCGCCAACCGCAAAGTGAAGCCGGTCCCGAACATGCCCGCGGAAACGGCGCCTGCGGCGGGGGAAGTGGTGGCAGCGAACAGGTCGTCGCTCTCGCGCAGCCCTGCCGGGAGTTCGGCTTCGAGCTTGATCTGCGCCCCGTCGCTGCCGAGGTCGAGCTCGATGACCTCTCCAGGAGATACCGCGCCGGCGAGGGTCGCGAGCAGGCGCCAGGCCAACTGCCTCGCGTCGTTCGGCGCAAGGCCGCTGGAGAAGGGCGAGCCGCGGGCGGTCAATTCGATCCGGGCGCCGCGCGGACGCAGCACGCCATCGAGCCGCCGCATGATGGTGGCGACGACCTCGCGCCAGTCGCTTTCGCCGGGCTCGAGCTGCAGCGCACCGGTTTCCAACCTGGCGAGCCGGTCGATCTCGTCGAACCCGGCCATCAGCCGCGCCGCATCGACGGCAATGGCAGCGGCCAACGCCCGGTATTCGTTGGGCGCGCTGCCGAACATCTGCTGCTGGATGAGCTCGGCGAAACCCTGAATCGCGTTGACCGGCGTGCGCAGCTCGTGGAGCAACTGGCGCATCCGGTCGGCCTGACTGGATGCCGGGGGGGCAAGCTCAGGTGGTGGCGGAAGCCGCCGCAGACGGCCGCGGTAGCCGGCGAACTGCCCCGTCTCTTGGCGAAAGAACGGCGCGGCATCGATGCGCCACACACCGGCAATTTCCGGCAGGCCGACGAGGGTGAGCCGCCGGTCGCGGAGCGGCAATCGCCGCGCCAGCTCCCGGGCGCCCATTTCGTCCAGCTCTGCCACGGCACCCGGCCGGGGGCCGCCGAGCGTCAAGCCGACCGTGAGCGGAGCAATGGCCGGGTCGGCCCAGTCCACTACTCCGCTGGCGTCAGTCGAAAAGTCGAAGGCGCCGGCGCGGCGGACCACGTCGGGTTCGAGCGCCCGGCCGTCCTCGAGCTTCAGGCGAGGCGCTGCCCCCCCTTCGCGGCGGGCGCGCTGGAACGCCTCGATCCGGCGGACCAGCGCGCCGATGCGGGCGTCGGTTTTCTCGGGTTCTACCGTCGGACTTGGCGGAGGTGCTGCCGGTCCTGCTGCAACATCGGCCTCGGCGCTAGCCGCGGGCTCCGGCAGCACCAGATCGCGCACGCCCAGACGCTCCAGCACTTCGCGCACGGCCGGTGGCAGATCGCGGCGATGACGCAGGAACCCGCGCGCGGTCATCGGCAGACGAGGGATCAGGTAGAGCCAGTCGCGCTCGCTCAACTGCGCGGTGGCCATTGCCGCCGCTGCAGCATGCGGCTCGCGCCGCGCCAGCCAGGCGACGAGCGCGCGGTTGCGCAGCCGCAGGCCGGGCGCCCGCAGGATCTCGGATTGCACCGCCGCCGGTGTTGCATCGGCCAGCTCGCCCAGCCGCTGATACGCGACCTCGATCCATTCGCTCTGCTGCCGTTCGGGCATGCTGCCAAGCAGGTCGAGCAACTGCCGGAACTGCGTCCGCACGCCGGTCTCGCCGCGCGCGGGAGTGCGCAGCACGGTCGCGAGACGGTCGTCGAAAAGCATTGGTTCTCCGGCGGTAGGGCGCGCAGGCCTCTTGGTGCGAGCCCGCCATAGCGCGTTGCACGGCCAGCAGAACCGGCTCCGGATCGCGCGTTGCAAAGCGGGACAATTGCGGCCATAGACAATAATATTGCGAGCGCCGCGGCAGCACGCGGCCTATAATTTCAAGAAGAAGAATGGTGACGGGGGCTGAATGGCGACGCTCGACAGCATAGACCGCAGGCTGTTGGCTGAACTCCAGGCGGAAGGGCGTATCACCAACGTCGATTTGGCGAGCCGGGTCGGGCTCACCGCTCCGCCGTGCCTGCGCCGCGTGCGTGCGCTGGAGGAAGCGGGCGTGATCCGCGGCTACCACGCCGATCTCGACGCGCCCAGCCTCGGCTTCACGATCATGGTCTTCGCCATGGTCAGCTTGAAGAGCCAGGCCGAAGGCGATCTGCGCGCGTTCGAGCAGCACATCGCCACACTGCCTGAAGTGCGCGAATGCCACATGCTGAACGGCGAGATCGACTTTATCCTCAAGATCGTCAGCAGGGACCTGCAGAGCTTCCAGGAATTCCTGACCAGCAAGCTGACGCCGGTGCCCAACGTCGCCAGCGTCAAGACCTCGCTGACCATCCGCACCTCGAAGAACGAGCCCGGCGTCCCGCTCGAGTGACGGGAAAATGGCACTCCCGCAAAAGCTGAGCCTGCGCTGGCACACCACAGTGCTCGGATGGCTGTTCATCGTAGGAGCCGCTGCGACGGTGGTCTTCGCCGTTGCCGCGGTCGATCCTTTTGCGATCGAGTTTTCCGAATACGGCCGGCGCGAGAAAGGAGTACGCCAGCTCCTGAAGCTTGGACAATCCGGACACCTCAATTGGGTGGCGGCAGCGATCGCCGTTTATATGGCCGCGTGGGCCCTCATCATGGGGTGGCGCTGGGCGGACGAGGTCGCGATCCGCGCTGACGATGACGGACTCGTTTTTCATCGATCGACCAGGCGCAAGGGCCTGAGCTGGAGTGAAGTCCGCGCTGTGACTTACGCGCCGTCCCGGCGGACAGGCGCCCTGACCGTGCAGACAACGGCGGGCGACAAGTTCACTCTCAAGCAGGTAGATCCGGCAAAGGGGCCGGAGTTCGCGCGTGCCGTCACTGCGCGCTGGCTTGCGCTTCCCCCTCCAGCCGATGGCATGTAGGTTGCGGAAACGGGAGAGTTTTCGATGAAGAGTCGCGCCATTTTTCTCGCCGCCGGACTGGCCGGCGCCACAGCCGGAGCCGCGCAGGCCCATCATTCCTTCGCGGTCTATTTCGACCCCGGCAAGGAGGTGACCATCACCGGCAAGGTCACCGAGTTCCGTTTCACCAATCCGCACGGCACGATCGTGCTAGACGTGACCGATGCACAAGGGCGCACGCGCCAGTGGCGGGCCGAGACCAACGCGCCGGTCGTGCTGCAGCGCCGCGGCTGGACGCGCAGCAGCGTTCGTCCGGGCGACGTGCTGACGATCGACGGGTGGCCCTCGCGCGACGGCAAGCCCTACATCCGCTTGCGCAGTGCGGTGCACCAGGACGGCCGCCTGGTCGGCACCGCACCGTTCGGCGCCGGGGATCAGAGCTGATGCGCGCTGCTATCGCGGTCGGGGCCGCCACGCTCGCCTGGGCTTTGCCCGCCGCTGCGCAGCCCAACCTCGAAGGCTTCTGGAACCTCGATTTCGAGCAGGGCGAGCCGCCGGCCGACATGCTTGCCAAGCTGCCGGCCGACACGGTGTTGATCGAGGACACCGGTGTCGTCGAGTTTCCCGAAGGCGAATACGGCGGCCTGAAGCTCAAGCCCGCTGCTCTGGCCAAGGCCGAGGCGTGGAAGCCCGAGGACGAAATGGCCCTCTCGCGCGTCTGCCTTCCGCCTTCGATCGTCTACGCGATCCAGGGGCCGTTTCCGTTTGAAGTGCACCAGACGCCCGAGCTGATCGTCTTCAAGTACGAATATTTCGATCAGGTCCGGCTGGTCCACATGGACGGCCGCGATCACCCTCCCGCCGAGGCGCCGCACTCGAAGATGGGCCATTCGATCGGCCATTGGGAAGGGGACGATCTGGTCATCGAAACCACGCACATCGCGCCTTCGACCATTACCAACAACGGGCTCGACCACAGCGACAAGATCCGCATGGTCGAACGCTACCGCCTCAGCCCCGATGGCAACGGCCTCGTTGCAATTCAGTGGTTCGAGGACCCGGAAGTGCTCGACAACACCGGCGCGCGCTTCATCCAGTGGACCAAGCAGCCGGGGCAGTACGTCTATCCTTACGAATGCGATCCGGCTTTCGCGCTGGAATACCAGGCTGCGGGCGAGGGCGCCGAGTAGCTCCGCCGTGACGCTCAGCTCTCCACCGGCTCGTTCCGGAAGTGGCGGGCGATTGTCTCGGGCAGGGGCGTGGTGAACTCCACCCCGGCGACGTCGCCCAGCATCCAGGCGACCTTGCCTTTGACTACGATCTTCTCGGCAAACTTGAACGAGATGCGGTCATGCCGCGACAAGTCGAGCGCCGAGCAGTCGATCCGGCAGCCGGTGACCGAGACGTCGTAGAGCTGCACCGGGCGCGTCCGGCGATTGGCGCGCGCTTCCAGCACGACTCTCGTGCGCCTGCGGACGCTGCCGCGATATTCTCTCCCCGTTCCCCCCGGCATGGCCGAAAGCATCGTCAGGAAGGGGCAAAAAGCGGTTAACGGCCTTGGTAAGCGGGTCGTTAACCATGCTTCCGAGAAGGAGGGCGCCCTCGGGCGGCTGGCAGCCGGCTACGCTTCGCGCGTCGCCAGCCACTCCTCCAACCACTTGATAGAATAGTCGCCGTTCAGCACGTCGCCTTCGCGCAGCAATTGCTGGTGGAGCGGGATCGAGGTCTTCACCCCGTCCACGACCATCTCCTCCAGCGCCCGGCGCAACCGCATGATGCAGCCTTCGCGGCTGCGGCCATAGACGATCAGCTTGGCAATCATCGAATCGTAGTACGG
The DNA here is from genome assembly GCA_029265155.1 of Altererythrobacter sp. Taxonomy (GTDB): domain Bacteria; phylum Pseudomonadota; class Alphaproteobacteria; order Sphingomonadales; family Sphingomonadaceae; genus Croceibacterium_A. The sequence continues at coordinate 9,022 of JAJUJV010000006.1, read as the reverse complement.
CGGAATGCGGTATCCGGCGTAAAGCCCGCTATCGACCCGCACGTGCATGCCGCCCGCGGCATGATAGGCGGTGACCAGGCCGGGGCTCGGCGCGAACGTCCACGGGTCTTCCGCGTTGATCCGGCACTCGATCGCGTGGCCTTTGAACTCGATCTCATCCTGCGTCACGGACAGCGGCCGGCCTTCGGCGACGCGGATCTGCTCGCGCACCAGGTCGACGCCGGTGATCATCTCGGTTACCGGGTGCTCGACCTGAAGCCGGGTGTTCATCTCGATGAAGTAGAACTGGCCGTTCTCCCACAGGAACTCGATGGTTCCCGCGCCGCGATAGCCCATGTCGGCCATCGCCTTGGCGACGATCCCGCCCATCCGGTCGCGTTCTTCGGCGGTGATCACCGGAGACGGAGCTTCCTCCAGCACCTTCTGGTGGCGACGCTGCAGCGAACAGTCTCGCTCGCCCAGGTGAATGGCGTTGCCGTTGCCGTCGCCGAACACTTGGAACTCGATGTGCCGCGGGTTGCCGAGGTACTTCTCGAGATAGACGGTATCGTCGCCGAATGCTGCCTTGGCCTCGTTGCCGGCCTGCTTCATCAGCGTGTCGAGCTCTTCGGGGCGATTGCAGACTTTCATCCCGCGCCCGCCGCCGCCCGAAGCGGCCTTGATGATCACCGGATAGCCGATCTCGTCGGCGATCCGCGCCGCCTCGACCGGGTCGGAAATCGCTCCGTCCGAGCCAGGCACCAGCGGCAAGCCGAGCGCGCCGGCGGTGCGCTTGGCTTCGACTTTGTCGCCCATCGTGCGGATGTGCTCGGGCTTCGGCCCGATCCAGACGATCCCGTGCGCTTCGACGATCTCGGCGAACTGCGCGTTCTCCGACATGAAACCATAGCCGGGGTGGATCGCGTCGGCGCCGGAAACTTCCGCCGCGGCAATGATCGCCGCGGTGTTGAGATAGCTCTCGGCGGCCGGCGGCGGGCCGATGCAGATGGCGTGGTCGGCCAGCCGCACGTGCATCGCGTCGGCATCGGCGGTCGAATGCACCGCGACCGTCTCGATGCCCATTTCATGAGCGGCGCGATGGATGCGCAGCGCGATCTCGCCGCGGTTCGCGATCAGCAGGCGGGTAATCGGCATGGGGTCAGGCAATCACGACCAGCGGCTGGTCGTACTCGACCGGCTGCGCGTGCTCGATCAGGATCTGCTGGACCGTACCGTCCTTTGTTGCGGTGATCGGGTTCATCACCTTCATTGCCTCGACGATCAGCAGGGTCTGCCCCGCCTTCACTTGGCTCCCGACCTTGATGAACGGCTCCGCACCCGGTTCCGGCGTCAGATAAGCGGTCCCGACCATCGGCGAACGCACGGCGTTGCTGAAGTCAGGCGCGGCGCTTTCGGGCGCTGGCGCTGCGGTTGGGGCCAGGGCAGGGGCTGCCATCGCCGGCGCTGCCATGGGCGTGCCTACCGCATAGGCGGCCGGCGCCATGACCGTCTCGCGCGAGACCTTAATCTTGCGATCACCGTCCTCGACTTCGATTTCGGTCAGGCCGGTCTCGGACAGCAGTTCCGCCAGTTCGCGCACCAGTTTGGTGTCGATGTTCATGCTGGCCACGCGCCCGTTCTTTCCATTGTCGGCCATTAATTCCTCTTGGCTGGTCGAACAGGGGCGCCGCTATGCGTTCGTCTGCCGCGCATGGCAAGCGGCGGTTACACCTGAAATCGTCACAGCCGCGCTGCGGCTTCCAATGCCAGTTCATAGCCGAACGCGCCAAACCCGGCGATGGTGCCCTTGGCTGCCATCGCCACGAAGCTCTTGTGCCGATAGGCCTCGCGCGCATGCGGGTTCGAAATGTGTACTTCGATCACCGGCGTGCGGATCGACCGGATCGCATCATAGATCGCCAGGCTCGTGTGCGTCAGCGCCCCGGCATTGAGCAACACGGCTTTCGCGCCGGTCGCCTGCGCCTCGTGCAGCCAGTCGCACAGATGCCCTTCGTGGTTCGACTGCCGGACATCGACTTTCAGCCCCAGCTCGCGCCCTTTGTCCTCAAGCCGCGAAGCAATGTCGTCGAGCGTATCCGATCCGTAAATCTCCGGCTCGCGCATCCCGAGCAGGTTCAGATTCGGTCCGTTGATGACATAGACAGTGTTCGACATCGGCTCCCCCTAGGCTCCCCCGCCGCATAACGGCAACCTCGGCGCAGGGCAAAGTGAAGCTGCGCGGTTGGCGCGGATACAAACGGCCGCTGGACTATTGGATGGGTTGGCTTCCGCGCCGATGGCCCGGCCGGAGGCTGCGCGATTCAAGACAAGGAGCCACGCGTGCGTCTGCTTATCCCGTTGGCCGTGCTGATGCTGGGCGCGTGCGACGTCGAAAACGATCCAGCCAACGAAAAGGTCACCGTCACCTACGATCGAGAGCGGATCAAGCAATCGGCTGCAGACGCCAAACGCACCGCGGGCGACGTCGCGAGAGGGGTAGCAGACGTTACCGAAAAGACCGGCCGAGCCATCAAGGAAGAAGTCGGAGACGTCGACGTCGACGTGCGGATCACCCGCGAACGCGCCCGGCAGCCGACTGGAGAGTAGGCCGCAAGCGGCAGTCCGGCTAGGCTATCGTTCAACCCCTTTTACCTTCCCCCACTGCCGCGCCGCCGTGTAGCCGAGGTATCCCATGCCGAAGAGCGCATAGAGCGGCTCGGGCAGGCCGGCGAGGTAGGCGTTCATGCCCGCGGCGATGTCGCGCGCGGCTTCGGGGCGGACAGCCGCGATCAGGCCCATCGGCAGCGCCCACAGCAGCAGCGCGTACATCACGTAAAGGAAGCTTGGCCGCGCGCGGCTGGTCCAGGGGTCCGGCGAGTTCGCTTCGGCGACAAGGGCGGAAAGCTGCGCCTTCACCGTTTCGAGCTCATGCGTACCTTCCAGCCGGATCAGCTCGATCTTGGCCCGCTCGCGAGCGGCCTTGTCAGGGATGATCTTGTCGATGATCGAGGTAAGGGGACCGATCAGGGCCGGGAAGGACATGGCGTGCGCTCCTTTGCTGGAGTCGCGAATAACCAAATAGGTTATCACAGTCAAGCACAATCTGCAGTTCAGGCACTCCGTTTGGGCGGGGGGCGCCGCGTCTTCAGCGCTATCAGCACGCCAGAGCCGGCGACGATCGCCATGCCGAGCAGGCTCACCTCGTCGGGGAAATGGCCGAACACCAGCCACCCGAGCAGCCCGGCCCACAGCAGTTGCAGGTAGTTGAGCGGGGCGAGCAGCGAAGCGGGCGCGTGGCGAAACGCAGCCGTGAACAGAAAATGGCCCAAGCCCCCATAGACCCCGAGACTGGCGAATAGCGCCACTTCCAAAAGGCTCGGCACCCGGTCGGAGACGAACCACGGCAGCGCCAGGCCGAACACGATCGATCCGGCAAGGGCGGTGTAGAACAGCAGCGCCACCGTCGTCTCAGTCGCCGCCAGGATGCGCGACAGCAGCTGGTAGCTGAGATTCGCCGCCACTGCACCGAGCGCGAACAGCACACCGGTCAGTGCCATGCCCCCGCCGGGCCGGATGATCAGCATCAACCCGGCAAACCCTGTGAGCGTTGCCGCCCAGCCGACCGGTCCGGGCCGCTCGCCGAGCACCGGGCCCGATACGACCACCAGCAGGATCGGGGCGAGGAAGGTGATCGCAGTCATCTCTGCCACCGGCAGCCGCTGCAGCGCGAAGCCGACCATCAGCGACGCGCACGCCAGGCACAGTCCGCGCACGATCACCAGGCCGGTACGCTGCGTCTGCGCCATCCGCCGCCCGTATGCCGGGCCCAGGACCAGCACCATCAGCAGCAGGTTGCCGAGATAGCGCACCGCCACCACCAGCGGCACGTCGTAACGCTCCGCCAGGAACTTGGTGGTGGTGTCCATGCAGGCGAACAGCGCCAGCGCTGTCACGCACAGCAGGGCGCCCCGGATCGGATGATGTTCGGACACTCGAACCCTCGCGGCTGGTCCGCCCTCAATGAGGGAGCGGCGCTTTGGCTCCGCCGCGCTGGGAGATCGGTAAACCACTGGTCGGGACGACTGGATTCGAACCAGCGACCCCCACACCCCCAGTGTGATGCGCTACCAGGCTGCGCTACGTCCCGATCCAGTGGAGGCGCGCCTATAGGCAAGGGGCAGGGGCATGGCAAGCGCTTGGCGAGGGGCCGAGCCGCGGCAGCGCTGATTGCCACTCCCGGGCTTTGCTGCTAGCGGGGCGCCTTCGTCGGACGGTGGCCGGGCCAGTGTCGTGCTGCCGCCGATATTCTTGCCTTTCTTGGCGATCTGATAGGCCATGACCATGATTGACTTCCTTGCCGCGGGTACCGCAGCGGCAGAGCCGCCGTTCTGGATCTCCATGCTGCCGATTGTCGGCATGGTGGCGATTTTCTGGTTCCTGATCATCCGTCCGCAAATGAAGCGGCAGAAGGAGCACCAGGCCAAGATCGCCGCGGTCAAGAAGGGCGATCAGGTCGTCACGGCGGGCGGCCTGCTCGGCAAGGTCATCAAGGTCGACGAACAGTACGCCGAGATCGAGATTGCCCAGGGCGTTCGTGTCCGCGCGGTGAAGTCGACGATCGGCGACATCGTGCCGCCGGGCGGCAAGCCGGCTAACGACTGAGCGACGGACCGGCCGGATGCTCGAATTTCCGCTCTGGAAGCGCGTCTACCTCTGGACGATTTCGCTGTTCTTCGCGCTGGCCGCGGTTCCTTCGCTGGTCGCCCTGACGGGAGCGCCCTGGCCGACGTTCCTGCCGCGCCCGATGGTCAACCTCGGGCTCGACCTCGCCGGCGGCAGCCACATCCTGCTCGAGGCGAATCCGCGCCAGGTGGCTGTGCAGCGGCTCGAGACGATGGAGGAGAGCGTCCGCAACGCACTGCGGACCGCCGAGCCGCGGATTCGCATTGGTGACATCTCCACCTCGGGCAACCGCCTCTCGTTCCTGCTCGAAGATCCCAGCCAGGTCGACGCTGCGCGCGACATCCTCGAGCCGCTGACCACCGGCGCCGGGCTGACCGGGCAGCGTGACTGGACCATCGAGATCGTCGACGGCAGCCGCTTCGTCATCAGCCAGACCAGTGCCGGCCTCAACCTCGCGGTCTCGAACGCGATGGAAAGCGCGACCGAAGTCGTGCGCAAGCGCATCGACGCGCTCGGAACGCGCGAGCCGACAATCATCCGCCAGGGCTCGAACCGCATCGTCGTGCAGGTGCCCGGCCTCGAGGATCCGCAGGAGCTTAAGGATCTGCTCGGCCAGACCGCTGAGCTCGAATTCAAGCTGGTCGATCAGAGCGCGCTGCCGTCGGACATCGCGCAAGGCATTGCGCCTCCGGGAAGCGAAATCGTCCCGTTTGCCGAGGGCAGCTCGGGCGAGGGCACTTCGATTGCCGTGCGCCGCCTCGGCGGTATCCGCGGCAACTCGCTGACCAACGCGCAGCAAACCTTCGATCCGCAGACCAACGAGCCGATCGTCGCGATCACGTTCGATTCTCAGGGCGGACAGCGCTTTGCCCGGCTGACGAGCGAGAACGTCAACAAGCCCTTCGCCATCATTCTCGACGGCGAGGTCCTCTCCGCGCCCAATATCAACGAGCCGATTTACGGGGGCAGCGCCACAATCTCGGGCGGCTTTACCGTCGAGAGCGCCAACCGGCTGGCCATTTCGCTGCGATCCGGCGCGCTGCCGGTGGACCTGACGGTCATCGAAGAGCGCACCGTCGGGCCGGACCTCGGCGCCGACTCCATCGAGAAGGGCGCCATCGCTCTGACCGTCGGCCTCGTCCTGCTCGTGACGTTCATGTTTGTGACCTATGGCCGCTTCGGTTTCTACACCAACGCGGCGCTGATCCTGAACCTGTTCATCATCCTCGGGATCATGGCGCTGCTCGGGCCGATGGCCGCGCTGACGCTGCCCGGCATCGCCGGCCTGGTGCTGACGGTCGGTGCCGCGGTCGACGCCAACGTGCTGATCAACGAGCGCATTCGCGAAGAGCGCGCGAGGGGCCGCCGCGTCGTCCAGGCGGTGGAGCTTGGCTACAAGGAAGCCAGCCGCGCCATCTTCGACGCCAACATCACCAACACGATTGCTGCGGTGATCATGTTCATGTTCGGCACCGGACCGATCCGCGGCTTCGCGGTCGTGCTGATCATCGGCATCGTCACCTCGGTGTTCACCGCAGTCACGATGACGCGCCTGTGGGTCGCGGGCTGGCTTCGCAAGAAGCGCCCGACGGATCTCGTGCTGTAGGGACCAGGCCATGAAACTTCTCAAGTTCATCCCCGACAACACGAACATCAAGTTCCTGCGCTGGCGGGTGCCGGTCTTCTCGATCAGCGTCCTGCTGATGGTCGCTTCGATCTTCCTCGTTGCCACCAAGGGGCTCAATCTCGGCGTGGACTTCGTCGGCGGGCAGATGATCCGCATGACTTTCGTCGAAAGCTCCGAAGCCCCGGTTGCGGAGCTGCGGCAGGAAATCGCCGAGCTCGGCTATGGCGAGCCCAGCATTCAGCAGTTCGGCAATCCGAACGAGATCGCGATCCGCATGGGCCTTCCCGAAGGCTACGACGACGATCCGGAGCTAGCCTCGGAAATGGCGACCCAGATCGTTTCGGCGGTGCAGGAACGCTATCCGGATGCGCGGCTCGACGGCAACGATACCGTCTCTGGTCAGGTCTCCGAAGAACTGGCGATGGACGGGATCCTGGCGCTCGGCCTGGCGATGATCGGCATCTCGATCTACATCTGGTTGCGCTTCGAATGGCAATTCGGCGTCGGCGCCTTGTTCGCGCTGGTTCACGACGTGACGCTGACGATGGGGCTGTTCGCGCTCACCCAGCTCGAGTTCGATCTCAACATCGTCGCCTCGTTGCTGACCCTGATCGGCTACTCGCTGAACGACAACATCGTCATCTACGACCGTGTTCGCGAGAACATGAAGAAGTACCGCAAGATGCCGATGCCGGAACTGCTCGATCTCTCGGTGAACGAGACGCTGTCGCGAACGGTCGTGACCACGGTGTCGCTGCTGATCACGCTGGTCTCGCTGCTGGTGCTCGGACCCAACGTGATCTTCGGCTTCACCGCTGCAATTACGTTTGGCATCTTCGTCGGCACCTACAGCTCGATCTTCATGTCCACGCCGATCCTGATCTGGCTCGGGGTGACGTCCGACAGCTTCGTGCCCCAGGAAAGCCGCGCCGACGCGCAGGAACGCAAGGCGCGCGGCGAGGTCTAGCGCCTCCGCTGCCCTTTCTAGGAGGAAGGGGGGCCGAGCAATCCCTCGTAGTACGCCGCCAGCGCAGCCGCGTTCGCTTCCCAGCTGAAGCGCTCGGCGCTGGCGGCAACGACTTCCCGGCTGGGCGGGCTGGCGAGCAGCTCGCGCACGGCCCGCGCAATCGGGCCTACCTCGCGCGCGACGATCCGGCCGGCTTCGGGTCGCGTCACCAGCTCTCGCGCGCCGCCGGCTTCGGTGATCACCAGCGGGCAGCCACAGGCCAGCGCCTCGACCCAGGCGTTGGCCAGGCCCTCGCTCGCGGATGGTAGGACCATCGCGTCCGCCGCCGACAGCACCACCGGCAGCACGCGATGATCGAGGGAGCCGAGGAAATGCACGCGGCCATTCACCCCGCACTCGCGCACCAGCGTCTCGAGCGCCGCTTGGTCCGGCCCGGTGCCGACCAGTGCCAGGCGGGCTTCGGGAATGGACGCCAACGCGCGGATCACGAGCCGCTGCCCTTTGCGCGGAATCAGCGCGCCGACCGTGGCAAGCAGCGGGCCGTCGGCCGGAACGCCGAATTCCCGCGCCAGTCGGGCCCGGCTCTCCTCGCGGTGCAGGGGCCGGAACAATGCCCGGTCCAGGCCTGTGTAATGGACGGTGATCTTGTCCTTCGGCAGAGCGAGCCGTGCCATGTCGGCTGCCAGCGCTTCGCTTACCGCCAGCAGCCCGGCGGCTTGCTCTGCCGCCCTGCGCATCTTGCGCAGGGCATAGGCTTTGCCGCCCCAGAACTGGATGTCGGCGCCGCGTGCCTTGATCGAGAGCGGCAGCCTGAGGGCGGCGCCGATCCGCGCTGCCGCAGGACCGTCCGGATAGAAGAACTGCGCATCGACGAGATCGAACGGCTGCAGGGCGTGGAGCCGCCTGGCGAGGGGGAGAACGCTGCGGGCGATCATCCGTGGATTGATCGGCCCGCCCCACTTGGGCAGCAGAGCGAACCGCGGGCGGTGGACGGTCACTCCGCCTTCGACACCGGTCGCCGCCGCTTCGGCCAGATTGCGGTAACGCCCCCATGCGACCGGCGGGACACCGATCGGATTGACGACCGTGACATCCCAATCGTCCCGCGCGGCGAGCGCCTTGAGCTGCCGCGCTACGAACGTGCCGAACCGAGGCTGGACCGCATTCGGATAGAGCGTGGCAATCGAGAGCACACGCCTCACAGCTTGCGGACCAGCATCTCCGCAACGGCGACCCACGCCGGATTGTCGACCACGATCTGACGCTGCCCGGTTCCGGGCGGCAGCAGCCCGACCAGCGTTCCCTTGCGGTCGATCAGCCGCCCGAAGGCGAACCGCCCGCCGGAGCGCGGCACTAGGACATCCCGGTTGATCAGCTTGGGCGCGTCTTCGGGGTCCATCTGCCGCAACCATAGCTGGTCGCCGGCGCGATATTCACCCTGCGGCGCATCGACGCTGAGGCAGACCAGCGGTGCATCGCCACCCAGCTCGATCGGCAGGATCGCGTCGCGCGGGGAAGGGAGGGCTTCGGCACCGGCCTCCGTCAGCCGGGCGACGACTTGGGTCTGTTCGGAGGATTCGCCTTTCACCAGCAACTCCGGATCGACCCCCAGCGCCGCGGCAATACGGTTCATCCAGGTGAGCGAGAGGTTGCGCATCCCCGTCTCGAGCCGGCCGATCGTCTGCGCGGTCGTCGGCGGATCGCAAGCGGCGGCCACTTCGGCCAGAGTCATTCCCTTCTGCTTGCGGATATCGCGGATGCGGTTG
>JAJUJV010000192.1 GCA_029265155.1 Altererythrobacter sp. | reverse complement strand
GCAGAAGGCTTCTATCGCCTGTCCGAAGCCCAAGTGAAGGCGATCCTCGACCTCCGTCTGCACCGCCTGACCGCGCTCGGCCGCGACGAGATCGGCGACGAGCTCAAGGAACTGGCGATCCGGATCGAGGAATACCTCGCCATTCTCGCTGACCGCCGCCGGCTCTACGAAGTCATGCGTGAGGAATTGGTCGAAATCCGCGACCAGTACGCGACGCCGCGGGTCAGCGAGATCGCTCCGGCCTGGGACGGTATCGAGGACGAGGACCTGATCGAACGCGACGAGATGGTCGTGACGGTCACGCTCGACGGCTACATCAAGCGCACCCCGCTCTCGACGTTCCGCGCCCAAAACCGTGGTGGCAAGGGCCGCGCCGGGATGGCGACGAAGGAAGAGGACGCGGTGAAGGAGATGTTCGTCACCTCCACTCACAATCCGGTCCTGTTCTTCTCCACCGCGGGCAAGGTCTATCGGCTCAAGGTATGGAAGCTGCCTGAGGGCGGGCCCGCCACCCGCGGGCGGCCGATCGTCAACCTGCTCCCCGCGCTCGACCAGGGCGAGACGATCGCCACCGTTCTGCCGCTTCCGGAGGACGAAGGCACTTGGGGCGCGCTCAGTGTGGTGTTCGCCACCGCCAGCGGCAACGTCCGGCGCAACAGCATGGATGCCTTCGCCAACATCCCGAGCAACGGCAAGTTCGCGATGCGCTTCGACGAAGGCAGTGAGGACCGGCTGATCGGCGTGGCGCTACTCGACTCGGGTGACGACGTGCTGCTGGCAAGCCGGCAGGGCAAGGCCATCCGCTTCGCTGCCGACGATATCCGCGAGTTCCAGTCGCGAACATCGACGGGCGTGCGCGGCATGAGCCTGAAGCCGGGCGACGAGGTCGTTTCGCTCTCGATTCTCCACCGCGTCGGCGTGAAGGACCAGGAAGAGCGCGAGGATTACCTGCGCCACGCGCCCTGGAAGGGCGAGAGGGACAGCGAACCGCAGATGTCGGCGGAGCGCTTCGAGGAGCTGGCGGCGAAGGAACAGTTCATCCTCACCGTCTGCGCCAACGGCTACGGCAAGATCAGCTCGGCCTACGAGTACCGGCGCACCGGCCGCGGGGGCCAGGGCATCACCAACATCGACAACATCGCCCGCAACGGCCCAGTCGTAGCGAGCTTCACCGCGACCACCGCGGACCAGCTGATGCTGGTCACCGACCAGGCCAAGCTGATCCGTATCGCACTCGATTCGCTGCGCGTGATCGGCCGCGGATCCGCGGGCGTGCGGCTGTTCAACGTAGCGGAAGGCGAGCACATCGTCAGCGCCGTGCGGCTCGACGAAGAGGAAGAGCCGGAGAACGAGGCCGAGGAAGCGGTGGTCGAAGAGATGATCGGCCGCGGCAGTGCGGAGACCCTCCCGGAGCCGACCATCGACCGGGACGACAGCGACCTGGAAGAGTAACCCTTCGGCTTCGCCCGCTTCGGCCGGCGGCGCTTACCAAATGCTATTCGAGCCGGTATGAGCGCCGCCATGCATCAGGTTCACATCATCGGCGGCGGCCTCGCCGGCAGCGAAGCGGCGTGGCAGCTTGCCCGGCGCGGCGTGAAGGTCAGGCTCTCGGAAATGCGCGGCGGCGGCGGCGAGACGCCGGCGCACCAGACCGATGGTCTCGCCGAGCTAGTCTGCTCGAACAGTTTCCGCTCCGACGATCACGAGCATAACGCTGTGGGTTTGCTGCACTACGAGATGCGGCGGCTCGACTCGCTGGTCATGCGCGCGGGTGAAGTCGCGCGGGTGCCGGCGGGCTCTGCCATGGCCGTCGACCGCGATGTGTTCAGCCGCGAGGTGCAGCAGGCGCTCGAAAGCCATCCGAACATCCAGATCGTGCGCGAGAAGGTGGACACGCTCCCGGCGGAGGGGTTGACCATCGTCGCCACCGGCCCGCTGACCGCAGCCTCGCTTGCGGAGAGCATCGGCCAGGTGACGGGAGCAGACAGCCTCGCCTTCTTCGACGCGATCGCGCCGATCGTTCACCGCGACAGCATCGACATGGACGTGTGCTGGATGGCCGCGCGGTGGGACAAGGGAGGCAAGGATTACATCAACTGCCCGATGACGAAGGAGCAGTACCTTGCCTTTCATCAGGGCCTGCTCGACGGCGAGAAAGGCTCGTTCAAGGAGTGGGAGGAGAACACCCCCTACTTCGAAGGCTGCATGCCGATCGAGGTGATGGCAGAGCGCGGCGTGGACACTTTGCGCTTCGGGCCGATGAAGCCGGTGGGCCTCGACAATCCGCACTGGGCGACGCCCGAGCACCCGAACGGCCGCTGGCCCTATGCGGTGGTGCAACTGCGCCAGGACAACAAGCTCGGCACGCTGTGGAACATGGTCGGCTTTCAGACCAAGCTGAAGCACGGCGAGCAGGTGCGCCTGTTCCGCACTATACCCGGCCTCGAGAACGCCGAGTTCGCCCGGCTCGGCGGGATGCACCGGAATACCTTCCTGAACTCGCCGATCCTGCTCGATCGGCAGCTCCGGCTGAAGAGCGCTGCGCACATCCGCTTCGCCGGGCAGATCACCGGGTGCGAGGGATATGTCGAGAGTTCTGCGGTCGGCCTGTTGGCCGGGTTGATGGCTGCCGCCGAAGTGGGCGGACGAACCTGGGCCCCGCCCCCGCGCACCAGCGCCATGGGGGCGCTGCTGGCGCACATCACCGGCGACGCCGAGGCCGAGAGCTATCAGCCGATGAACATCAACTTCGGGCTGTTCCCGCCCCTGCCCGAGGTCAAGAAGAAGCAGCGCAAGGAAGCTTACACTCAGCGGGCCAAGGCGGACTTCGGTGAGTGGCTCGCCGCGCGCGAGCCCGTGCCGGTTTAGCTCAGCAACGGCACCGCGGCGTGGCCGCAGAGCGCGGGGCGGTCGTCGCGAACTCCTGCTGCGTGAGTTCGCGGTCGCCGTCGGCATCGGCCTTGTCGAACCGCTCGGCGGTAGTCACCGCCCACTCCTCGAACGTCAGCAGGTTGTTTCCGTCCTTGTCTAGCTTGCGGAACGCGTCGGTGCGCGTCGACAGCATCTCCTCGCGCGTAATCCGCTGATCCCGATTGCGGTCATAGCGGAAGAAGCGTTGC
>JAJUJV010000137.1 GCA_029265155.1 Altererythrobacter sp. | reverse complement strand
CCGCCAGTCGTCGAATAGCGGACATGGCCGACGGCGGCCGTACCGGGCAACTCGGCGATCGACTCTCCGGTCGAGAAGTTCTCGGCGACATGGCCCAAGCCGCGGCGAGTGTAGAACTCTGTCCCGTCGAAGCTGGTGATACCCACCGCTTCTTGGCCGCGGTGCTGCAGGGCATGCAGGCCGAGCGCGCAGGCAGCTGCGGCTTCTGAAGCGCCAATGACGCCGAAGATGCCACACTCCTCGCGCAGCTTGTCGCCGTCCTGATCGAGGAAGGGATGGGTGAGATTCATATGTCCGCTAAGGCTCAGTCGCGCCGCTACCCAATGGCGATGTTGCCGGGCGATTACAAGGGCAACCAAAGCCCCGATGGCGGATCATCAATGCCCGAGCAGCGCGTGCTCGTTGGCTTCGATGTAACCGCGCGTCAGCGGGAGAGCGCGACGGTCGAGCGCGTATTGGATCTGGTAATTGCACATGCCGCCGTCCTCGAAAGTGGTGGCAGCGCCGGCCAGATAGAAGGTCCACATACGGAAGAAGCGTTCGTCATGCAGGGCGACGATCTTCTCGCGGTTGTCCATGCAGCGGCGGTACCATTCGCGGATGGTTCTGGCGTAGTGCAAGCGCAAGGTTTCGACGTCGGTAGCGATCAGGCGAACCTTCTCGCTGGCGGCCACTGTCTCGCTCAGCGCCGGGATATAGCCGCCGGGGAAGATCCACTTGTCGGTGAAGGCATCGGTGCGGCCCGGGCTGCCCATCCGGCCGATCGTGTGCAGCAACATCGCTCCGTCCGGCGCCAGCATGTTGGCACAGGCGCGGAAGAAGGTCTCGAACTGCGGCACGCCGACGTGTTCGAACATGCCCACCGAAACGATGCGGTCGAAGGTCTCCCCGCGGCGAGCGAGGTCGCGGTAATCGACGAGCTCGAAGCGCGCTTTGTCAGCGACGCCAGCTTGCTCGGCCCGTTCCCTGGCGAGAGCATGCTGCTCTTCGCTCAGGGTGATGCCGAGCACCTCCGCGCCGGTCCGCTGGGCAAGGAAGATCGCCATTCCGCCCCAGCCGCAGCCGATGTCGAGCACGCGCAGGCCGGGCTTCAGGTTGAGCTTGGCGGCGATATGGGCGAGCTTAGCCTCTTGTGCTTCCGCCAGCGTCATATCCTCGCGCGGCCAATAAGCGCAGCTGTACTGCATGTGCTCGGCATCGAGCATCAGCCGGTAGAGGTCGTTGCCGATGTCGTAATGATGCGCGACATTCTTCTTGGATTGTCCGGGCTTGTTGAAGGAGCGGAGGAGGTATCGCACACCGTCGCGAACCCGGCGGCCAGCAGACGGGCTGGCCAGGCTGCGGCCATCTTCCCAGCGGTTGTTGGCACGCACCAGCGAGACCAACTGCATCACCTCGCCTTGCTCGATCTCGACACGGCCGTCCATATAGGCCTCGGCAAAGCCCAACCTCAGATCCTTCAGGATGTCGCTGGGCACGCGGCTGTCCGTCAGGCGGATCGCAATCTCGGGAAAACCGGGAGCGGGAGATCCGAAGTCCTGCCGTGTTCCGTCGGCATATGTGACGGTAAGCTTGCCCTGAGTGACTGTGCGGGTCAGCATTTTGGAAAGGATGCGCTGGCTGACGGTCACAATAGGGCTCCTGTCGCGCTCGATCTCTTACTGGCGGAACCTTTGCGCCGCACCGTGCGGTGTGGATCGGTCTTGAACTCTCGCAGAGCACAACTGTTCAGATAAGTCGCCACGGCAGTGCTCTGGTCCGGGTGCTCGCTCGCTGTCAACTATGCCCCTGTTGGTGCACGTCGATCGCCGCGTCTCGAATGCGAAGGGCAGCGCAATCGGGTCAGGTCAGTTGCGCTTCCAGCTTTTCGCTGGCTTCGAGCCAACGCTGTTCCACTTCATCGAGTTCGCGCGTGAGAGCCGCCCGCCGCCGCGAGAGAGCTTCCATCGTCAGCGTTGCCAGATCTGCGGTAGCCGAAGCGGGACTGATGATCGCAAGATCGATTGCGGAAATCTGGGCCTGTAGTTTCGCGATCGCCTTCTCTGCACTCGAGATTTCCTGCCGTACGCGCTTTGCTTCGTCACGCGAGGCGGCGTTGGCCTCGCGGTTTTTCTTCGGCGGTCGATTGGCGGGTTCCTGCTTCGGCTGATTGCGGCCGAGAACGAGGTCGATGTAATCCTCGATACTCCCGGGGTAGTCCGCCGCAGTTCCGTTATCGACCAGCACCAGCCGGTCGGCCGTGAGCTCGACCATGTGGCGGTCATGGCTGATCAGGATGACGGCGCCGGTGTAGTCGTTGAGTGCCTGAACGAGCGCCTCTCGGGCATCGACGTCGAGGTGGTTTGTCGGCTCGTCCAGGATCAGGAGGTGAGGCGCCTCCCGCGTGATCAGGGCGAGCGCCAGGCGGGCGCGTTCGCCGCCGGAAAGCTTGGCGACCTGGGTCGTCGCCCGATTGCCGGAGAAGCCGAAGCGGCCGAGCTGTGCTCGCACCGCTCCGGGACTCTTTCCGTCCATAGCTCGCGTCATGTGCTCGAGCGGTGTTGCCTCCGATGCAAGTTCTTCGACCTGATATTGCGTGAAGTAGCCGACCTTCATCCGGCCGGAGGCTTGCATCGCGCCGTCCATCGGCGTCAGCTGCGCGGCCAGCAGCCGCGCGAGCGTGGTCTTGCCGTTGCCATTGCGGCCCAGCAGCGCGATCCGGTCATCCGGATCGATGCGCAGGTTCAGCCGCTGGAGGATCGGGCTATCGCCGTAGCCTACCGAGGCGAGATCCAACGTCATCAGCGGCGGCCGGAGTTCGTCAGGGCTGGGAAACTCGAAGCTGAGGCTCGGGTCTTCCATCAGCGCGGTGATCGGCTGCATCTTTGCCAGCATTTTGGCGCGCGACTGCGCCTGCTTGGCAGTCGAGGCGCGGGCACTGTTGCGGACGACATACTCTTGTAGCCTGGCGCGCTGGGCATCCTGGGCTGCCTTGGCGGACGCAAGCTGCGCCGCCCGTTCGGCACGCTGCGCTTCGAAGCTGTCGTAGCCGCCCTGGTACAGCGTGAGCTTGCCGCCCTGGAGGTGAAGGATCGTATCGACCACATTGTTGAGGAGGTCGCGTTCGTGACTGATCACGATCAGCGTTCCGGGGTAGGTCTTGAGGAAGGATTCCAGCCACAGCGTTGCCTCGAGATCGAGGTGGTTGGACGGCTCGTCCAGCAGCAGAACGTCGGGTGCGGAGAACAGCAGGGCTGCAAGCGCGACGCGCATCTTCCAGCCGCCGGAAAAGCTGTCCAGCGGCTGTGCCTGCATCTCTTCGTCGAAACCGAGCCCAAGCAGGATGCGAGCGGCACGCGAAGGGGCGGTGTAGGCGTCGATAGCCAGCAGGCGATCGTAAAGATCGCCCAGCCGGTCGGGATCGACGCAGTTCTCCGCTTCCTCAAGGAGCCGGGCACGCTCAACGTCGGCCGCGAGCACCGTTTCAAACGGCGTGGCTGTGCCGCTCGGCGCCTCCTGCGCGATATAGCCGAGCCGCGTCTTGCGCGGCATCTCGATCGCACCGTCGTCCGGATCGATCTGACCGACGAGCACCTTCATCAAGGTCGACTTGCCGGCTCCGTTCCGGCCAATGAGGCCTACGCGGGCTCCCGGCGGGACGGCTGCGCTCGCCCGGTCGATAATGGTCTGGCCGCCAAGCCGTACGGTGATGCCGTTGATCGTGATCATGAGCGACCGCGCCTATCAGCACAAACCGACAAACGATAGGACGGCCGATACTGATCGAGCACGTTGTGCGGTCAGATGTCCTTACAGAAGCATGAGCCCCACCCACCCAAGGCCTACAACCAGGCCGATCCACAGGAGCGTGGGCAGTCTGATGGCCGGGGCTGCGGGCTCATTGTTCACGAGGCGATCGAGCTTGCCGCGAAGCAACGGCAGGCTGCGCAGGTTGCGCAGCTCATCGGGACTTGCCGTTTGAATAAAGCGGGTCAGTTCTTCCCGCTCAGGCTCCCCGATGTGTGGGTACCGCGCCAGCAGCACGGCAATGCGGCCATTGGGATAGGCTAAAGCTGACAGCTCAAATTCGTTGAAACGCGTTGACATCAAACAGCTCCGTGCTCGCGCCGACGCACACCTGGGGCAAGCACAGACCGGCTCGGCGGCGGTGGTCGTCGTCGCTGAAAAAAGTAATCAAAGAATGGATTGTGGAGAATTTATCCTCCGAGGTAGAAAAGTCAAATATCGTCCAGATTGGAGAGAGTTTGCGGTTTGGCTGGATCAAGGTTTAAGTGAAGCCCACTAGCGCGTTGAATTTTTGACTTGTTCAGCGGTGCAGTGGGTTAGCCTACAGGGCGAGGTGTTGAACATTATGAACCTGCCCCTACATAGCGGGCATGATCATTTTGTCGCTCATCTTCGGCAGAAATACGGCGCGACTTTAAGCCCTGCGGCGCCTGGCCTCTGCGAGCCGGGCCGGACCCAGGGCTTCTCTGACAAAGCGGCCTGCAGCGTGATGGCACACGCACGGCTTGCCCGCGTCATCCGACGGCTCGCGCCTCCAAATACAGGGAAAATGAGTTGTCTACTCAGAACCTCAGGCAAGCGCCTGAACTCGTTGACCAGCGCAATTTACAGTCAGAACAGAAGGAGGCTTCGCCTCTGATCGTAGAATACCCAGGCTCCGAGAAGGTTGTCGTAACTCTGTCCGAGCAGGCCCTATGGGACGAAATTGCTGCAGCTAGAAGCCCGGCGCCGCCGGCAGAAGGCGAGTCTGCAGCGAAACGCGCCGCAGCCGAGGAAAACGCCTCGGAAGTGGCGCCCAGTTCAGCTGCCGCCTTCGTTGTGGCTGGGTTGGGGATAGCCCTGGTGGCTTACCTGTGGTCCTTCATTATCCTTTGACAACTTATAGGCGAGCTCGGTTTCAGTGCCTAAGAAGATTGTTGTTGGCCAAGGTGACGACCGGTTCGGAGTCGCCATACGCCGCCGCGGCGGCTTCCAATTCGTTGCCGCTCATGACGACTTCGCCTCGCTCGATGGCCGCGTATTCCGTCGAGCCAGGACCCTGGTGAAGGAGGTGGCTCGCACGGTTAAGCGTCGGCGCAACCTATCGAGCCTCCCACGAGACGAAACGCGAGTGTGGTAGCTGGCGCATAGCGCCGGCTGCCACGGCTTCGTCAGCCGACGATCAGTTGCTCGATCCCCGTGCACGGTCCGCGGCATCGGCCACTTGCCGCCGCGAACTCCGGCGAGCCTAAAGAAAGCTCCTGACAGTAGCCGCAAGCGTCATGGGATCGAACGGCTTGGGGATCACGCCCAATGCTCCGGCGGCGATAAGCCGCTCGACTTCTTCCGGCTGGGTGCGGGCGGTCACGAACACGACCGGTATGCCCGCAGTTCCCGGGTTCTCCCGTAGCTTTGAAAGGGTGGTGGGGCCATCCATGCCGGGCATCATCACGTCCAGAAGGATAAGGTCTGGGCGCGAGGATTTGACCCGCGTGAGTGCCTCCTTGCCGGACTGCGTCGTCTCCACTTCGAACGCGGAGTCGAGCTCAAGAGCCATCGACGCGACTTCGCAGATGTCTTGCTCGTCATCGACGTAAAGTATGCGCGTCACTTGGGTTACTCCTGCTCGTCATGAACTTCGGAACGCT
>JAJUJV010000200.1 GCA_029265155.1 Altererythrobacter sp. | reverse complement strand
CCCGGGCGAGGACCTGCTGTTCTTCGGCCGCTTCCATCCCGATAAAGGCGCCGGAGAAGCGGTGCGCGCGGCGGCGGAGGCCGGCCATCGCCTGAACTTGTGCGGGCTGATCCAGGACGAGGGCTATTATGCCCGCGAAGTCGAGCCGTTCATCGACGGGGAGCGGGTGATCTATCGCGGCGTCGTCGGCGGCGAGGAGCGCTTGCGCGCGCTCGGCCAGGCCAAGGGGCTGCTGCACCTGATCGGATTCGACGAGCCGTTCGGCCTCTCGGTGATTGAGGCGATGGCCTGCGGCACGCCGGTGATCGCCTACCGCCGCGGATCGATGCCTGAGCTGATCGAGCATGGGAAAACCGGTTTTCTGGTCGACAGCTTCGAGGAAGCGGTGGAAGCGATCGGCCGGCTCGGCGAGATCGATCGCCGCGCATGCCGCCGTGCGGTGGAGGAGCGGTTCACTGTCCAACGCATGGCCGACGAATACGCCTCGCTTTATCACCGCATTCTGTCAGGCGAAGTCGCTCCGACATGAGGGGCGGTCTCGAGATTTTCCTCGAGATCATCCTGGCGATCGCCGGCGCGGTGTTCTTCGGCTCGGCCATTGTGGCGCTGGGAGCGATAGGCGTGGGCTGCCTGGTGTTCGGAAGCTGCTGGTCATTCCTCGGCTGGCGGCGGCGCCGCGCTTCGCGGAACAAGCCGCGCTGAGGCTGGCGCGAAGCCGGCGGGGCGGTTAGGTCTCTGCGCCAAGCGCCGCAGCGCGCACCAGGGAGGGAAACAGAATGCGCATTCGCTCGAAATTGATGATCGCAGCGGCTCTGGCCGTCCTGGCCAGCCCGGCCCAGGCCGAATGGGTCGCGAGCTGGGCGGCCTCGCCGCATGCGCCGCTGGGAACCGAGGGGCCGTTCGCGGCCGCCAGCTACGACAACGTGACGATCAGCCAGATTCTGCGGATCAGTGAAGGCGGCGACAAAGTCCGCATCCGGCTCTCGAACCGCTACGGCAGCGCGCCGCTGGAGATCGGCGCCGCGCGCGTGGTCCAGATCGACGATGCGGGCCAGGAAGTCGCCGCCACCAGCCGGACGCTGACTTTCGGCGGCGAGCCGGGAGGCGTGATCCCGCGCGGCGCGCCGTTCGTCAGCGACGCGGTGGAGGTCGGCTTGCCCGATCTCGCCCGGCTCAAGGTCGAGCTCTATCTTCCCAGCGACACCGGCCCTTGCACTTGCCACCTGACCGGGCTCGACGAACTCGCCGTCTCGCCGCCCGGAAACCATGTCGGCAAGGCGTTCGAGCCGATCAGCCGGGCGCAGCACCGCGCGTTCCTGGCCGCGGTCGAAGTGGATTCGGCCGATGCGCTCGGCACGATCGTCGCGTTCGGCGATTCGATCACCGACGGGGTCGGCTCGACGCCCGGAACGAACCGGCGCTGGCCCGACGTGCTCGCCAACCGGCTGCAGGATGCGGGCATGGGGTGGGCGGTCGCCAATGCGGCGATCAGCGGCAACCGCGTGCTCAGCCCGGGCATGGGCGAAGCGGCACTGGCGCGTTTCGACGAGGACGTGCTGAGCCTGCCGAACGTGAAGTACCTGATCGTGTTCGAAGGGGTGAACGACATCGGCAACCGCTTCGGCCCTCAGCGCGGCGGACCGCAACTGCCCGGCCTCGACCAGCCGCAGATCACCGTCGAGCAGATGATTGCCGGCTACAAGCAGTTGATCGCCCGGGCACACGCCAAGGGCATCAAGGTCATCGGGAGCCCGATCGGGCCTTACAAGGGCGCGAGCTACTGGACCGAAGAGGGCGAAGCGGCGCGGCAGCGGATCAACGAGTGGATCCTGAATGGCGGCGCTTTCGACGCGGTGGTGCGGCTCGACACCGCCTTTGCCGACCCCGCCGATCCGGCAACGATGCGCGACGGCTATCACATGGGCGATTTCCTGCACGGCAGCGACGCCGGGCTGAAGGCGGTGGGCGAATCGATCGACCTGGCGCTGTTCCGCGAGGACTGATCCAGCGCGGGAGGCTGCCCGGCGCCGCGGCCGGCCGGTCCGACTGGCGATTGTGCCCCTCGCCCGGCGCCTGTAACGGCCCGTGCTGAGGAGAATTGCTTCATGCTGATCGGCTGCCCGCGCGAAACCAAGAACAGCGAATACCGCGTCGGACTGACGCCCGAGAGCACCGAGGAACTGGTGCGACGCGGACACGAGGTCTGGATCGAAACCGACGCGGGGCTCGGCATCGGCGCCGACGATGAGCGTTACCGCAGCGCCGGGGCCACGATCATCGAAGAGGCAGCGCAGATTTTCGAACGCTGTGAGATGATCGTGAAGGTCAAGGAGCCGCAGCCCGACGAACGCCAGCAGCTGCGTGAGGGGCAGAGTCTCTATGCCTACCTTCATCTGGCACCCGACCCCGATCAGACGGCGGCCCTCGTCGAATCCGGCGTAACCGCAATTGCGTATGAGACCGTTACGGGCGCAGGCGGCACGCTGCCGCTGCTCAAGCCGATGAGCCAAGTCGCCGGGCGGATGAGCAT
>JAJUJV010000188.1 GCA_029265155.1 Altererythrobacter sp. | reverse complement strand
TAATCTTCGCAGTCCTGTCGAATATCGTCGCCGATAACGCCAAGAAGCTTTTCGCTACGGCTCAACGCGAGCCCCCGCGATGGTACTCGAACATGCTTGCAGCGAGTTCGGTAGGGTCGCTGCTCAGTTCGCCATTCTGCAAGGCCTTTTTCAGCGCCGCGACCTTGTCCAGGTCAACATCGGGCATGGCGCGCAGCGACTGCTGCATCTGCTCGAGCGGCAACTCCGCGTCCTGCTTTGGCGCAGCAAGGTGCGTCCCGGCCTTTTTCGTGGGGTTGCTTTCGGCCGCACCGGTGGCTTCGGCCGGCGTGCTGGGTACGACTTTCAGGTTTCTGGTGATTTCCATGATTGCGTCCAAGTCGGTGCTTACAGCCTATAGGCGACAGCTTGCTCCGATTCCTTAAGGGTCGAAAACAAAATCTGCCAATACCACCTTGATGGATGACTCTAGAGGCCGGCTCGCCCCTGCATCCAAGTCTGGGTGGCAAGGCCGTCCTGGATCTTCTGCTCTTGCCGGGCGAGCACCTGCTGCCACTGTTCGAGCTTGGTATCGATCACGTGGTGCACGATCTTCTCGCTACGCATGGCTGCCTGCAATTCGCGCTGAATTCGCGCCAGCATCTGCTCCGCCGTGGCGAGCTCCCGATGCTGCAAGTCCATCATCCTATAAAGCGTGCTCTTATAACGCTGCTGATTATCACGTTGCAGCGATGTTTCCATCGAGCCGCCAGAGCTGCAAAGGCGCTTGAGCCCCTCGATGTTGTAGCGGTAACGCTGACAGAGGGTCTGCTGGTATTGGACGCGATTGAGCAGCTCCCGTACTTTCTGACCTCGAACATCCGCCAGCCGCGATAGTGTTTCGATCTGCTGCTTCATGCTTTACCGATGATGGCTTGTAGTGACCCGACACTCGCTGCGAGATCAGCGGCTTCGTTTACGTCCTGGCGCAAGAACTGGTTGATGGCGGGCGCCAGCTTCACCGCCAAGTCCGTTTTCGCATCGGCGCCCGGCGTGTAGCCTCCGAGCGGGATCAGGTCCTTGATCTTCTCGTGGACGCCGTAGAGTTCCTTGAGCCGATGCGCCGCGGAAACGTGCGCGGCGTCAGCCACTTGGCTCATACACCGACTCACGGACGCGGCAATATCAATTGCGGGGTAGTGGCCGACATCAGCCAGGCTGCGCGAGAGCACGATATGGCCGTCGAGGATGGCGCGAGCCGAGTCGACCACCGGATCCTGTTGGTCGTCTCCTTCGGCAAGCACGGTGTATAGCGCGCTCAAGCTGCCACGCTCGCGCTCACCATTGCCGGCGCTTTCTACCAGTTCGGGAAGCTTGCCGAACACCGACGGCGGGTAGCCTTTGGTCGCGGGAGGCTCGCCCAGAGCGAGGGCTATCTCTCGCTGCGCCATGGCGTAACGGGTCAAGGAGTCGACGAGCAGCAAGACGTCGTTGCCCTGGTCGCGATAGTAAGCGGCGATGCGGTGGCATAGCTCGGTGGCGCGGATGCGCATCAGCGGCGATTCATTGGCCGGCGCCACGACGACAACGGCTTTCTTCAGCCCCTCCGGCCCCAAAGAGTGGAGGATGAACTCCTGTACTTCGCGGCCGCGCTCACCGATCAGGCCCACCACGACGACCTCGGCAGCCGTGTGCCGCGTGATCATGCCGAGCAACACGCTCTTTCCGACGCCGGAGCCGGCAAAGAGACCCACCCGTTGGCCCTTGCCCAGCGTGAGCAGGCTATTGATTGTGCGCACGCCGACATCCAAGGGCTCCCGCACCGACTTGCGCTTGAGCGGATTGACCGTGGGCAGTTCGCTCGGAAGCGCGGAGACGCCGGTCAAAGGTCCCGCGCTGTCGATGGGCTCGCCGATACCGTTGATGACCCGTCCAAGCCAGGATTCATCGATGCGCAGCGACACGCCGTCGGGCACGGGAAAAACGCGAGCACCGGCGGCCAAACCCACTGGCTTCTTGAACGGCATCAGGTAAGTGGTGTCGCGGTTGAAACCGACTACCTGTGCATCGAGCATCTGGCCGTCGGCAGTCTCTACGTAGCACAGCTGCCCGATCGTGCGCTGGCAGCCAACGCTCTCCAGGAGCAAGCCCGAGGCGCGCACCAGGCGGCCGCTGACCTTAGCCAGCTGCACCGACTCGAGCGAGCGAAGCGCTTCGTCGAGTTTAAAGCTACTACGCATGCTCGCCTTCGTCCTCACCCGTCACATGGCCGCTCAGGGCCTGCATGCAGGAGTCCAGCCGTTGCTGGCAGCCGACATCCGCCTCGGCACTGGCGGTTACGACCCGGCACTCGCCCAGCGCCATGCCTTCCTGCGGCACGAGACGCCAGTCTTCGGCTTTTTCAGGGGCAAGGTCTTTGATCCGGGCGCACTCTTCCGGATTCAGCAGTATGCGCACGTCCTCCTGCTTGCCGGGCATCGCAGCCAGCGCCTCCTCGGCTAGGCTCAGCAATTGAGTGGGATGCAGGGTCAGTTCGACACGAATCACCTGTTCGGCGACCTTGCGCACCAACTCCAGCAGTTCTTCGCGCCTCGTGTGCTCGACCTCGCTTTGGTAGCGCTCGAACTCGGCGATCATGCGACTCAGTTGGTCACCAATCGCGGCAAACTCCTGAGCCCCCTGTGCGCGTCCTTCCTCCAGGCCTTGGTGGCGCCCTTCCTCGCGGCCCTGCTCCAGACCCTCTCGTCGACCGGCTTCTTGGCCCTGAGCCAGGCCTTCCTGATAGCCACGCTCGACGCCTTCATGAAAGCCATCTGCTATGGCGCGCTGCAGCTCCGCGGCATCCCGTGGCTCGCTGCCTCCCGGCGCCCGCGTCAGCGTGCTGGTCAACGGCGGGAAGCGATATGGGCGCCAGGAGGGTCCGGCTGACTTGATGACTTTGTTCGCCATGCCGTACCTGCTCAGCCGACCGTCTGTTCACGGAACAGTTGCAGCTGAATATCGCCCTCTTCCGACATCTCGCGAACCATGGCCATGATGTCTTTGCGCACCTGCTCTACGCGGCTGATCGGCACAGGCCCTTGACGACGATTGATGGCCTCCAGCTGCTGTGCCTGCCGTTTCGGCATCGCTCCTTGGATGGCCTTGACCAGTTCCGGCTCCGCGCCCTTGAGGGCGACAGCCCATTCGTCCAGTGGAATGGCCTCGAGCAAGGTTTGCAAAACCTCGTCACTCTGCCGGGACAGAATGAAGAAGTCGTACATATGGTCTTCGATGCCTGCCACCAGGCTTTCATCCCGCGCGCGCAGTAGCTCGAACATTTGATCGCGGTTGCCTTCGAAGCGGTTCATGATGTCTGCCGCCTGCTTGACGCCGCGCACCTTCGAGCCTTGGGTAGAAAGCACGTTCAAACTGCGGTCGATGAGCTGTTCCAGC
>JAJUJV010000035.1 GCA_029265155.1 Altererythrobacter sp. | reverse complement strand
TTTACCACGCAATGCTAGGCAAAGCGCCGCATCCAAGGCAGACAAACGGACCCGGGTCGCTAGTCCGGAGACCAAATGGCAGGACTGAAAGACCGCTTACGCACCGAGCGCATCAGGCACTTCCTGGTGGCTTTGGTGGTGACTGCCATTCTTGGTGCAGTCGAATTCTTTGCGCCGATCGATTGGATGGTTTGGATGAGCCAGGCGCGCATCCATGATCGCCCGGCGTCCGGCGAGATTGTGTTCATTGGCGCGGAGCGGGATCTGACCGATCCGACGAATCCCAGCAACCGGCTTGATCTAGCCCGGCTTCTTAGTGGCTTGGACGAAGCCGGTGCAGACAAAGTAATCTTGGACGTGATCCTGCAGCGTCGATCCACTGTTGAAGCGGACCAGGCACTAGCCGAAGCCATCGAGCAGAGCGGTCGAACTTATTTAGTTCGTCGTATGGTCACAACCTCGGTCGGCGCGAAGATGGCTGTGACATTGCCCGATCTGGCCGGTTCGGCACCGCAGCTAACAGCGCGTGAGTGGGTGGATCCCTTCGGGGCGACGTGGTTTGCGCATCTCGGATGGGATGAGCCTGGAGGCTTTCAACAAAGTGTTCCCGCTGCACTAGCAGGATTGGCTCCTGAGGAGGCACGTAAGTTCAGGATCGATTATTCGATCGATTACCGCTCGGTTCCATCTTTGATGATCAGCGATGCTTTAGTCGCTCTGGAGGAAGGGCGAGGGGCGAGCCTGTTTGACGGGCGACGCGTGGTGATCGGAAATGGCGTCGGTGGCGAGGCAGCGTTCGCATCCATACCCGGCCATCCGCAAGTGCCGATCAGCATGGTGGCGATCCTGGCCGCAGAAACCCTGCGCATTGGTCCTCCCCGAGATCACGGATGGGCGCCAACCTTTATTATTTTCGTAGGGCTGCTTCTCGGCGTTCTCGCACTAACCCATCAGTCGAAGACAAGACGGTGGGGATATGCGATTGTCGCGGTGAGCATTCCAGTATGGTACCTGCTGTCGCTCGAGTTGCGCATTATCGCGCACCTTTCCGTCCCGCTCGCATTCCTAGCCGTCTTTGGCAGCATCCGGCTATGGAAAGCACGCACCCGCCGTGCTGCCTTGGTAGATGAGTTGAGCGGGTTGCCGAGCTTTCGGGCGTTGGAGCGAGATCTCGCCAAGCGCGCGCTAATGAACCAACTGGCGGTGGTTGTTGCCCGCATCCATAGATTCGATGAGGTGCTCGCCATCCTATCCGGTGACAGCCAAGGGGAGTACGTCCGGCAGATTGCCGAGCGGTTTCGCATTACCGAAAAGGACCTAACGGTCTACAGCAACGGCGGCCGCTATCTGGCGTGGGTACAGGAGCTGGAGGACGACGAGCATCTCGAAGCGCACCTGAAAGGCTTACGTGCGGTCTTCACGCTTCCGCTCGAGGTAAGCGGCACACCAATCGACGTCGGCATCACGTTCGGCGCCGATGCCACGCGAGAATCCTCCCCGGCGCGCAAGATCGCTTCGGCCACGGCGGCGGTTGATCGTACGACGGAAGCCCATGCGCCCGTCCTGCTGGCGGATGCCGCTTCGGTATCGGACCGGATGTGGAACGTGTCGCTGCAGGCGAAGATCGATGCTGCGCTAAAGGGCGGTCAGATCTATGTCGTCTATCAACCGCAGTTCCAATTGCCCGGAGAGCGGCTGTGCGGATTTGAAGCGCTGGTCCGCTGGAACGATCCCGAGCGTGGACCGATCTCACCGTCCTATTTCATCGAACAGTGTGAGCATGCGGGGCGGATGGAAGCGCTCACCCGCAAAGTGTTCGCCGAAGCCGTCGAGACGATCAGTCGCTCGCCGTTCGCTGAAGGCCCTTACCGCCTGTCGGTGAACGTCTCGGCGACGATGCTCGGTGATGACCGGGTGGTGGACATCCTCGAGCGGACGCTGGTGGCTTCGGGGTTCGATGCTCGGCGTATTACCCTCGAGATCACGGAGACGGCGCGCATTCCAGATTTCGATCGGGCGCGTGCGGCGCTGACCAGCCTCCAGGCGCTCGGCGTTCGCATTTCGATCGACGATTTCGGGGTTGGGGCCGCCAATCTCGAAACACTGCTGCGCTTGCCTTTCGACGAGTTGAAGATCGATCGCGCGTTTGTGGCGCGGATCCGCGAGGACACTAAGGCGCGGCACATCGTCCAGTCGCTGATCAACCTCAGCCGTGACGTCGGCCTAGAGGTGGTCGCCGAGGGGGTGGAGGACCGCTTTACACTGGAGATTCTCAACTCCCTCGGCTGTGAGGGGGTGCAGGGATACGTGCTCGGCCGGCCTGGACCATTATCCGAAATGCTGCAGTTTCAGGACTCTACTTCAAGACGGGGTACTGCTTCGCTGGATTAAGGATAACTATTTACAATTTATTAAGGTTAACGCATGCTGGCGCCCTCACAACAGGAGGGCGAAAAGCCATGTCGAATCGCAAGGTCATGCAAGCGCCGAATGTGCGGCGTGAAGTTTCCGTCAGCCGCCGCGCCAACCAGCAGGTTCGCGGCTTTTGGGATTGGCTGATCGGGGGGCACTGGCGCCTCGGCTAAGGCATCTGCCCGAAGCTGATGAAAGAGGTCCCGTTGGGGCCTCTTTTTTTGTCCGATCCGGTGTTGGGCCCCAGAAGCACTGAGGCGAGTTGAGATTCGTGCGTTGCGCCAACTGTGGTCGGTATCACCGCAATCCCGTGTTCTAAGCACGAAATGATCGGCCCGCCCGTCGCCATGCAATGGACGGGCGGGCCGGAGGAGTCGTGGCGCGACCCGCTGCGCCATCTGCACTCAACGCGGAGACGCTCGCCATTCCAAGTTAATTACGGTAATCGCCCCGTTACATCGACGTTACAGAGGGTATTTGGCGTTGGCCAAGGACGGGCGCGAAGGGACTGGCGGACGCGCGGCAGAGACGTTCGCCGCCGAAGTCGCGCGGGTCCGTACCAGCGGAGCCCTGGGTGAAACAGGGCGTTTGCGCGAACTGTTCGATTATCTCGCCGCGCGGGGGCCGAGTGCCGCCCCGGCCACGCAGGCCGAGATCGCCGATTCCGTGTTCGGTCAGCCCGACACCGCTGGGGACGATGCCACTGCCCGGGTCTACGTCCATCGCCTCCGCAAGCGTCTCGAAGAGTTCTATGCGGCCGAAGGCGATGGTGCGGAGGGAGCGCGGCTGACGCTGCCGGCGGGCACTTACGCGCTACGGCTGGCGAGCGAGCCGCTCCGTGAATTGCAACCCGTGGCCAGCACCGTGTCTCCCGCTTCTGCAACCCACTGGCCGTGGAAGACGATCGCGCTTCTCGTCGCCGCTATCGCACTCACGTTCGCTCTCGCCCGGGGGTTTGGATCCGCGGGCGGAGCGCCGCCCGTCAATGCCTTCTGGCAGCCCTTCGTCGAATCGGAGCGGCCGATCGTCGTGGTGGTCGGCGACTATTACATGTTCGGCGAGATCGACCCGGTCCGGCCCGAGCAGAGCCGGTTGATCCGCGACTACCGGATCGATTCGCCCACGGACTTGGCTGCAATGCAGGAGGCCGAGCCGGCCCGCTACGGCAAGGCCGAGGACGTCGGGCTGAGCTATCTGCCGCTGTCCACCGCTTATGCGCTGCGCCATGTGATGCCCGTGCTGGGGCGCGAGGGGCAGACCGTGCGGATCGTCCCGGCTTCCGAGTTCGACGCGGACATCGCGCGGGAAGCCAACGTGGTCTATGTCGGACTGATCAGCGGCCTGGGCCTGCTGGAGGACACGACCTTTACCGGATCCACCATCCAGGTCGGCGAGAGCTATGACGAACTGATCGATACGGTGGGACGGCGCATCTACACCAGCGAAGAGGCGCGCAGTCTGGCTTCGCCGGTGTTCTACCGCGATTACGGCTATCTTGCCCGCTTCCGCTCGCCTGGCGGAACTCTCGTTGCGGTCGTCGCCGGCGCGCGGGACACGGCGCTGCGCGGTCTTGCGCCGTTGCTGGCGCAGCGCGAGCTGCCCGACGAGCTCGATACGCTGGCTCGCAGCGAGGACGGCTTCGAAGCGGTGTTCCAGGTCACCGGCCAACAGGGTGCCGACTTGTCCGAGCAGCTGGTACTGGCGCGAGCCCGGCCATAAGCGCAACGGGTGCGGCACCCGCCGCAAACGCCGCAAAATCGCCCTGATCCGGAGCGCCGATCAACTTGCCATTCACCAGCGTCCACCTACATTGGCGGTCTTAGACAAGGACGGCTGATGAGCGACAACCGAGAGCCCGAAGGTAACGGCAATCCGTGGATGAAGAGCCTGCTGGTGTGGGGCGGGATATTCCTCGCCCTGCTGCTGGTGGTGTCGATGTTCGGCAGCCCGCGCGAGGCGGCCGGGACGCAGATGCGTTATTCCGACTTCCGCGAACGTGTCGCCGAAGGCAGCGTCCAGGAAGTTCAGATCGCACCAGACCGGATCACCGGCAAGCTCAAGAACGGCACGGCATTCAGCACCGTTCCGGTGCCGAACGACACCGAGCTGACCGCGCTGCTTGACCAGAACGAAGTCCAGTATGCCGGCACCGCGCCGGAAGAGCCCAACCTGTTGCTCTACATCCTGGTCCAGTCGCTTCCGTTCCTGCTGATCCTCGGCGTTGCGTTTTTCGCGCTGCGCCAGGTGCAGAAGGGCGGCGGATCCGGAGCGATGGGCTTCGGCAAGTCCAAGGCCAAGATGCTGACGGAGAAGCAGGGCCGCGTGACGTTCGACGATGTCGCCGGCATCGATGAAGCGCGCGAGGAGCTCGAGGAGATCGTCGAGTTCCTCAAGGACCCGCAGCGCTTCTCCAAGCTCGGCGGCCAGATTCCCAAGGGCGCGCTGCTGGTCGGCTCGCCCGGCACCGGCAAGACGCTGCTCGCCCGCGCGATCGCCGGCGAAGCGCGCGTGCCGTTCTTCACCATCTCGGGCTCGGACTTCGTCGAGATGTTCGTCGGCGTCGGCGCGAGCCGCGTGCGCGACATGTTCGAGCAGGCGAAGAAGAATGCCCCGTGCATCGTCTTCATCGACGAAATCGACGCGGTCGGCCGCCACCGCGGCCACGGCCTTGGCAATTCGAACGACGAGCGCGAGCAGACGCTGAACCAGCTCCTGGTCGAAATGGACGGCTTCGAGGCCAACGAGGGCATCATCATCATCGCCGCGACCAACCGGCCCGACGTGCTCGACCCGGCGCTGCTGCGCCCGGGCCGCTTCGACCGGCAGGTCGTCGTGCCGGTGCCGGACATCGACGGCCGCGAGAAGATCCTCGCGGTGCACATGAAGAAGGTGCCGCTCGCGCCCGACGTCAACTCGCGCACGATCGCGCGCGGCACGCCCGGGTTCTCGGGCGCGGACCTCGCCAACCTCGTCAACGAGGCCGCGCTGCTCGCAGCCCGGCGCAACAAGCGCCTGGTGGCGATGCAGGAGTTCGAGGACGCCAAGGACAAGGTCATGATGGGCGCCGAGCGCCGCTCGATGGTCATGACCGACGACGAGAAGAAGATGACTGCCTATCACGAGGCCGGTCACGCCATCGTCGCCGTGCACGAGCCGGCGTCCGACCCGATCCACAAGGCCACGATCATCCCGCGCGGCCGCGCGCTGGGCATGGTCATGCGCCTACCGGAACGCGACAACTACTCGTACCACCGCGACAAGATGCACGCGAACCTGTCGGTCAGCATGGGCGGCCGGGTCGCTGAAGAGATCATCTTCGGGCATGACAAGGTCAGCTCGGGCGCCTCGTCCGACATCCAGTATGCAACCGATCTCGCCCGCAACATGGTCACCCGCTGGGGCATGTCCGACAAGCTCGGGCCGCTGATGTACGAGCAGACCCAAGAGGGCTACCTCGGCTACGGCGGCTCGCAGCGAACCATGGCTTCGGATGAAACCAACAAGCTGATCGACGCCGAGATCCGGTCGCTGGTCGAAGGCGCGCACCAGAAGGCGACCGACATCCTGACCACGCACCAGGACCAGCTCCACCTGTTGGCTCAGGCGCTGCTCGAGTACGAGACGCTGACGGGGGAGGACATCGAGAAGTTGCTCGAAGACGGCAAGATCGACCGTCCGGAGCAGCCGAGTGGCCCGGTGGTTACCCGTCCGGTGCGCGGCTCGGCCATTCCCAAGGCTGGCAAGCGGTTCGGCGGCGAGGCTCCGCAAGGAGCCTGAGCCGCCGGCTCAGCCGAGCGCGCCGAGCATCAGCAGCAGGTTGAGGAACAGCGTCAGGACGACGGCGATGAACACCAGCAGGATCGTCGTCCGCCACAACGCTGAGAACCGCGACAGGCTGTAGGCACCGCGCAGTTGCTTGTAGATGTGCAGCGGCGGGATAACCACGCTGGCGAAGAGCAGCCAACCCCCCGAAACCGGCAGTTGCGCGAGAACCGTCAGCGCGACGAAGAACAGCGTCATGAAGCATAGCGAGTAGGTCACGAACACCGCGTGATCGTACGGCCCGAACCGCCTGCGCCAGGCGAAGATCAGCCACACGAACGGAATCGAAAGCGGGATCAGCAGCCACGAGAACTTGTAGCTGTTCGCCTGCAGCTTGTACGCCATCAGCCCCGGGTTCGCGCGCCACTTGTCGATCCCCTTGTCGAGGAACCCCCACCCCGTTCGCCGCGCGGTGAGGCGGCCGCTGTCCTCGCTTTGCGCCAGGACCTCGGGCTGACTTGCGGATGGCTCGACGGCTTCGGCAATCTGCCGCTCGAGCCCCGCGATCTGCTCGTTGAGGATCGGACCGGCGGGGTTACCCGGGTCGAGCTCCGCCCGCGCTTCCCTCAGTCCATCGATGTGCGTCTGCAGCTCGGCCGGATTGTTGGTGCCGGTTTCGACTTCGATGTCGCCGAAGTCGCTCGGCGGGCTCAACCCGACGAGCTGGAACACCGCGAACATCAGGAACACCGAGAACAGGAACAGCGCCATCGGCGAGACGAACCGCGCCCGCTCGCCGTCGATGTACCGGCGGGTCAGCGCACCCGGCCTCCACGCCAGCAGCGGTAGCGTGTGCCAGATCTTGCCTTCGAAATGGAGCGCGCCGTGCAGCAGGTCGTGCAGGAACGCTCTGATCGTCCGGTGGACGTGCGCCTTCTGCCCGCAGGCGTGGCAGTGCGTTCCGACCAGCTCGGTTCCGCAGTTGAGGCACGCCTGCTCATGGGTATGGCCGTCGCTCGCCTCTGCCTGTTCGCCGCCTGCCGGCTCGACAGCCCGCGCGATCAGCGCCCCTTGCGCCAGGTCTCCGACAGCTTCGACATCGTTCATGGCCCCGTCCTCGGGGTCACGCTAGCAGGCGGCGCGGTGGCGGAAAAGAAAAGGCCGCGCTCCTTGCGGGGCGCGGCCTCCTTGGTGATCTCGTTGAGAGGGACTCAGCCCTCGTAGTCCCCGCCAACCGAAGTCGAGCGGGCCGGCGCGGCAGCCGACAGGCGCATGGCTTCGGCCGACTGGCTGAGCGAGCCGATCTCGTCCGCTTCGTCCTCTTCGTCGGGCAGCACGCGCTGGAGCGATTGGACCAGGCTTTCTTGCAGGGCCTTGGGCTTCACCGTCTGTTCGGCGATCTCGCGAAGAGCAACGACCGGGTTCTTGTCGCGGTCGCGGTCGATCGTCAGTTCGGCGCCGCCCGAAATCTCGCGCGCCCGCTGGGCTGCCAGGAGGACGAGATCGAAACGGTTGGGAATCTTGTCGACGCAATCTTCGACGGTAACGCGCGCCATGGAAAACTCCGAAATGCGGCCGATAAGCGGGGCTGTCGGGAAAGCGAGCCACTTAGGCGGGCCCCTCGCCAGAGTCAAGGTTTCGCCTCCGGCAGCCGCCGCTAGAAGGGGCCATGGCCGATAGCGACCCCCACTTGCCGCCGTTCCGCGATCCGCCGCCCTTTTCGGCGGAAGCGCAGGGGCTGTCGCTACGGTTCTATCCCGGGGGACATGATCGGCTGGAAGCGCTGATCGGCTTGATCGAAAGGGCGCGCAAGCAGCTCAAGCTGTGCTTCTACATCTTCGCCACCGACGAGTCCGCGGCGCGGGTGCGCGATGCGCTGACCGCGGCGGCGGAGCGCGGCGTCGACGTGCGGCTGATCGTCGACAGCTTCGGAGCGGTTGCCGACGAGCGTTTCTTCGCCCCGGTCATTACGGCCGGCGGCTCGTACGCGTGCTTCATGGGCCGCTGGTCGCGCCGGTACCTGATCCGCAATCATCAGAAGATGGTGATCGCCGATGGACGGGTGGCGATGCTGGGCGGGTTCAACGTCGAGAACGCTTACTTCACCGAACCGTCGGAGGACGGCTGGAACGACCTGGCTTTCACCGTCGAAGGCGCGGTGGTGGCGCGGCTCGACAAGTGGTTCGACCAACTCGAGGACTGGGCCACGCATCCGCGGGCGCAGTTCCGCTCGATCCGACGGGCGATCCGCGGCTGGAAGGTCGAGAACGGCCGGGTCCAGGTGCTGGTGGGCGGCCCGACGACCGACCTGTCGAGCTGGGCTCGCGAAGTCGGGCACGATCTCGTCGAGGGAGACCGTC
This sequence comes from Altererythrobacter sp., assembly GCA_029265155.1. GTDB lineage: Bacteria > Pseudomonadota > Alphaproteobacteria > Sphingomonadales > Sphingomonadaceae > Croceibacterium_A. Next base: position 9,891 of record JAJUJV010000035.1, on the reverse strand, counting down.
TCGACATGACGATGGCGTACTTCTCGCCTCCACCGCGGCTGATCGAGCGGATGTGCCGGATCTCCCACAAGGGGCAGACCCGGCTGCTGCTGCCGGCCCGATCCGACAACGGCGCCACCGTCGGCGCGTCGCGCGCGCTCTATGGCAAGCTGCTGAAGGCGGGCGCCCGTATCTGGGAGTTTCAGCCCTGCAAGCTGCACACGAAGCTGATCATCCTCGACGATGCGGTCTATCTCGGCAGCGCGAATTTCGACATGCGCAGCCTGTTCCTGAACCTCGAGATCGTGCTGAAGATCGAGGACGCGGAGCTCGCCGATAGGTTACGGCGCTACTTCGAGCATCACTTGCCCGCCTCGCAGGAAATCACGCGCGAAGTACACCGCGCCCGCGCCACCTGGTTCAACCGGCTGCGCTGGCGGGTTAGCTGGTTCCTGGTGGCGGTGGTCGATTACACGGTGAGCCGGCGGCTCAACCTGGGGCAGTAGAGGAAACCGGCGCCGCTGCCGCTCGTTCCTCCGACAATGAGACCCAATATCGCTGTCATCGTGGCGGGCGCGTTGGCCGCCTGCTCGCCGGCTGCCGACCGACGGGCACCAATGCCCGAAGGCACCGAACCCGCGCCGGCGTCGGAGGCGCGGGCGCGCCCGGCACTGCTGCCGAAGGACATCGAAGCGGCCAACTTGCAAGGCGAACTCGGCTGCTCCTTTGCCGAGTACGAGACCGACGCCCCGCTGCTGGTGACAATGGCCGACGTGCGCGACGGGGCAACGGCAGACGGGGTCATGAAGCTCGGACCATCGACCCTCCGCCTAAGCGCGGCCGAGCCCGGCGGGTTCAACGCCATGGTCGACGGGGAGCGCTTCATCAGCGGCGATCTCACCGCGACGGTGGCGGTCACTTCCGACGAGCTGGTGGGCAGCGGCGAATCGCCACCGCGCCGGGCGACGTTGACTCTCGAATCTGCCGCGTTCGCGCCGCAGCGGATCGAAGGGCTGTGGACCTGCGGGCCGTAGCCGAGGTCAATCGTAGCCGCTGTCCTGATAATCTCCGGGCGCGAGATCGGAGAACTTGGTGATCTTCGGCTCGAAACGCAGCCGCACTTTGCCGGTCGCGCCGTGGCGCTGCTTGGCGATGATCAGCTCGGCGAGCCCGAAGACCTGCTCCATTTCGGCCTGCCAGGCGGCGTGAGCCTCGTGCGCTTTCATATCCGCATCGCCGTGCGGCACCTTTGGCTCGCGCGCGGCGACGTAGTAGTCTTCACGGAACACAAACCAGACCATGTCAGCGTCCTGCTCGATCGAGCCGGATTCGCGCAGGTCGGACAGCATCGGCCGCTTGTCCTCGCGCTGCTCGACCGCGCGGCTGAGCTGCGAGAGCGCGATCACCGGTACTTGGAGCTCCTTGGCCAGCGTCTTGAGGCCGCGGCTGATCTCGGAAATCTCGTTGACGCGGTTGTCCTGGCTGCGGCCGCTGCCTTGCAGAAGCTGCAGGTAGTCGACAACGATCAGGCCGATGTCGTGGCGGCGTTTCAGGCGGCGGGCGCGGGTGCGCAGCGCGGCGATCGTCAGAGCGGGCGTGTCGTCGATGAACAGCGGGAGCTCGGCCAGACGCTGGCTGGCGTAGGAGAGCTGCTGGAAATCGTCGCGGCTGATCTTGCCCATGCGCAAGGCTTCGCTGGGGATGCCGGCCTGCTCGGCCAGAATACGCGTGGCGAGCTGGTCGCTCGACATTTCCAGGCTGAAGAAAGCAACCGCGCCGCCGACCGATTTCTCGATCCCGTCGCGCCGATCGCGCAGCATCCGGTCCGCGCAGTTGAAGGCGATGTTGGTGGCGAGCGAGGTCTTGCCCATGCCCGGACGGCCGGCGAGGATGATCAGGTCGGAATCGTGCAGGCCGCCGCACTTGTCGTTGATCGAGGTGAACCCGGTGGTCTTGCCGGAGACGTGGCCACCCGAGTTGATCGCGGTCTCGATCATCTCGAGCGCCTTGTTGGTCGCGCCGCGGAAGCTTTCGGCTTCGCTGGTGCCGGCCGCGCCTTCGGCGACACGGAACAGCGAGGCTTCGGCCTGCTCGATCTGCTTCATCGGCTCGACCTCTTCCGAGGTGTCGAGTGCGCTTTCGACCAGATCGCGGCCGACGCTGACCAACTCGCGCAGCAGCGCGAGATCATAGATCTGTTGCGCCAACTCACGCGGCGCCAGCAGGCCGCGCCCGTCCGCCGTGAGCCGGGCGAGGTAGCTGGTGCCGCCCAGCTCCTGAATCGCCGGATCGGTCTCGAAGTAGGGCTTCAGCGTGACCGGAGTGACGACCATCTGCCGGTCGAGCAGCATGGTAACCTTCTCGAAGATCCGGGCGTGCAAAGGCTCGAAAAAGTGTTCGGGCCGAACCGCAACCGGCAGCTCTTCGAGAACGCGGTTGTCGATCAGAATCGCCCCGAGGAACGCCGCCTCCGCCTCAAGATTGGCGGGAAGGGCACGGCCGGCGGGCACTTCGGCGACGGGACGTTCGAGAACAGGGGAGCTAGCCATTGCCTGCCTGATGCGCCGCTCTGACTCGCGCATCAAGGGGCGCGTCGCGCAAACGCCTTGTGGATAGCGGGCACAAGCCGCGCGGCAGCGGCGGCCCGGCGCGAAAGACGGTCGATGACTTGCCCGCGCCCGGGCGCATCTGCGAAGAGCCGGCCATGTCCGCGAACCGCATTTCCTCTATCGAGCTGGATGAGGCCACAATCCTGTGGCGCTCCCCGGAAGTCGAGCAGGAGCGCGCGGTCGCGGTCCGCGATCTGGCTGCGGACAACCATTTCGCGCCGCTGCGCGCGATTGAGCATGGCCACCAGGGCCCGTGGAAGGTGCGCCTTTCGGTCTCGGGCAATACTCTGCTGCTGGATTTGCAGGACAGCGCCGATGCGGATGCGGGCGTCATCGGGCTGGGGCTCGCTCGGTTCCGGCGCGGGGTGCGCGAGTATTTCGCGATCTGCGATTCGTACTACAAGGCCATGCGCCGGGCTTCGGCCAAGGAGATCGAGACGCTCGACATGGCACGCCGGGCGATTCACGACCGGGGCACGCGGCAACTGCTCGACGCGCTCGAAGGCAAGGTCGACACCGACTTCGCCACGGCACGCCGGCTCTTTACGCTCATCTGCGTGCTCCATATCAAGGCCTGAGGGGCTAGCGGGGTCGAACCGGAATTATGGGTAGGAAGCGCGCCGTTTCGTGGCGCATGCGTATTGCCGCGCTGGTGCTGCTGGCGGCACTGGCCGGAGCCGGCTGGGCATGGTGGACGGCGCAACACTGGGCGCCCCCGCGCAGCGAGTTCCCGGTGCAAGGCGCGCTGATCGGGGCTGCCGAAGGCGCGGCCGACTTCACGGCACTGCGGGCGATCGGCGCCGACTTCGTTTATCTCGAGGCGAGCCACGGAGGGCGGGGACGCGACCGGATGTTCGCTTCGAACCTGCAGCGCGTGCGCGACAGCGGCCTGCAGTTCGGGGTGATGCACACTTACGATCCTTGTGTTCCGGCCGAGCGGCAGGCGGCCAACTTCGTCACCACCGTGCCGCGCGACGAAGAACTGCTGCCCCCGGCCGTGGTGCTGGAGACGCTGGCCGAGGAATGCGCCGACCCGGTCACCGAAGCCGGGGTGGAGAGCGAGCTCACCACCTTTCTCAACCAGATCGAAGGGCACGCGGGGAAACCGGCGGTGCTCAAGATCTCCCGAGCGTTCGAGGAGCGCTATCGCCTCGCCGGGCGCATCGAGCGTCGCTTGTGGCTGAGCCGCAACTGGCTGCAGCCCGATTACGCCGGGCGCCCATGGACGCTGTGGACCGCCAACGACCGCTTGCGAACCGAGGCGGGCGAGGAACCGGTGCGCTGGGTGGTGCTGCAGCCCTGAGCGGGCTGCACTTGCAACTTCCTTATCGTGGCAGGACTGCGTCGAACGCATCGGACAGGCGCTGCAGGCTCGCGGGTACGTCCTTGAGCTTATCGAGTCCGAACAGGCCGATTCGAAAGCTCCTGTAGTCGGGGCCTTCGTCGCATTGGAGCGGAACCCCGGCGGCGATCTGCAGGCCGTGGGCGGCAAACTTCCTGCCGTTCTGAATCTCGGGATCGTCGGTATAGCTGACCACGACGCCGGGCGCTTCGAAGCCAGGCGCGGCAACCGACTTGATGCCCCGCTGCGCCAGCATCGCCCGAACGGCGCGGCCTTGCTCCCACTGCGCCTGCTTGAGCGTGTCGAAGCCGATTTGCCGCGTCTCCATCATCGCACCGTGGAAGGCGCGTAGCGCGTCGGTCGGCATCGTCGCGTGGTAGGCGTGGCCCCCGCCGAGATAGGCCTCCATGATTGCATTCCACTTGTTGAGGTCCATCGCAAAGCTGGTCGACTGCGATGCCTTGCAGCGTTCGAGCGCTTGCTCTGTCAGCATGACGAGACCGGCCGAGGGCGGGGCCGACCAGCCCTTCTGCGGGGCCGAGATCAGGATGTCGACGCCGCTTTCACGCATGTCGACCCACACCGCGCCCGAAGCGATGCAGTCGAGCACGAACAGCGCGCCGACCTCGTGCGCGGCATCCGCCACCGCGCGCACATAGTCGTCGGGAAGGATGATGCCCGAAGCGGTTTCGACATGCGGCGCGAAAACCACCGCGGGCTTTTCGCGACGGATGGCGTCCACCACCTCTTCGATCGCCGCCGGTGCGAAGGGAGCCTGGGGGTCGTCTCCCTGCCGGCGAGCCTTGAGCACGACCTCGGCCGAAGGAATGGCGCCAGCCTCGAAGATCTGCGTCCAGCGGTACGAGAAGAACCCGTTGCGGATGATCAGCGCCTTATTGCCGGTCACCAACTGGCGCGCGACCGATTCCATCGCGTAAGTCCCGCCGCCGGGCACGATCACCGCGCGATCGGCACCGTAGACTTCGCACAGCGTGCCATGAATTTCGCGCATCACGTCCTGGAAGGCGAGGCTCATGTGGTTGAGCGACCGGTCGGTGAAGACCACCGAATATTCGAGCAGGCCTTCGGGATCGACATCGTTACGCAGCGCCATGGAAGCTCTCCTTTGCGCAAAGCCGAAACACCATTTCCCGGCGTAGTCAAATCGCCGTGTCTGCGACAATAGGAGCGTTGCCCGCCCTATCGGCCTCAGGTAAAGCGCTGATCAACGCGGGAAAGTTACCTGCGGCAAGGGAGGATCGACATGTTGAAGGCTATTCGTTTTGCCGCTCTAGCGGTTGGAGCCACACTGCTTTCGGTGCCGGCGCTGGCGCAAAGCTCGCCTGTGGTCGGCAAGTGGGCCACCGCGGTCGAATCTGACTTCGGCAAGTTCGAAGCGGTGATGACGGTGGCGCAGGAAGGCAGCGCCTACACTGTCGACATCCAGGACGTGCAGCCGGAAGGCGCCCAGGGCCCGGGACCGATGCCGGGCAAGATCAGCGACGTTGTGATCGACGGCTCCAAGTTCTCGTTCAAGCGCCAGCTCACCACGCCACAGGGCGAGATGAGCCTGAACTACACCGGCAGTGTCGAGGGCGATACGCTGAACGGCGAGGTCGGCTCCGACTTCGGTTCGATGAAGCTGGCAGGCACCCGCCAGTAAGCGTCAGGCGTCCAGCCATTCGGCCAATGCGGCGAGGCAGTCCCGGGCGAGCAGCTTGCTCCGCTCGGGGCTCCAGCCCTGGTCGGGATCGGGCAAGTCGGCGTTGTCCTTGAACGGCATTTCCAACGTCATCGCGCAGGCGCCGTAGCGCTCCGCGACCTGGTTGGTGCTCATCGTCAGATTGGCGCGGCCAGGCGCGGACATGGGGTAGCCCTTGGCGGTTTGGAAATCGGGGCTGCGGCGTTCGAGAATGGCGCGGTAGCGGTAGAACTGGTCGCCCAACTCGTCGCTCCAGGAAGGAATGCCTTCGAAGCCGGCCAGGAAGTTGGCGGCGATCGCTTCATCCCCGTGCACATCCATCCCGAAGCGTACTCCGCTGGCATCCATCGCATTACGGATTGCCAGCACCTCGGGGGACTTCTCGGCGCTGGGCGCGGCCCATTCGCGGTTGAGGTTCACGCCCGCCGCGTTGGTGCGCAGATGGCCGCGAAACGAGCCGTCCGGATTACAGTTCGGCACCACGTGCAGCCGGCACTTCTGCCGCAGTACGCGGGCCACCGGATCGGCAGGATCGCACAGGGTCTCCAGCGCCCCTTCCATCCACCACTCGGCCATCGATTCGCCCGGATGCTGGCGCGCGTAAAGCCAGACCGGAATTTCGCCATCGCCGAGCTCGAGGCAGTCGATCGGCCGCCCGTCGAGGCTGTGGCCGAGGCAGCGGTAGGATACGCCCTCGCTGGCCGCGGCTTCGGAGACGAGATCGTGATGGCGTTCGAGCGAGTAGGGCGCGAAATAGGCGAACCAGGCGAGGTCACCGGCCGGGGCGTAGCGGATCGTCAGCGTTCCGCCGCCTTCGTCCTTGTCGAACGTCGTCTCTGTACGCCCCCACCAACTGCGATCTTCGGAGACGCAGGCGCGGTAGTCGGTCCAGCCGTCGGGATAGGCCGAGCCGTTGAGGTCGCCGATCTTGAGTTCCAGCTCCCGTCCGGCGGCGCCGGCCACGCGGAAATGGAACCATTGGTAGAAGTCGGAATGACGGTCCTTGGGAATCCTCAGCTGTGCGCTTGCGCCGGAAATGGCGAGGACTTCGATGTTGCCGCTGTCGAACGCAGCGTCGATGAGAATATCGCTCATCGGACTTCGATAGTCTCACCCGACCTTCCGGGAAAGCCGCTGAACAGCGCGTCGGCCAATCTGGCGGCGGCGGCGGTTCGGTCGGCATAGTCGCTGTTGGCCGTGGCCGAGAAACGTGCCCGTCCTTCCCACAGCGCGTCGCCGCCGGCGCTCGGCCGGATCATCACATGAAGCTCGGTGTCTATCTGCTCGCTCGGGCGACTGCCTCCCCCGAGGTTGATTCCGACGCCGAGACCGACGCCGGAACCATAAGACCCGGTCGATCCCCCGACACCCACGTTGACGGGGGAGCGGCCGCCGCCGCGGTGTGACACGAAGCGCTGCACGCGGACTTCCGCGACCTGCCCGCCAGCGTCGCCGGTCACGGTGTAGCCGAGCTGGCGCAACTCTTCGGATACCGCGGTTTGGAACGCGGTGTAGTCCCACGAATCGGGTTCGACGCCGGGAGCCGGGCGCACGGCGATCGTCCCACTGCCAAGAAGGTTTGGCTGGGCACCGGTGAACCGCGTCACCTCCACGGGGGAGACATAGGCGGGCGTTGCGCAGCCGGCGAGAAGAGCGGCGGGAGCCAGGACGGCGAAGATGAATCGCTTCATGGCGGGAGAACGCCTGAGGGCCGCAACGGTTGCAATGATGCGTGCCAGGATTTAGCCCGCCCGATGATGAAAGTTCCCGTGCTTGTGACCGGCGGCGCCGGCTATATCGGCAGCCACGCTGTCCTCGCACTGCTCGACGCCGGCTGGGCGGTCGCGGTGATAGACAACCTCACCACCGGCTTTCGCTTCGCTGTGCCCGATGGCGTTGCGTTCTACCAAGGCGACATCGAAGACGAGGTGTTGCTGGCCCGGATCTTCGCCGAGCAACAGACCCGCGCGATTATGCACTTCGCCGGGTCTATCGTGGTGCCGGAATCGGTCGAGAATCCGCTCAAGTACTATCACAACAATACGGCGAAGAGCCGGGCCCTCATTGCCGCCGCGGTCGCTGCCGGCGTTCCCCACTTCATCTTCTCCAGCACGGCCGCGACGTACGGCATCCCTGAGGTTTCGCCGGTCACCGAGGACGTGCCGCGGCGGCCGATCAATCCTTACGGCTGGTCGAAGTTGATGACCGAGCAGATGCTGAACGACACGGCGGCCGCTCATCCGTTCAACTACTGCGCGCTGCGCTACTTCAATGTGGCAGGGGCCGATCCGCAGGGGCGAAGCGGCCAGTCGACCGCCGGGGCGACGCACCTGATCAAGGTTGCCGTCGAGGCAGCGCTGGGCAAGCGGGGGAGCGTCTCCGTCTTCGGCACCGACTATGCCACCCCCGACGGGACCGGAGTGCGTGACTACATCCACGTCAGCGACCTGGCAGCGGCGCACGTCCTGGCACTGGAAGCCTTGATTGCCGAGCCGGCCCGTTCGCTGACGATGAACTGCGGCTACGGCCGCGGCTTCTCCGTGTTCGAAGTGCTCGATGCCGTCGACCGCGTGACGAACCGCAAGATCGAACGGGTGATCGAAGGGCGCCGGGCAGGCGATCCCGATTCGCTGATCTCCGACCCTTCGCGGCTCAAGTCTACGCTGCCGTGGGAGCCCCGGCATGCCGATCTGGAGGAGATCGTCACGCATGCTTTGGCCTGGGAGCGCAAGCTTTCCGATCTGCGGAGCGCTTGACTCGCCCGGCTGCCCCGCATAGGGCGCGGCCACGAAATCCGGCACCGGGGCGTCCTGGTGCCGCTCTTGTTTGGAACTGCCGCCATGAAGATCGTCAACAGCCTGAAGTCGCTCAAGGATCGTCACCGGGACAACCGCGTGATCCGTCGCCGCGGCCGGGTATACGTGATCAACAAGACCAACCGCCGCTTCAAGGCGCGCCAAGGTTGATCTCTCTGGCCGCGCGTTTTCGCGGCCGCGATAACAAGGAGGGCCTCCGAGAGATCGGGGGCCTTTTGCATGCCTGAAACTGCCCTGGTTCGGCCTCAAGCGGTCGTATTCGATATCGGCAAGGTTCTGTTCGATTGGAACCTGCGGCATTTGTTCGAAAAGCTGATCGACGATCCGGCCGAGCTCGACTGGTTCCTGGCCAATGTCGTCACCGATCAGTGGCACTTCCAGTGCGACGACGGCCGCACGCTCGACGAGATGCTGCGCGAGCGGATCGCGCTCTATCCCGATCACGCGCATTTGATCGAGGCTTACCGCGCCCGCTTCAACGAGACTCTACCAAACGAGATACCCGGCACCCACGCGCTGGTGCGCCGGCTGGCCGGCCGCGGCGTGCCGCTTTATGCACTGACCAACTTCGGCGCCGAGTTCTTCACGGGCTTCCGCCCCGTGCATTCGATCTTCGAGCTGTTCGGCGACATCGTCGTCTCGGGTGACGAGCGGGTCGCCAAGCCTGATCCGCGGATTTACGCGATCGCCGAACAGCGCTTCGGCCACGCGCCCGAGGCGCTGTTCTTCACCGACGACAATCCCGCCAACGTGGCCGCGGCGCACGAACGCGGCTGGCAGGCGCACTTGTTCACCGACGCGGCGACGCTGGAAGCCCAGTTGACCGCGAGCGGCCTGTTGGACTGAACGGTCAGGCGCGAGGCGCCTGGCGGCGATAGCTGAGCGCTTCGGCGACATGGATGCGGCCGACCTGCTCGGCTCCGGCAAGATCGGCGATGGTGCGCGCGACGCGCAGCATGCGCGTGTAGCCCCGGGCTGAGAGCCGCATCGCCTCGGCCGCCTGGAGCAGCAGCTTGCGGCCGGGGTCGTCCGGGGTGGCGTGCTGCTCCAGCGCGTCGCCCTCCAGTTCGGCGTTGGAGCGCACGCCGCGGGCGGATTGCCGCGCGCGGGCCGCGCTTACCCGCTTTGCGACTTCAGCCGACCCTTCCGCGGGCGGCGGCAGCGCCAGATTGGCGGCGCTGACCGGATCGACTTCGACGTGAAGGTCGATGCGATCGAGCAACGGACCGGAAACCTTACCCTGGTAATCGGCAGCGCACCGCGGCGCGCGACTGCAGGCGAGTGCCGGATCGCCCAGATGCCCGCAGCGGCACGGATTCATTGCCGCGACCAGTTGCACGCGCGCCGGGTAGCTGACGTGCGCATTGGCACGGGCGACGTCTACTTTGCCGGTCTCCAGCGGCTGGCGCAGCGAATCGAGCACTGCGCGCTGGAACTCCGGCA
>JAJUJV010000103.1 GCA_029265155.1 Altererythrobacter sp. | reverse complement strand
CTTGGCGATCGCGATCTCGCCTTCGCGGCTGAGTAACTCGACCGCACCCATCTCGCGCAGGTACATCCGCACCGGGTCGTCGGTGCGTTCGGTCGTCGCGGCCTTCTTCTTCTCGGGAACGTGGCCCGACTCGCCGACGCCATCCTCGTCATCGGCCTGAGCGAGGTCTTCGGCCTCGCCCTCAGCCTCTTCCTCGGCCGCGTCCTCGTCGCTTTCGACAATGTTGACGCCCATTTCCGAGATCGCCGACATTACGTCTTCGATCTGGTCGGTCGACATCTGATCCTGCGGCAGAGCCTCGTTCAGCTCGTCCACGGTGATGTAGCCGCGCCGCTTGGCCTTCGCGATGAGCTTCTTGATCGAAGCCTCATTGAGGTCGATCAGCGGTGCGTCGTCGGTGGTGGCGGTGGTGTCTTCTGACGCCATAAATCGTTGCTTCAACCTGTTTCCTGTTCGTCGCCGCGGTTGCCCGCGACGGCCGACTGTTCCCCAACTGCCGTAACGGCGGCGCGTTTCCGGGCCATCTGCCCGAGTCGCGACTCGATTTCCAGCTTTCGTTGCCGCAGCCGCTGCTGCTCGGCGAACGCGCCTTCCGGGTCGGTCTCGAAACGGTCCGTGGCAGCGGCAATGGCAGCATCGATCGCTGGTCTCTCGACCAGTAGCGCCACGGCCTCGGCCAGGTCCTCCCGTGCAACCCGCGGATCGGTGCCTTCGACAAGGAAGGAGAAGCAAGCGCTGTCCGGCGGTGGCTTGAGAGTGCCTGGCGCAGATATGGTACGATTGCCGGCGCCTTCAAGCAGTTCGTCGACCAAACCGGCGAACTGCGGCTCCGAAGGACCAAGGGCCAGCAGAGCTTCGGCATGCCGTGCAATTTGATCCGGGTGGCGTTCCAAGCCGGCCAGCACCGCCTGAGCCAAGCTGTCACGCGTGTTCGAGGCCGCGGTCCGGCGAAGGGATTCGGATGCCCCTGAGCGGGCGAGGGCACCGGACCATTTCTGCCGCGGCGCCTTGTGGAATTCGCGGCGCGGAAAAGCGAGCGCGGAGAAGCGGTCGATCAGTTCGCGCCGGTAGAGCGAGCGGATGTCGGGATGCTGGATGGCTTCCGCGTGTGCGATCAGCCGCTCCTTGAGACGCGCCTTGTCCTCCGGCGAGGTCAGGGGAGTGGTGTCTCGCTCGTGCTGCCATAGCATGTCGAGCAGACTCGCAGGCTCCGCCAATAGGCGGTCCATCTCCTGCATCCCGGCCGAACGGAGGAGGTCGTCGGGGTCCATGTCCGACGGGAGAGTGACGAACAACAGCGAATGCCCGGGCCGCAGCAGCGGCAAAGCTCGTGTGGCTGCCTTTATCGCCGCTCGCAGCCCCGCCGCGTCGCCGTCGAAGCAAAGAATGGGCTTGTCGCAAAGACGCCAGAGCATCTCGATCTGCTGTTCGGTAAGGGCCGTCCCCATCGGCGCAACCGCCTCGTCGATCCCGGCGGCCGCGAGCGCGATCGCATCCATCTGTCCCTCGACCACGACGATGCGGCCGCTTTTACGGGAGGCAGGCGCCGCACGGTGCAGGTTGAACAGTGTCCGCCCTTTGTCGAACAACAGCGTATCCGGCGAATTCAAATACTTAGGCGCATCTTTTCGCCCCGTGTCGAGGATCCGGGCTGCAAAGCCTATCACCCTGCCGCGGGCATCGTGGATCGGGATCGTTAGCCGGTCGCGAAAGCGGTCGTACGGGTCGCGTTCTTCGACCTCGATCAGCAAGCCCGCTTCCACGAGCATCGGCTCGCCGTACCGGCCGAGCGCCTCTTTCAGCGCGTTGCGGCTGTTTGGCGCATAGCCGAAGCCGAAGCGGTCGAGCGTATGCCCATCGAACCGGCGCGACTTCAGGTACTCGCGCGCGGCCGCACCCTGCGGAGTATCGAGCTGGGCGCGGAACCATTCCTGGGCCGCTGCCATGACGTCATGAAGTCCCGCGCGCTGCTCGGCCTTGCGCGCCGCCATCGGGTCGGGCGCCGGCAGCTCCAACCCGGCCTCGGCCGCCAGCTCCTTGACGGCATCCATGAAGGCTAGGCCCCGTTGGTCGGTCATCCAGCGGATGACGTCCCCGTGCGCCTGGCAGCCGAAGCAGTGATAGAAGCCTTTCTCGTCGTTCACGTAGAACGAGGGCGTCTTCTCGCTATGGAACGGGCAGCAAGCCTTCCATTCGCGGCCGGCCTTCTGCAGCTTGGTCGTGCGCCGGACCACGCTGGAGAGCGTGACGCGTGCGCGCAACTCGTCGAGCCATTGGGGTGAGAGTGCCATGGAGCGGTCAGCCTACCGGCCGCTCTCGATTCTCACCAGCACCCGGCGGACGGGGCTAAGACAGACTTTCTTTTACCCATCCGCTGGCGCGGCCCACGTCGAGGACGGTGCCGTGGCGCGCTTTCAGCTCAGCCATGACGCGGCCCATATCCTTCATGCCGCTGGCACCGAGTTCGGCCTTGATCGCCTCGATCGCGGCTTTGGTCTCGATCTCGTCCATCTGGCGGGGCAGGAACTCTTCGATCACGGCCAGTTCGGCGCGTTCGACAGCGGCGAGTTCTTCGCGGCCGCCTTGCTCGTACATCGCGATCGACTCGCGGCGCTGCTTGGCCATCTTCTGCAGCGTGTCGATGACCAGCGCATCGTCTTCCAACGGCTTGGCCGCGGTGCGTTGCTCAATGTCGCGGTCCTTGATCTTGGCGAGGATCAGGCGGACCGCGCCCAACCGCTCCTTTTCACCGCTCTTCATCGCGGAAATCTGGGCCTGCTTGAGATCGTCCCGGAGCATCTTATCTGTCTTTCCACTGCATGGTCTGCTGACCGTGCCGCTTAGCCGCATATTTCGCCGCTGGCGAGGTTGACGCGGGGAAGGGCGGTGTCTAGCGGCAGCGACTTAGCACCTACTGCCGGAAACACTTTGCTCGGAGAGCCCATGGCCCTGTCCGCCTCTTTGCCTGCGCAACCGAAAGGTGCGACCGGAGTCCTCGTTCTCGCGGATGGTACCGTGATCTGGGGCAAGGGCTTCGGCGCTACAGGCAGCGCTGTAGGTGAGGTCTGCTTCAACACCGCGATGACCGGTTATCAGGAAGTGTTGACCGATCCCTCGTACGCGGCGCAGATCGTCACCTTCACCTTTCCGCACATCGGCAACGTCGGCACCAATGCCGAGGACGTTGAATCGAACGTCGAAGGCGCAGTCGGCTGCGTCGTGCGCGAGGAAGTAACTCGCCATTCCAACTTCCGCGCCGAGCGCGAGCTCGTCGAATGGATGTCCGAGCAAGGCAAGATCGGCCTCTCGGGCGTCGATACGCGCGCGCTCACCCGGCGCATTCGCACCGGCGGGGCGCCGAACGCGGTGATCGCCCATGACAAGCAGGGGCAGTTCGACCTTCCAGCGTTGCTCAAGCAAGCACAGGAATGGCCAGGGCTCGAAGGCATGGACTTGGCCAAAGTCGTCAGCCGTGAAAAGCACGAAGGCTGGGAAGGCGGTCCGTGGGCGTTGGGTCAAGGCTATGCCAACTCCCAAGGCGACGATCGGCCGCACGTGGTCGCGATCGACTATGGCTCCAAGGACAACATCTTCCGCAATCTGGTGAAGGCCGGCGCGCGGGTGACAGTGGTGCCGGCGCAGGCGTCGCTGGAGGACATTGAAGCGCTAAAGCCCGACGGCGTGTTCCTTTCCAACGGGCCGGGCGACCCGGCGGCGACGGGAGAATACGCGGTGCCCACGATCAAGGCGCTGCTGGACAAGGACGTGCCGGTCTTCGGCATTTGCCTCGGTCACCAGTTGCTCGGCCTGGCTGTGGGCGCGCAGACGACCAAGATGAACCAGGGCCACCGCGGCGCCAACCACCCGGTCAAGCGGCTCGAGGACGGTGTCGTCGAGATCACCAGCATGAACCATGGGTTTGCGGTGGATCGCGACACTCTGCCGGACACTGTGGAGGAAACGCACGTGTCGCTGTTCGATGGCTCGAATGCCGGCCTTTCGGTGAAGGGCAAGAAGGCGTTCGGCGTGCAATATCACCCTGAGGCCAGCCCGGGCCCACAGGACAGCTTCTACTTGTTTGAACGATTTGTGGGGATGCTCTCCTAAAATGCCCAAACGCACTGACATCTCCTCGATCCTCGTCATCGGTGCGGGGCCGATCATCATCGGCCAGGCGTGCGAGTTCGATTATTCAGGCACGCAGGCGATCAAGGCGCTGAAGGAAGAGGGTTACCGGGTCATTCTGGTCAACTCCAACCCGGCGACGATCATGACCGATCCCGAGTTCGCCGACGCGACCTATGTCGAGCCGATCACCCCGGAGATCGTGGCCAAGATCATCGAGAAGGAGCGCCCCGACGCGCTGCTGCCGACGATGGGCGGACAGACGGCGCTCAATTGCGCCTTGGCGCTCTATAACGACGGCACGCTCGACAGGCTCGGCGTGACCCTGATCGGCGCCAATGCCGACGCGATCGACAAGGCCGAAGACCGTCAGCGCTTCCGCGAGGCGATGGACAAGATTGGCCTCGAATCCGCGCGCAGCGGCGTCGCGCATACGGTAGACGAGGCTTACGCGGTGCTCGAGCGCACCGGCCTACCGGCGATCATCCGCCCGAGCTTCACGCTTGGCGGGACCGGCGGCGGCATTGCCTATAACCGCTCCGAGTTCGAGGCGATCGTGCGCTCGGGCCTCGATGCCTCTCCGACCACCGAGGTCCTCATTGAGGAAAGCCTTCTCGGGTGGAAGGAGTTCGAGATGGAGGTCGTGCGCGACCGCAACGACAACGCCATCATCGTCTGCTCGATCGAGAACGTCGATCCGATGGGCGTCCACACTGGGGACTCGATTACCGTCGCGCCGGCTCTGACGCTGACCGACAAGGAATACCAGATCATGCGCTCGGCGAGCATTGCCGTGCTGCGTGAAATTGGCGTCGAAACAGGCGGTTCGAACGTCCAATTTGCGGTCAATCCCAAGGACGGGCGGCTGATCGTCATCGAGATGAACCCGCGCGTGTCGCGCTCTTCGGCCTTGGCGTCGAAGGCCACCGGCTTTCCGATCGCGCGGGTCGCAGCCAAACTGGCGGTCGGCTATACGCTCGACGAGATCACCAACGAGATCACCGGGGCGACCCCCGCCAGCTTCGAGCCGACGATCGATTACGTCGTCACCAAGATCCCGCGTTTTGCGTTCGAGAAGTTCAAGGGCGCCGAGCCCAGCCTGACCACGGCGATGAAGTCGGTCGGCGAAGTCATGGCCATCGGCCGCAACTTCAAGGAAAGCCTGCAAAAGGCGCTCCGCGGCCTCGAAACGGGCCTCGACGGCTTCAACCGCGTTGTCGAGCTCGAGGGTGCCAGTCGCGAAGAGATCGTGGCCGCGCTGTCGCAGCGTACACCCGACCGGCTACTGAAGGTCGGCCAGGCATTCCGAGAAGGCTTCACGGTCGAGGAGATACAGGGAATCACGCACTACGATCCCTGGTTCCTGCGCCACATCGAGGAGATCATCTACGAAGAGTCGATGATAGGCCAGAACGGCCTGCCCAACGACGCGGAAGGCTTGCGGCGGCTCAAGGCGATGGGCTTCTCCGACAAGCGGCTCGCGACTTTGGCGGTGCGCTCGGTTGGCGTCGCCGGCGGGCTCGCGGAAACCCAGGCGAGGCGGTCGGGCTTGCTGCATGACGCTCTCGTGGCGATGGCCGGCGCTACCAGCGAGGACGAGGTTCGCCAACAGCGTCAGCGGCTCGGAGTCTTGCCGGTGTTCAAGCGGATCGATTCGTGCGCTGCCGAATTCGAAGCGATCACGCCATACATGTATTCGACTTACGAAGCGCCGAGCTTCGGAGAACCGGAGAACGAAGCCGATCCTTCCGACCGCAAGAAGATCGTGATCCTCGGCATGGGGCCGAACCGGATCGGGCAGGGAATCGAATTCGACTACTGCTGCGTCCACGCCTGCTTCGCGCTGAGCGAGGCAGGTTACGAGACGATTATGGTCAACTGCAATCCGGAGACCGTCTCCACCGACTACGACACGTCGGACCGGCTCTATTTCGAGCCGCTGACGGCCGAGGACGTGCTGGAGATCCTGCGTGTCGAGCATTCGAAAGGCGAGCTGGTTGGGGTCATCGTCCAGTTTGGTGGGCAAACCCCGCTCAAGCTGGCGAGTGCGCTGGAAGCCGCAGGTATTCCGATCCTTGGCACCTCGCCCGACGCGATCGATCTCGCGGAAGATCGCGAACGCTTCTCGCAACTCGTCGATCGGCTCGATCTGAAGCAGCCGGCAAACGGCATCGCCCGCAGCCGCGACGAGGCGGCGGCGGTTGCGTCACGCATCGGCTATCCGGTTCTGCTACGGCCGAGCTACGTCCTCGGCGGGCGGGCGATGGAGATCGTCGATTCCGAAGCCCAGCTCGACTCCTACATCGCCACGGCGGTCAACGTTTCCGGCGATAGCCCGGTGCTGATCGACCAGTACCTGCGCGATGCGATCGAGTGCGATGTCGATGCGCTGTGTGACGGGGAGCAAGTGGTCGTCGCGGGTGTGATGCAGCACATCGAGGAAGCGGGTGTCCATTCTGGCGACAGTGCCGCAACACTGCCTCCCTACAGTTTGTCCGACGAGATCGTCGCTGAAATGGAGCGCCAGGCTGAGGCGCTAGCCTTGGCATTGGGCGTGAAGGGGCTGATGAACGTCCAGTTCGCGGTTAAGGACGACACGGTTTACCTGATAGAGGTCAACCCGCGGGCGAGCCGTACGGTGCCGTTCGTCGCCAAGGCCATTGGACAACCCATCGCCAAGATCGCGGCGCGCGTGATGGCAGGCGAGAAGCTCGCCGATTTGCCGAAGATCGACTGGCGCATCAGCCACATGACCGTGAAAGAAGCGGTGTTCCCGTTCGCCCGTTTCCCTGGCTCGGACCCCGTCCTGTCGCCCGAAATGAAGTCCACCGGGGAAGTCATGGGAATCGACCGGAATTTCCAAACGGCTTATATCAAGTCGCAGCTCGGCGAAGGTACGGTACTGCCGGAAAGCGGCACCTTGTTCGTCTCGGTCAAGGACAGCGACAAACCGCACATCCTGGAGCCGGTAAGGCAACTCGTCGCTGCCGGTTTCAAGGTTGTCGCGACCGGAGGAACACAGCAGTACTTGTCCGACGCCGGCATAGCCGTGGAGCGGGTCAACAAAGTGGCGGAAGGTCGGCCGCACATTGTCGACAAGATTGTCGACGGCGAAGTCGCGCTGATCTTCAATACTACCGAAGGATGGCAGAGCCACAAGGACAGCCAGTCGATCCGCGCTTCGGCGGTGGCGGCCAAGGTGCCGTACTACACGACGGCCGCCGGATCGATAGCGGTGGCGCGAACCATTACGTCGGTCAAAGTGAGCGACCTTGAAGTACGCCCGCTGCAGGACTACTATAACTGAAAGTTTTCCCGACAATCGAACGCTGCCGAACCGCCCCCTCGGTAAAATTGGGACGGCGGGCGGGGTTCTTTTGACGGATGGATGGATAGACAGGGATGATCATGGAACGAGTTCCAATGCTCGCGGAAGGCTACGAGAAGCTGACTGCCGACCTTCAGGCCCTGCGGCAGGAGCGGCCGCGTATCGTCGATGCTATCGAAGAGGCGCGAGCCCACGGCGACCTATCGGAAAACGCCGAATACCATGCAGCCAAAGAGCGGCAGGGCCAGATTGAAGCCCAGATCGCAGAGCTGGAAGACCGCGTTACCCGAGCGCAGATCATCGATCCCTCAACACTGTCGGGCGACCGTGTCGTGTTCGGTGCGACTGTCACCGTACTTGATGACGACGACAAGCCGCAGCGCTATCAGATCGTCGGGCAGACGGAGGCGGATGTGCGCCAGGGCCGCATCTCTTACGAATCCCCTCTCGGCCGCGCATTGATCGGCAAGCAGGTGGGGGATGAAGTGGAAGTCACCGTTCCGTCCGGCGACCGCTTCTACCAAATCGAGAAGATTGAGTTCATCTGAGCCCGCTGTGGCGCCCGCGGCGCGGGGCCACAACGCCGTAAAGTGGCTTATTCCGCCTTCAGCTCCGG
>JAJUJV010000079.1 GCA_029265155.1 Altererythrobacter sp. | reverse complement strand
GAAGCCGAGCTTGGGCTTGATGCTGGCGACGAAGACGTAGCAGAGCACCGAGGCAACCGCGCCGAGGATGATCGCTCCGAACGGGCCGGCGTTGCCGGCCGCCGGAGTGATCGCGACGAGGCCGGCGATCACGCCCGAGCAGCCGCCGAGCAGCGTCGACTTGTGGCCTCTGGCCTTCTCGGCGACCATCCAGGCGATCGCACCGGCCGCAGTCGCGGTGAAGGTGTTGATCATCGCCAGGCCCGCAGCCCCGTTGGCACCGAGCGCCGAACCCGCGTTGAAGCCGAACCAGCCGACCCACAGCAGGCCGGTGCCGATCAGCGTCGCGGTCAGCGAGTGTGGGGGCATCGCTTCCTTCAGATAGCCGATGCGCTTGCCGAGGATCAGGCACCCGACGAGGCCGGAGACGCCTGCGTTGATGTGCACCACCGTGCCGCCGGCGAAGTCGAGCGCGCCCATCTCGAAGAACAGACCGCCAGCCGACCACACCATGTGCGCCATCGGGAAGTAGACGATCGTCAGCCAGATCACCGCGAAGATCATCAGGCCGCTCAGCTTCACGCGCTCGGCCAGCGAGCCGACGAGCAGCGCCGCAGTTATCGCCGCAAAGGTCATCTGGAAGCTGACGAAGACGTATTCGGGGATAGTCCCGGAGAGCGCATCCGGCGTCACGCCGGCCAGGAACAGCTTGCTGGTATCGCCGATGAAGGTTCCCTCGCCGCTGAACGCGAGGCTGTAGCCCCAGCTCACCCACACCAGCATTGCCACGCAGGCAATGGCCAGCACGTGGGTCAGCATCGACAGCATGTTCTTGGTGCGCAGGAGGCCGCCGTAGAACAGCGCCAGTCCCGGCACGATCATCGCCAGGACCAGGACCGTCGAGACGAGCATCCAGGCCGTGTCGCCGGTGTCGAGAGTCGCGACTTCCTCCACGGCTTCGGCGACCGGTACGATAGCGCCGACTTCGGCCACCCCGTCGGTGACCGCCTCGGCCGTTTCCTGGGCCCATGCAGCGGTCGCGGCGAACATCGACGCGCCGAGCGCGCCGGCGCCGCAAAGCGTTTTGCGGATCATAGTGTTACCCCTCATGTCCAAGGCGCCGCTCAAAGGGCGTTGTCGCCGGTTTCGCCGGTGCGGATGCGCGTGGTCGACGCGAGGTCGAGCACGAAGATCTTCCCGTCGCCGATGCTATCGGTGCTGGCGGTTTGCTGGATGGTCTCGATGACTTGCTGGGCGAGCGCGTCGCTGGCCGCGATCTCCAGCTTCACCTTCGGGAGCATGTTGGTGGAGTATTCCGCCCCACGGTAGATTTCCGTCTGGCCCTTCTGCCGGCCGAAGCCTTTGACTTCCGAGACCGTCATCCCCGCCACGCCGATCGCGCCGAGCGCTTCGCGCACCTCGTCGAGCTTGAATGGTTTGATGATGGCTATGATGAATTTCATCACTGACCCCTGCTGCCTACCGGACGATCCCCGGCCATGGGTCAGTTAGGCAAGCGGCGTGCCAGTCGGTGTTTACGGCGCCTTTTCAACTACCTGCTTCAGGCGCAGGCGCTCGCCGCCTGTCGCCGCCGCACAGATATTGTGCATGTGCACAAAAATCAGGCAGCGAGTTCTAGCGTCACCTTCACCGGCAGGTGGTCCGAGGCCGCAGCCGCCAGCGCGCTATGATGAACGGCGGCGGCGTGGCAGTTCCATTCGTCCGAGTGGACGATCCGGTCGAGCGGCGCGAGCGGGCGCCGGCTCGGGAAGCTGTTGCCGATCGCGGGCGCGGTCCAGCCGTCGCTGAACTCGCGCAGCACGCCGTTGGCCCGGCCCCACTGGTTGAAGTCGCCCATCAGCACTGTCGGACAAGGCGTGTCGCAGTCCTCGCAATGGCGCAGCACCGCGCGGATCTGGTCGCGGCGGCGCAGGCCGGAGAGGTCCAGATGCATCCCCACCACGCGCAGGCGCCGGCCCTCCACGACTAGGTCGGCGCTGACCGCTCCGCGCGGCTCGAGCGTTGGCAGATCGAGCGCGCGTGCAGCCTCGATCTCGATGTCGCGCCGCACCAGCAGCGCGTTGCCGTGCCAACCGAGGCTCCGCGCCCGCTTGTTGACCGGCGCCGCACGCCACGGCGTGTCGTCGAGCATCGCCTTGGGCAGTACGCTCTCGCGCTCGCCGAAGCGATAGTCGCACTCCTGCAGCGCGATCACGTCGGCGCCGATCTCGCGCAGCACGGTGACGATGCGGTCGGCATCGCGGCGCCCGTCCACACCGATGCCCTTGTGAATGTTGTAGCTGGCGAAGGTGAGCTGCACGCGCGCTTCAACGCCGCTCAGTCGGGAACGGTGCCGGGCTCCCCGGCGATGTAGCGGTCGGTCGTGCGGGTCGGCAGCCCGTCGATGCTCTGGCGGTGCCGCCGCGCCTTGCCCGCCCACACGGCGGCATCGGCTTTGGCATGGACCTTGAGCAGCGTCGGCCGCTCGCGCTCGAGCGTCATCAGCGGCACGCCATAGCCGCAGCTCGTGTGCACGCCTTCGACCGCGATGTCGAAGATCTGCCGCGTCCCCGGCAGCATCGTGAAGTGCTCGGCGAGCGCGTCCCAGCCCCGCTCCCACGGCAGCACCGGCTCGCCCTTGCCGTAGATCCGCAGCACCTGCGCCGGCTGCTGGAAGTTGCAGAACATCATCGTGATCCGCCCGTCGGCCAGCAGGTGCGCATTGGTCTCGTTGCCCGATCCGCCGAGGTCGAGCCACGCCACGCGCGTCGGCGACAGCACGCGCAAACAGTCGTAGCCCTTGGGGCTGAGGTTGATGCGCGAGCCTTCGGCCGCCGTCGCCACGAAGAACACCGGCTGGCGGGCGATCATGGCAACATGATCGTCGGAAAGCGCCTCGAAGAATTCGGCCATGGCCCTTGAGGTAGGGTCGGCGCCGCGCCTTGTCACCTCTCCTTGGTGGCGCCGAACGTCAGCTCCGGGTTCTTTTCCTGCTGGTAGCCGACATCCCACGGGCTCTTGGCCATGAACACGAGGTCGCCGTCGCGGTCGCGCGCGAGGTTCGGGCGGTTGAACTGCTCGAATTCCTTGAGCGCCGTGTCCGGCCCCTTCAGCCAGCGCGCCGTCGCGAATGGCGAAGCCTCGAGCGCCGCCTCGACCTTGTACTCGGCCGACAGCCGCGAGACGAGCACGTCGAGCTGGAGCTGCCCGACCACCCCGACGATCCACTGCGCGCCGATCTCCGGATAGAACACCTGGATCACGCCCTCCTCGCTGAGGTCGTCGAGCGCTTTCCGAAGCTGCTTGGTCTTGGTCGGATCCTTGAGCTGCACCCGGCGCAGGATCTCGGGCGCGAAGTTCGGCAGGCCGGTGAAGCGCACCTGGTTCTTCTCGCTCAGCGTGTCGCCGACGCGGAGCGTGCCATGGTTCGGAATGCCGATGATGTCGCCCGCTTCGGCGGTGTCGGCCAGCTCGCGGTCCTGCGCGAAGAACAGGATCGGCGAATGCACCGCGATCGGCTTGCCGAGGCCCGACGGCGTCAGCTTCATGCCGCGTTTGAAGGTGCCCGAGACCATGCGCATGAAGGCGATGCGGTCGCGGTGCTGCGGGTCCATGTTCGCCTGCACCTTGAAGATGAACCCGGTCACTTCGTCGCGCTCGGGGCTGATCGTCTCCTCGCCCGCCGGCTGCGGCCGCGGCGGCGGCGCGTAGCGGGCGATCGCATCGATCAGCTCGGCCACCCCGAAGTTCTTCAGCGCCGATCCGAAATAGACTGGCGTCAGGTCGCCGTGGCGATAGGCTTCGAGGTCGAACTCCGGATAGCCCGCCTGCGCCAGCTCGACTTCCTCGGTCACGTCGCGGGGAAGCGCGGCATCGGTCTCCCGCCTGCCGAGGAACTCCTTGCTCGGTCCCTCCGGCCGGCTCACCGCGCCGGTCGCGAAGTCGAGCACGCCTTCGAACTTGCCGCCCATCCCCACCGGCCAGGCCTGAGGGCTGACGTCGAGCGCCAGCATGTCGGCCACTTCGTCGAGCAGCTCGAACGTCGGCCTTCCCTCGCGGTCGACCTTGTTGACGAAGGTGATGATCGGCACCGAGCGTAGCCGGCAGACCTCGAACAGCTTGCGCGTCTGCGGCTCGATGCCCTTGGCCGCGTCGATCACCATGATCGCGGAGTCCACCGCGGTGAGCGTGCGATAAGTATCTTCGGAGAAGTCCTCGTGCCCCGGCGTGTCGAGCAGGTTGAAGGTCACGTCTCCCAAATCGTCGAAGGCCCGCTCGAAGGTCATCACCGAGCTGGTCACCGAGATCCCGCGCTGCTGCTCTATCTTCATCCAGTCGCTGCGCGCCCGCCGCGCCGCCCCGCGCGCCTTGACCTCCCCGGCAAGGTGAATCGCGCCGCCCTGCAGCAGCAGCTTCTCGGTCAACGTTGTCTTGCCCGCGTCGGGGTGAGAGATGATCGCGAACGTGCGGCGGTTGGAAATCGTCATGGCGCCGCCGGTTAGCGCCCGCAGCGGCGAGCGTCTATCGGCGCTTTACACCGGCGGAGCCTAACGATTGCCGGCCGGTGTGACGTTCACGCCCAGGCGGAACTGCCGGCTTTCACCCGCCGGCAGCACGACCACACCAGGCTTCTCGAAGAAATCGCCGTCAAAGCCTTCCGGATCGTTGAAGCCCTGCCAGGGTTCGATCGCCAGAAACGGGGCACCGGGCTTCTGCCAGATGCCGAGATTCGGACAATCGGGAAAGTCGAGGCGCAGCGCCGCGCCGTTTTCGCCCGAGAACACGAGGGAGCGGCTCTCAAGGCGATCCAAGATCAGCGCATCGAGCTCGAACAGCGAAGCATCGGGCGCAAGCACCTGCCCCTGCACCGGCGTGGGATCGCTGTCGGTCCG
This sequence comes from Altererythrobacter sp., assembly GCA_029265155.1. Lineage (GTDB taxonomy): Bacteria > Pseudomonadota > Alphaproteobacteria > Sphingomonadales > Sphingomonadaceae > Croceibacterium_A. The sequence continues at coordinate 5,286 of JAJUJV010000079.1, read as the reverse complement.
CAGCGTCCCGCTGGTCGGATCGATCCGCCGAACAGGCGCCGGCTCCTCGCGCTCGAAGGCGATCCGGTGCGCCGCCTTGGCTCCCCCGCCCGGAAGCGGCCAGGCAAAAGCGGGGTGAAAGCCGAAGCTGAACGGCATCGGCTCTGCGCCACGGTTGGTCACCGTGACGGTCGTCGTCAGGCACTGCCCTCCGAGCGCAAACTCCACCTCCAGCGCAAAAGCAAACGGATAGGCGGCGCGCGTTTCCGGACTATCGACCAACCGGAAGCGCGCCTTGTCTCCGCCTCTCTCGATCAACTCGAAGCGGCTGTGCCGCGCGAAGCCATGCTTGGGCAGTTCGTAAACCGCTTCGCTCAACCGGTACCGCCCGCCGCTCAGCGCGCCGACGATCGGAAACAGCAGCGGGGCGCGCCCGGTCCAGAACGCCGGGTCGGCATCGGTCATGTACTCGCGCCCGACGTCGTCGGTCAGCGACCACAGCTCCGCGCCGAGCGGGTTGATCCGCGCGGTGAGGACGCCGTTCGTCAGGCTGACGAGCTCGGTCGCCGCCACCGTCAGCCGCGCAGCTCGGCGCCCAGCTTGGCGGCCGCGGCGACGATCCGTTCGGAAATGCCCTTGAGGTCCTCGTCGGTGTAAGTCTTCTCGCCGGGCTGGAGCTTGGCTTCGATCGCGACCGACTTCTTGCCTTCGGGCACGCCTTGTCCGGCGAACACGTCGAACACGCGGGCATCGACGATGTTCGCCTTGTCGGCCCCGCGCACCGCGCGCAGCAGCTCGCCGGCGGGAAGTTCGGCCGGGACGAGGAAGGCGAAGTCGCGAGTCACCGCCTGCAAGGCGGGCGGTGCATAGGCGACGCGAGCGAATCCGCCGCCGCCCTTGCGGGCCGGGATGGCATCGAGGAACAGCTCGACCGCCGCCACAGGCCCTTCGATGTCGAACGCTTCGAGCGTCTTGGGATGGAGTGCGCCGAAGCGGGCCAGCACCGTCTTGGGCCCAAGCCTCAGCGTGGCCGACTGACCGGGGTGGAACTGCGGCCCCGCCTCTCCCATCACCTGCAGCTTGTCGACCGGCGCCCCGGCCTCGGCGAGCAGCGCCAGCGCTTCGGCCTTGGCATCGAAGGCATCGAACGCCTGCGCCTTGCCGCCATTCCTTCGTTGATCCCAGCCGCGCGGCTCTCTCTCACCGGCAAGCAGCACCGCGAGCGTCAGGCGCTCGTCGCTCCGCGCCGCATCGCCGCGCAAGTAGCGGCGGCCGATCTCGAACAGCCGCACCCCGTCCGCGCCGCGGTCGAGATTGCGCTTCGCGGCCGACAGCAGCCCCGGCAGCAGCGAAGGGCGCATCGCCTTCATGTCCTCGCTGATCGGGTTTTCCAGGACCCACAGGCCCCCGTTTCCGTCAGCAAAGTGATCCGCGTCTGCCGGCGGGATGAACGACCACGTCACCGCCTCGTTAAGCCCGCGCGCCGCGGCGGCGCGGCGCAGTCGGCGCTCGAGCTTCTGCTCGGGCGTGGCGGTCGGGCGCGCGACTCCTTCACCGCGCGGCAGCGCCACGCTTTCGACGCGGTCGATCCCGTGGACGCGAACCACTTCCTCGACGAGGTCGGCCGCCCCGTCGATGTCGGGCCGCCAAGTGGGGGCGGTAACCGTCCAATCCTCGGCGACGGCGAAGCCGAGCCGCTCGAGAATCGCGCGCTGCTCGGCCGGGGCGATCTCCACGCCGCCGAGCTTGGCGGAGAGCAGCGGGTCGTAAGCGACGCGCGCCGTTTCCAGCGGCGGCGTCCCCGCCCGCACCACTTCCGACGCTTCGCCGCCGCAAGTCTCCACGATCAACGCGGTCAGCAGCTCCAGCCCGTGATCGAGGAAAGCCGGATCGACGCCGCGCTCGAACCGTGTCCGCGCGTCGGAAGCGAGGCCGAGCGCGCGGCCGGTCGCGCCGATCCGCTCGGGATTGAAGTAGGCGATTTCGAGCAGCACGTCGGTGGTGCTCTCCGACACGCCCGAATCCTCGCCGCCCATGATCCCGGCGATGTCGTGGACCTGCCGCTCGTCGGCGATCACCGTCATTTCGGGAGTGAGCGTATAAGTCTTCTCGTTGAGCGCGAGGACCTGTTCGCCCTCCCTCGCCCGCCGCGCCACTACCGCTCCGCTGAGCTTGGCCAGATCGTACGCATGCGCCGGTCGCCCGAAGCCGAGCATCAGGTAGTTGGTGAGGTCGACCAGCGCCGAGATCGGCCGCTGCCCCGCATCGCGCAGCGCCGATTGCAGCCACTCGGGCGAAGGCCCGTTGCGCACGCCGCGGATCACTCGCCCGTAGAACGCCGGGCACCCCTCGGGATCGTCGGTGCGGATTTCGACGGGGCAGGGGAAGGCGCCCGCGACCGGCTCGATGCGCGGCGGCTTCAGCGTACCCATTCCGGCCGCCGCGAGATCGCGGGCAATGCCGAAGACACCCATGCAGTCCGGCCGATTCGGGGTGATCGCCACGTCGAACACCGGGCTGGTGCCGCGGTACTCCGCAAAAGCCGTGCCGACCGGCGCGTCCTCGGGCAGCTCGATGATCCCGGCGTGATCGTCGCCGAGCTCGAGCTCGCGCGCCGAGCACATCATGCCGTTGCTCTCGACCCCGCGGATCGCGCTCTTCTTGAGCTCGAAGCCGCCGGCCGGGACCACCGCGCCCGCCGTCCCGAGCACGCCGACGAGGCCCGCGCGGGCATTCGGCGCGCCGCATACGACCTGCAGCGGCTGGCCGTCGCCGTGGTCGACGGTGAGGACCTGCAGTTTGTCCGCGTTCGGATGCGGCGCCGCGGTCAGCACCCGCGCGACGCGGAAGCCGGCGAGCTTCTCGGCCGGGTCCTCCAGCCCCTCCACTTCGATCCCGAGCGCGTTGAGCTTGGCCGCGATCTCCGCGGCGCCGGCCTCCGTCTCGAGGTACTGCTTCAGCCAGGCGAGCGAGAACTTCATGCGCGCGCTCCTACTCCGCCCGAGAGCGTCGGCTGGTCGAAGGCGCTGAACCCGTAGTGCCGGAGCCAGCGGACATCGCCGTCAAAGAAGGCGCGCAAGTCGTCCATCCCGTACTTGAGCATCGCCAGCCGGTCGACGCCGACTCCAAACGCGAAGCCCTGCCATTCGTCGGGATCGAGCCCCGACATCTCGATCACCCGGCGGTTGACCATGCCGCTGCCGAGCAGCTCCATCCAGCCGTGCCCCGGCGCATCGCCGCTGCCGCCGAGCACCCGCTTCCCGTTCTCGATCGCGAAGCCGACGTCGACTTCGACCGAAGGCTCGGTGAACGGGAAGTAGCTCGGCCGCAGCCGCAGCACGATGTCCTCGCGCTCGAAGAAGGCCTTGAGGAAAGTCTCGAGCGTCCACTTGAGGTGCCCGAGGTGGATGTCGCGATCGATGACGAGGCCTTCGACCTGGTGGAACATCGGCGTGTGCGTCGCGTCGCTGTCGCTGCGATAGACCCGGCCCGGCGCGATGATCCGTATCGGTGCGCCCCCCCCGTTCTTTTCGACGACGCTCAGCATCGTGCGCACTTGTACCGGGCTCGTGTGCGTCCTCAGCAGGGTTCGGTGCCCTTGTGGACCGTCTGTGTGCCTTTGTGCGTGGTCTTGGTGCGGAAAATAGAAGGTGTCGTGCATGGCCCGCGCCGGGTGGCTTTCGGGCATGTTGAGCGCGGTGAAGTTGTGCCAGTCGTCCTCGATCTCCGGCCCCGTGGCGACACTGAAGCCTAAATCTGCAAAGATTTCGGCGAGTTCGTCCATCACCTGGCTGACCGGGTGAACCGATCCTCGCGGCGCTTCCGGCGCCGGCAGCGTCAGGTCGAGCTTTTCCGTCGCCAGCCGGGCCTCCAGCTCCGCCGCCTCCATCGCGGCCTTTTTCTGAGCCAGCGCATCCGCGACAGACTGGCGTAAGTGCTGGATCTTAGGAGCTTTTTCCTGCCGCTCTTCGGGAGTCATCGTCCCCAGGGTCTTCAGCAACCCCGACACGCTACCCTGTTTTCCAAGGTATTCCACCCGCAGCGCCTCCAGCGCCGCCAGATCCTGCGCCGCCGCAATCCGCGCGCCCGCTTCCTGTTCAAGAGCCGTGTAGTCTGTCATCGAGGGGCGCGTGTAGCGGGCAGAGCGCCGGCTCCCAACCCCTATTCGCGCTGCCGCTCAGCGCTCGGTCGAATAGCGCAGGATCGTCGGCAGGTCCGTCTCCGGCGCCGCCCCCTGATCCGCCATGCGCTGGGCCATGATTCTCGTCAGGATCGGGTGCGGCATCTCGGCATATTCGCTCGGCGTCATGCCCATGAACGAGCGGAAATCGCGCACGAACTGCGCCTGGTCGTAATAGCGCTCGTCGAGCACTTCGCTCCAGTGCCGGTGCCCCTCCAGCATGAACCGCGCGAGGCTGCGCAAGAACCGCTGGCGACGCAGCAACAGCTTCGGCGGAAAGCCGAAATAGCGCGCGCAGAGCCGTTCGAGCGAGCGGCGTTCGACGCCGAGCTCCTCGCCAAGCTGGGCGACAGTCGCGATCTCCGGATCACGCACGAGCTGGTGACAGCGAATGATCCGCTCTTCCTGAGGCGAGGGGCGCGAGGCCTGGCTCAGCAAGTAGCGGTCGATCCGTTCCACCACCACTTCCGGCTCCTCGTCATCCTCAACGATTCGGAGGATGGGAGCGAAGACCTCGAAGGCCGGGTCCGCGGCGCCATCGAGTGTCCTATCGGCAAAGTCACGAGCGCGCCCATCGACGAACTTGGCCCAGCCCGCAGGTTGCAGGCCGAGCCCCCAGATGCACGCGGAGGTCAACTGGAAGCGAATGGACTTGCTGGTCGGTCCGCTGACGACAAACGGCCATTGCGGCTCCAGTGCTCCCGCGCCCACGGAAGCGATCGGCGGGGTGCCGCGGGAGAAACGCATCGCCGCCCATTCCGGATGGAGCTGGTCGCAAATGTAAGTGCCGTCGGCGCGGACATCGAACAAGTAGAGCGCGGTGAAATAGGGCTGCAAACGCGGTGACAGGCGAAAATATCGCACGTCAAAATCGACATCCCCGTTCATTTCTATTGCGCCCCGACCACCGGCTGGTTCGCGGTCCCCACTGCGATGCCGTATGGTTAACAAAGCATCCTGAGCCGGATGGGGCAACCTGAAAACGTTCTAGAGCGTCGTGCTCGAAATCTGAATCGCAGGATTCACAAGGTCGCTGATTTGTGATTCACCGTGTTCGGAGGTGGATCATGGGGAAAGCGCATTCGGGTGACCTTCGGGAGCGGGTTTACGGAGAGATTGCGGGAGGG